>JAAUOZ010000129.1 GCA_012034655.1 Leptolyngbyaceae cyanobacterium CSU_1_3 | reverse complement strand
CTACGGTTTCAGAATTGAGCTATTTTTTCAAAGTCAGGTGTAGCGCTAACTTTGAAAATAATATCATGCTCACGGCTGAATCAGAGTTTGAGGTCTAAAATCTGCTCAAATTTTGTCCGAACCATTGAGAAAGGAGTGTTAATGACACCGGGCATAATGTTGGTGACACTGATTGGGTAGCCTTCGTGTTTGAGTTCGAGGCGCAAGGCATCCAGAAACCCGGTTATTCCATGTTTAGACGAAGAGTAGGCACTCTGGTAGGGTAGCGATCGCCGCGCCTCCATTGAAGAAATATGAATTAGCGCGCCTCCACCTTCGCGTTTTAGATGAGGCAAAGCCGCCATTGCTCCATAGACCTGACCCAACAAATTAACTTCGATCACCCGCTTAAACTCTTCAGGTGTGACCTGATCAAACGGTGCAAAAATCGAAGTTGCAGCCAGATGTACCCAGGTATCTAACCGCCCAAACTGCTCGATCGCTCGATCTGCGATCGCATTTACCTGGTTGAAGTCTGACACATCTGCGGGAATGGCGATCGCATCCCCACCCTGTTGACCAATTTCTTCAACTAGCGTTGCTAATCCTGCTTTACTGCGAGCGGCAACAATGACTTTTGCTCCTTTCTCAGCAAACTGTAAAGCTGTATCCCGTCCAATTCCGCTAGAGGCTCCTACGACGGCAACCACTTGTTGACTAATCGGTTTCAAATTCATCATTGATTCCTATATTTTGCTACTACTCTTCAAGTTCTTCGTCGGTTTGTGAATCGATCGCTGCATCGATCTCAAGTTGTCGATCGCTGTAATCTTCTGAGGAAGTGGGTTCTAGTTCCCATCGGTGATTGTCCCGTTGTTCTAAGATTTCGTTAGTCCGAAGGAAAGCTTGATCGTCCATTTCTAAACCGACTGCTTTGCCAAGGTTGTCTACAATGTCCATATCCGGTGTAGGCGCTGTTCCACCTACCGATTCCTCTCCGCCTGCTTCTGCTTGCTCGTAGTTTGCGTCGATATCGCCGCCTGCCAGTTCGGGGGTGGCGGCGTTAAACTCGCCGGCGCGATCGTACCGGGTGTGCCCCCCAGGGTGTAGCCTGGCAACTCATGCACGCCCGTCCCGTAGGATTCTGTATACGCTTGAGGCACGTCGCCAAAATCTTGCTCGCCTTCTTCTTCCTCCCGATCGACTTCTAGAAGCCTAGTAGGGTCGTGTAATGTTGCGTCCAAATCATCAACATCAGTCGGACTTTTGTGCGGTTGGGTTGCCATGCTCTTTGCTCCAATTCGTCTCAATGTCCGCAAGGTAACGAACCCTCATGGATCTTCAACTCTTCAAATAGGCAGATTACCCAAGTCGCCGAATCACAGATCTGTCAAGAGAATGACGGGGCTTATCTCTCTAGAATGAGGAGCACGATCGTCTATTCAGCCTAGTCTTGATGGCTGTAAGAGAATGTTTGAAACGTCTCCGTTGATCGCCTAGCCCGCCCCAGACTAGAAGCCGGGGCCATGTAGAGCGGGGTAAGGAAGCTTTTTAACTTTTCAAATGTCCTCTAAAGAGTGACACAAGGAGACAGTCCAAATGAGCAAAAATGGGCAAGAAAACGATCGCAGCCAGCGAGTTGCCATTTTTATTAAATAAGGGTAAAAGTTAACTCTCATGGAAACAGAAATTTCAAAAATAAATCAACCGGAACAGACACAGGAAAGCCTATCGGATCATGAACGCTGGGCCTCTATCATCGGTGGTAGTGCCATGGTTTTGATGGGATTGCAACAGCGATCGCTGCGAGGAGTGCTAACGGCGATCGCAGGTGGCAGTCTTGCCTATCACGGTGCAACCGCAGACAAAAGCCTGACCGATAAAGTAGCAGACGCAGTAGGAATCAACAAATCGATCAAAGTTGAGAAAACTGTCACCATCAACAAATCCGCCGCCGAACTCTATGAATATTGGCATAACTTTGAAAACTTGCCGACCTTCATGAAGCATGTGC
The DNA here is from genome assembly GCA_012034655.1 of Leptolyngbyaceae cyanobacterium CSU_1_3. Classification (GTDB taxonomy): domain Bacteria; phylum Cyanobacteriota; class Cyanobacteriia; order Leptolyngbyales; family Leptolyngbyaceae; genus JAAUOZ01. The sequence goes on along the minus strand of JAAUOZ010000129.1, from coordinate 13,869 downwards.
GATCGGTGCAAGTAATTGATATGCGGCGGTCTCACTGGGTAGCAAATGCCCCAATGGGCCAAACCGTTGAGTGGGATGCTGACATCATCAACGATCAACCCAATCAACTAATTGCCTGGGCTTCGATCGAGGGTGCATCCGTCGATAATTCTGGTTTTGTGAGGTTCACGCCCGCCCCTGACGATCGCGGCACTGAAGTCAAAGTTGTAATGGAGTACGACATGCCGGGAGGCATGGTGACAGCAGCGATCGCCAAACTGTTTGGGGAAGAACCAGAACAGCAAATAGGAGACGAATTACGCCGCTTTAAACAACTGATGGAAACGGGTGAAATTGCCACCACCGAAGGGCAACCAAGAGGCTAAACATCACCCTAGATCATCAATCAAAAGATCATCACTCAAACTTTGTTTGAGTCAAAAAGTTTGAGTCACAAATTCGATAAAAGATGCGCTTGATCCAAACAAACCCCGATCGAGTCTCTTTCAACCCCAATTTATCAACCCAATTTGAAGGGTCGATTGGCAGAAGATTAATTGCTGAAACCACTTCCTAGTCAGCATTTCACAATCCCCAATCTAAACTTCAAAATGGTAAAACTACACCCAACTAGGAGAAATTTTTAATGAAAGCGCTTTGCTGGCATGGTGCAAATGATGTTCGTGTGGATAATGTACCCGATCCCAAAATTCTCAATCGTCGAGATGCCATTCTCAAGATTACTTCAACTGCTATTTGTGGCTCAGATTTGCACCTTTACAACGGCTTTATTCCGAGTATGCAGTCGGGTGACATTATGGGTCACGAATTTATGGGAGAGATTGTCGAGTTAGGTTCTGCGGTCAAGAACTTTAGCATTGGCGATCGGGTGGTCGTTCCCTTCACGATCGCCTGTGGAAACTGCTTTTCTTGCAATCGTAATTTATGGTCGCTGTGTGATAACTCGAATCCTAATGCTTTTATGGCAGAAGCATTGTATGGCTATTCGGCGGCAGGTTTGTTTGGCTATTCCCACATTTTTGGTGGCTATGCCGGGGGGCAAGCAGAATATGTCCGAGTTCCTTTCGCAGACACAGGCTTACTCAAAATTCCTGACGAATTAACCGACGAACAGGTGCTATTTTTGACTGACATTTTCCCAACTGGATATATGGCAGCCGAAAACTGCAACATTAAACCTGGCGATACTGTAGCCGTCTGGGGTTGCGGCCCCGTAGGGCAGTTTGCCATCAAGAGTGCCTACCTGCTGGGTGCAGAACGGGTGATTGCGATCGATCGCGTCCCCGAACGCCTAAAAATGGCTAAAGAACAAAGTGGTGCAGAAGTCATCAACTATGAAGAAATTGACCCAGGTGAAGCCCTCAAAGAAATGACTGGCGGACGCGGCCCTGACTCATGCATTGACGCAGTGGGTCTAGAAGCCCACGGCACAGGACTTGATTCTCTTTACGATCAGGCCAAACAATCTGTGCGCCTAGAGACCGATCGTCCTACTGCCCTCCGTCAAATTTTGGTCGCTTGCGGCAAAGGTGGGACAGTCTCTATTCCGGGTGTCTACGGTGGTGTCATAGACAAACTACCCATAGGTGCAGCCTTCAACAAAGGTTTGACCCTCAAAATGGGACAGACCCATGTTCACAATTACCTGAGACCCTTGCTAGAACACATTCAAAAAGGCGATATTGATCCGTCCTATGTGATCACGCACCGCATGAAGCTAGACGATGCCCCCAAAGGCTACGAAATCTTCAAGCACAAGAAGCAAGATTGCATCAAAATTGTCCTGACTCCGTGACCTGCAACTCGATCGAGGTGACGACGGTAGATTATGGTCTGCAAACCTCTCATCTTTTTCCAAAGCATCAAACCCGACCCGTCACCGACAACCCATCCACCAGCATAGAAGGCGTAAAGCAAGAGCCATTCCAATCTGCATCGCCCCCTACCTCGATCAGGTTCTTCAACGCTGTATAAACATTTCCAGCGATCATTGTGTCTTTGACTCTGCCAACAATTTCACCCTTGTGGATGCGATACCCCAGATCGACATTGACCGAAAACTCACCCGAAATTCCTGCCCCACCGCCCAGCATCTGATCTAAAATCAACCCGTCTTCTACGCCCGCGACTAACTCTGCAAAAGATTTCGTCCCAGGTTGAACTAGAAGGTTAAACAAACCAGGATTGGGGTAGCTGCCCAAACCAGGACGAAACCCATTTCCGGTGGTCTCGCTGCCCAACAATTTTCCAGTGGTGCGATCGGCATAAAATAACTTCAACACCCCGCGATCGAGGAATGTAATCGATCGTGTCGGTGTGCCCTCATCATCAAACGGACAGCTAAACGGACCCAGATTAGGCTCCTGCTTGAGGGTAATCGCCTCAGACGTGACAACCTGATTTAGTCGATCGCTCCACGGGGAGGCCCCTTCGATTACCTGTTTGCCATTCAACGCTGATTGCACCGTGCCCCAGAGCATATCCGCCGCCTTGGAAGTAAACAGAATGGGAACTCGCCCGATCGCAGGAGCCACATTTTCTTTGGCCCACTCCAAACGCTGCATCACCTGTTGGGCAATCAGCATCGGGTCAAGACTGCCGCGCAGGGTTTGCCCATCGCCCACCGTCAAAAAGTCGTCGTTGCGAATCCATTCCACTTCTAGGTAGCCGCTCAAGGTGTGGTCGGTGTAGCCGCAATCGAGACCATGAGAATTGATCAGGCGGGTCGATTCGGCCTCACACTCCCAGCCGCCCCCACAGAGTACTTCTGGATACCGTTCGCGGACTTGCTCGATCGCCTGCTTGCCCCAGTCTACTAATTGTTCCACAGGTACAGTTTCACCCAGATCGGGGTATTGCATCTGAGAGGCAGGAGCCAGTTCGATCGCTTCGGGTTCATTGAGTTGGCTTAGGGCGATCGCCGATTTACGAGGTCTTGCGCCTCCACAGAACCGTAAGCCACCACCAAGCCGGGGCGACCCTGCTTCCACAGCCGCAGAGCCGTCCCTTCCGACTCAGCGCTTTCTAGCTGCTTCAGACGATTGGACTCAAAATAGACCGGGCGAGACAGCGATCTTGACTGAAAAACCTCTGCCGCCTCTGCCCCCGATCGACTCGCTAGTTCTAACAATTGTTCTGATAGCATTGCGTATAAATAATCGGAACTCGAAGTCTTTGAGTCATCAGCGACCTTCTGCACTTTACGCCAAATTGACCTCCTGCAACAGCCAAAATCCAGCAAATTCCTCCACATCAGGGCTAGATTGAATCGCTAAAAAATGTACCTGCTTGGCGTGCTGCTTGGCCGCTTCAAAGGCTTGAGCCTCCGCCTGCGTTTTGGCATCAATACTCGTGAGAACCCAGCGATCGCTCACGCCTGTCTCTAGCAGCAACCGCGCTCCCGATTCAGAATCAAATTTAATCGCCGCCATTTCTAAGCCTGACATCCAAGCAGCCATCGCTACTGCCCGCGACGAATAGATGATCAGCCCCGGAATCGGCATATCGGGAGGCAACCCGACCAGGGCGATCGGAAAGACTTCTCCAAAGTCGATCGACCAATCCTTCATGTCATCAAACGCCCTAGCCTCCAGTGTGGCAAATATCCACTTCTGACCAATCAAAGCATCTGGCAAAGCCTGGGCCGGAGTCGTCGGAAACACCACCGAAGCATTTTTGCCGACCTGATAACCCGGATGCTGAGGATAGACCTGCTCTAGGCGATCGCGCAACCATTGGCTCAGGGCGATCGTTCTGCGACTCAACTGAGCCGGAATGTCTAATCCCTTGCAGGAAGTCGTGATCATATTATTCATCGCTTGTCGAAAAAAGCGAATCTTGTCGGGCGGGTTTGGGGCACGGGCAATCGCCTCGCCGATCGCCGTCTTCAACCAAACAGAATTCACCTGCGTACTCGGACAATATTCTGCATAGCGAAACAGCGTGTCTGGGGCGACATCAATGCGAGTTGGGCTTTCGCAAATCAGAACTTCCCAGACCTTCTTATTGTGCTCATCCAAAATTGGACGAGAGTAGTAGTCAAGTTCCCAAATGGTAGTCATGGTTAGCGGAGACAGGGATTGGCAATGAAGTAGAAACGAGGCAGCAAGTGGATGGGTCAGAGGGTGGGTATTTAGATTAGACCTTCTACGTGAATCCGGACGACCCTCATCTCCAGGGAAAAGGGAGCTAACAGTCTTGTTTTCCCTGGTTCCCTCTCCTGGGGGAGAGGGCTAAGGTGAGGGTAGAGTCATTCGTGCAGGGAGTTCTATTGCACAGAAGCGATCGCTGAAACCCTTGTGGGCAGGAGATCAGCCTGGAAAGCCAAACGCTGAACAGCCTATTGCCCCTCCCTTGTCAGGTTATTCGCCCAACAGGTTTTTGCGGGCGCGTTCTTGTCGAGACTCTGCTTCTTCCATCACCAGGGCCATATTCTCGGTCACTTCTCCAGGAAAGTTTTCTAGAACTTTGGTAGACAGCGAGATTCTGCTTCTCCCCTCGTCTAGATCGACAATCATCGCCTTAATCACTTGCCCTACCTGGAGCAGAGACGATAGCGACTCAACGTAGTTTTTACTAATTTGGTTGATGTGCAGCAACCCAGTCGAACCCTCAAACTCTACAAATGCACCAAACGGTTTAAGGCTTGCCACCTTCCCCTCCACCAATTTGACCCACTGCAAGTTGGCTGAAGTTGGCAGCCCGCGCCGCGAGACGGTTAGACAAAACTAGCTTGTTGCGATCGCGATCGATCTCCAAAAAAGTTGTCGTTAAGGTCTGACCTTTGAGCGCATCCAAATTTTCTCGCTCCACTAGGTGAGAACGAGGAATAAACCCCCTCAACCCTTGCAGGTCAACCGTCACGCCGCCTTTATTCGTCCCAGTGACACGCACCTGCACGCTTTGGTTGCCTTCTTGCATTTCTGCCACCCAGTCCCACACTTTTTTGATTTCTAATTGCCGCAGCGAGAGCGTCACCTGCCCGTCTGCATCCTGCTCTCGAACAATCAGAAAGTCGCGATCTTCATCCATCGGCAGCACCGCAGAGACATCGCTCACCTGGCGCACACTCGCCTCCGCGATCGGCAAAAACGCCGGAGACTTGCCCCCAATATCGATCAGTGCCCCCCCACTCTCGTAGCTAAACACCCTTCCCGACACGATTTGCCCCTTCGCAAACTGGTAGTCGTGCTGCTCTAAGGCTTTGGCAAAATCGTCCATTGAGAAAGCTGCATCGTGCGATCGAGGTTGAGTTGATTTTGATTCATGACCATGATGACCTCAGCAAGTGAGGTGAATTTGCTAGTATTGCTAGTTTAGTACGGCAAGGGTGGAAGGAGGGATTAGAGAGAAGGATGAGGGGTTGGCTTCGCCGCCTTCTCGATCCCCGACCCAACGCCGCCCAGGTTTTAGACCATCACCCTGGCTCTCTTCTCCAGGAGGCGAAACAAGAATCGGGTTTCCTCACCCCTCCCTCATCCCTCCAAACAATTCCTTAACCTGCTCCCAGGCATCTGCCGCCGCTTCTGGGTTGTAGGTGGCTCGTTGATCGCAGAAAAACCCGTGACCTGCTGGGTAGCGAAAAAATCGATGGGAGATCCCTTGCTTTTGCAACTCTGTTTGCACTCGATCGATTTGCTCTACTGGGATTAAGGGATCTTCAGTCCCAAAAAAGGCATATAGCGTCCCCTTAATTTCTGAAGTCCGCGTCAGGGTCGGTGGGCCGCCACCAGGGGTCAGGGTTGCAATACCGGCTCCATAAAAAGAAGCGGTGGCTCGAATCTCTGGCAGAGTGGCTGCTAGATAGGCAATATGCCCGCCAAAACAGAACCCGATCGTCCCCCACTGCCTTTCTGTGCACAGACGGTAAAGTGCCGAGATAGGCGATCGCTGCCCGCACATCGCTTAATAGCTCATCTGCTTGGGTTGCCGCTTTGTGCAATCGCCCCTGTTGGGTGTCTGCTTCGCTGTAGCCTACTGCAAAGCCAGGGGTAGTTCGCTGAAAAATAGACAGCGCGAGTGCGACATACCCCTCGCGGGCAATTCGTTCTGTCACTTGGCGAATGTGGGAATTGACCCCATAGATTTCTGGAAGGACGACGATCGCGGGGTAGTTTTGACCCGTCAACGGTTGTGCCAGATAGCCATCAATTTGCAACGCTTCGTTAGGAATTTTAATAAAAGATGTCCGAATTTCTACTAATGTCATAACTATTCTAAGTGGGGCGACAAAATGAGCTTTTCGATCGCAATCTCTTCATGATATCTACTAAATTCGATGCAGTTTTAAGGGTTGCCATGAGATTAGAAGGTAGATTTACAGGCAATCAAGTTTGCAGTTAGATCTCACTTCGACAAATTGTCTACAAAGTGCAGGTTTTTTGAGTATCCTAAGAATCACAGGGTGCATCACTTCGGTTGTTTTGTAGAGAGACCAAACAGTTCTTTGCATCTTTAAAGACACTATAAAAGCTTTATGAAGCGGTCGTATCATGGGCGATGTAGCCCGATCGCTCCCATATTCTATTAGTGATATTTCTGACATTGCTTTCAAGCTCAGAATAATTACTGATCGCTGAAAGTAAATGACACAACAAAGTAGGAAAAACACCCTACTGATTCAGAAATTGGGCATCTAAGATGGTAGGAATAGTAAGCAGATTCCAATGGGAGTCGTCACCCTAAAATTATTCTTCGAGCAGTCTTGAGGCGCTGGCATGGTGCAATTTCATATTCAGCCAGATAGTGATATCCCGGCATCGACCCAACTTTACAATCAAATCTTATTTGCGATCGCGTCGCGACAGTTTCCGCCTGGGCATCGGCTGCCGAGCACTCGTCAGCTAGCCATGCAGACAGGGTTGCACCGCAACACCATCAGCAAGGTCTATCGCCAGCTAGAAGATGCAGGCGTGGTAGATGCCCAAGCTGGCTCTGGCATTTACGTCCGCGATCAGGGGCATGATGCAGGGGCGATCGCCAAATCTCCCCTGCTCGATCAGTATCCTCAGGCACATCGCTTGATCCAGGGCAGCTTAGATGAATTGCTCAAGCAAGGTTGCTCTCTGGGCCAGGCTCGCGAACTGTTTCTTGCCGAAATGGACTGGCGACTTCGCTGTAGCGCCCAAGTGTTAGTTACGGCTCCTAACCATGATCTTGGAGCCGGCGAAGTCATTTTGCGCGAACTAGAAAAAGCGCTGAACATTCCCATGCAGCTTGTGCCCATGGAAGAACTCAGCCAAGTGCTTGACCAGACGCGATCGAGCACAGTGGTCACGAGTCGCTACTTCATCGCCCAGGCTGAAGAAATCTCCAAACCTCGCTCTGCTCGCGTCATCCCTGTAGATATTTATGACTTCGAGAAAGAACTAAAACTGATCAAAGGCTTGCCCAAGGGTACGTGTCTGGGCGTGGTGAGCTTGAGTTCGGGGACGGTGGGCGTTGCCGAGGTGATCATTCACAGTTTACGGGGTGACGATTTGCTGGTGATGACGGCCCAAGTGAGCGACAAATATAAGATGGATGCGATCGTTCGTAGTGCCCATACCATCATCAGCGACGAGGCCAGCTTTCCCACGGTCAAGGCAACGGTTTCCGCCTCTAGAGACGACATCATTCGCCCTCCTCAACTGATTCGCTGCGAAAACTTTATTGTTAACAAATCCATCAGCCTACTCAAGAGAGAATTGGGGTTGGAGTAATTTCGACAATTCTGGCTAGGAAAATATATCTAAGGAGATTTCTAGACACCAAGTGCCCCCCTGTCTTCGACTTTGCTCAGCCAGCTTGCGCCCTGAGCAAAGTCGAACGTGAATCCAGACAGCGCTCATCTCTAACTTCTCCCTAGAAAGAAGAGAGCTAGTTTACTGAAAAAAGAAAAATATTAGAATCCAATTTTTGCGTTGAAGTCTTGCAGTGGTTTGCTAAAGATCTTGATCAGAAAAACATATCAAAAAGCCTTCATACAAACATACAAAAAGGTGGCGTAAGGAGTTCACCTTGCACCACCTGTTAACCTTCACCTACAAACTTGAAAAACGACAAACTTGAAAAATTTTTCTAGAGCAAAACCAATTCTCCTAACTCAGACTTCAACACTTCCAGGAGTTGGTAATCGCCTCGATCTTTTGCCGTTTGGATGCGATGCCTAAGGCTGCGTTGAATGTTGGCATTGTGAATCTGCCCTACTTCTTTGAGAATATGGCAGGTACGATCGCTCATTCGCACTTGTCTAGAGCGATCGTCCCGTTGAACAACAGACTTGCCTGATTGCTGAGTAGCTCCATCTTCGCTATCAACCAACCCCCCAGGATAAGCATTCTCCAAAGTGTGACACTGCCATCCCTTCGTCTGGGATCTAAGCAAAATTTCTGCCTCTGTCACCTCTAGGGTCGGGAAGCGAGATTGATAGATAACACCACGTTGAGAGAGTCGCATAGAACTGCCTTCAAAGAATAGCTTTAATATTTCTGTAGCTTAAGCTACCGTTTACTCTTCAAGTATCTAGCTTTGGAAGGATTTAGGCAAGGGAAGTTTACTGAAATTTAAAGTTCACACCTGATCTGTCAAGGCATGGTTTGCACAAACGCCGCCTGAGTCCCACTGTAATTCGGCCATCAAGATCGAAGAAAGACCCATGAAAACGCCCGTTGCTAAAAATTGCCAGGACTCAAGATAGGGCAAAGCCGCTACACCCAACAACTGCCCCAACCCGATCAGAAAGAAGGCTCGCGATCGCATTTTTAGACCAGTATAAAAGTAGCCCAGTGCATTCAAGCCTAGCCATAGAGGGCAAAGTTTTGCTAGAACTTGCCCCCAGCTTAAGAAGACACTGAGATCTGTCAAAACTAGCCCCCCCACCATGAGCAACACCCAGGCCGCCACAATCTGATTCAAGGGTTCCACTGTTTTCCAGCGCTGGGAAAGACTGATCATAGCTACCGTTCCCAGCAGGGTCAGCCCAGACCAGAGTAAGGCTTGCACTCTCCAGTCTAAGGGCAAAAACTGAGCCGTGATAAAAATGATACTGGAAATAATGCCCCACAGGAGGCAAGCCTGATCAATGCGTGTGTAAAAAGTAGAAACAACAGTTGTGTTGCCAAGTTGCCAGTGAATTCGCCACAACCCAGGCAAATCTTCAATCTCAAAGGCGGAGTGTTTACGGCGTAAAAGCGGAATATTAGCGTTGAAAAAGCCATTTTCAAATTGAACTGTCGAAAACATAGGCAAACAGATTTTGATAATCTTTTAAGGTGAATGGTTATCTTTCTAAGATTTGTTATTTTCTTAAGAATACAGTCATCATTACTAAATAGCCAGGTCTACTCTTCTATCAAGGGTAAAGTTTCAGCGATTCTTATGTCTATCACCTGCTGTATCTCAGCCCTCAGAATGTTTTTTTGAAGGATTAAGTTTGAAACCTGATATTTAAAAATCAATCGGGAGCGTTAAATCTAACATTCCCGATCGTTCTTGTGTTCTTGCTCTTTTGTCAAGCTCTCAAAACCTTAGCCGTTAACAATCTCTCCATCGTTGGGATGTAAGATTTGACCTGTTATATAACTTGAATCTTCTGATGCTAAGAAGACGTAGCAAGGTGCAATTTCTTCGGGTTGTCCTGCTCGCTCCATGGGGACTTGTTTTCCAAAAGTCTCTACCTTCTCTTCAGGAAAAGTTGAAGGAATGAGGGGTGTCCAAACGGGCCCAGGGGCAACACCATTGACTCGAATTCCTTGCTTGACGAGAGACTGAGAAAGCGATCGTGTGAAGGCTACGATCGCGCCTTTTATAGAAGAGTAATCGAGCAATTGTTGGTTGCCCTGATAAGCCGTAATCGAAGTAGTGTTGATGATGCTGCTACCAGATTGCAAGTGCGGTAAACAATAGTTCGGACAAAATTTGAGCAGGTTTTAGACCTCAAACCCTGATTCAGCCGTGAGCAGGATATTATTTTCAAAATTAGCGCTACACCTGACTTTGAAAAAATAGCTCAATTCTGAAACCGTAGAGCCTGTAAGCCTTTTGAAATCGTTCAAAAAAATGTCCGAAGTATTGTATTAAGGGGTTTGCATGAAAATAAAATGCCAGTGAATCGAAACCTGGTTGATGGTACATGATGACCTCGCAGATCCCTAACGTTCTATTTGCGCCCCTGGGTATTTTTGTAGATGGCAGTTCCTAGATGAAAAATCTCTTCAAAATAGCTCTTGTTTTGCACCGACAAAATGCCCAAACTAAAAAGTTGTATCCCCAACACCAGGGTGATGCCGCCGATAAAAAACGTGTGCGGAGCCTGAGTAAAAGCATTGGCAACTGCCTCCGTCGCATCGGGGAAAGGAGTAACTTGAGCTAGTTTTTGGTAGTTTGTCCAGCAGTGGATCAGCACCCAGGCATTGGCGTAGAGCGACATTGCCAAAAACATCAGACTGGGAAGGATGAAAAACATCACCGGCCGCAGCAGAAATCCAGAAAAGAAAATATCCCAGGTGTGGTGTACCAGTTTCATATTAGAGCGACGACGCTTTTTGGTGGGCTTTGCAGTTTGAGAATGCCAGTGTAGATGGGCCGGAATCTCTTTCACCGGAGCGCCGAGCAGCAAGGCTTTATGGATAATTTCTGGATTGATTTCCATACCGCTCGATCGCAGGTTTAGCATTCTCAAAAATTCAGCATCGTATACGCGCACCATTCCAGTTAGCGTTGATAAACTTCGCTTAGCAGCGATCGATAGGAAGCGATTGGCCCAAACACTCAGCGTTTTTCGCAACCAGGGAACATTAGAGACGCTGCCACCCCGCATATAAGGGGAAGCCGCCACCACCCCCGCCCGTGTTTTTTGAATTTGTTTTAGTAGTTGCCGGATATGTTCGGGCGCATAGCTGAGATCTAGATCAACCACCACAATGTAGTCTCCGTTGCAGCCACTAAATCCGGTTCGTAGTGCCTGCCCCAACCCTTTGTTAACGGGGTGATGCAAGACCCTCACATTGCTACGAGTGCGTGCAAACGCTTCGGCTAACCAGCCCGTGTCGTCTTTGCTACCATCGTTGACGACCACCATTTCCCAGTCGTACTCAGATTCTAGCGACTGCATGTAGTCCCACAAAGTTTTTAGATTGTCTTGAATAATAGCTGACTCGTTGTAGGCAGGGGCAACTAAAGAAACCAAGGGACGGCTGGCAAACTCGGCGGTAGGAAGCCCCGCTGGATCAGGGCAGCCGTAGCGATAGGGAAGGTTTGGGAGAGACCCATCTGGGGTGAGAGGCGAAATTCTTTCTTGCATCTGAAACACACCTTAAAACGCAGTTAACAAGTCGCACATTTCTCAACAGGGGCATGGTGCTTGATGAACAAATCGCTCTTGAGCAAAGAAGGCTGACTAGGGCAGACGAGATCAATCAAAAAGAATTCGATCGACCACGATCGTTTGGAAATCTTGAAGTTAAGTCATGATTGGCGATTTCAAGGAGCCTGACATCGCCAGAAGGCAGAGGTCCCCATAACACTTGAGTCAAGCAACAAAGAACTTCTGGGAAGACAAATAAGTGATTCATACAATAGACTCATTTTCATTGATAAGTTGCAAAAAAGTAAATAGGTTCATTATTTCTTTATGCTTGATTTTTAATCAAAACTATGATTACAAACAGAAATGTATTAATTATCACAGCTAACATCAACCTTTACCAAGACCTAACCTGCGATCGAGTCGCTCGGCAAACACTCAAAATACAGAAGTGGAATCAAAAACTGACTCCCTAGAAAACTGTCTGAAATCAAAAAGACAAAACTCTGAAGATGCTCCTTGATAAGCTGAAGATACGGATACATTGCAGGCGCAAAGACTCTAATAGATGCTGAGATCTATACCCAAAATGCAAGCTTTTAGTGTTTGAAATTTGCTCTAAAGTGCAAAATACCACCAGGTAAATCGAATCGTTAGATATATTATTCCCGTCACAAAGATGCTCAGGATAGGATACCTCAAGCCTTTGTATTTAGATAGCAAAATTCCTCCCGCGATCGACCAGATAATATTGCCATAGGAGTATCGCGAAATTTCAAAGGTTGATCCCGACCCAATCAAAACTCCCAAATAGCAAAAAGCATAAATGAAAGCCAAGAAATGCAATTGTTTACGCAGGAACCAAACTGCCAAAGCACCACCAAAAAACATCACAAATTTGGCAATTCGCTCGATCGAGATCAGATGTTTAAAAAATACTTGTCCGATCACATTTTTCCAGGTTTCTTGATCGACAAACCAGGAAGCCTGTGCCCGAAATGTGACCCACGGATCACCAAATTTGAATGCGCCATACACTAAGAAAATTAGCCAGCCTGCGCTCACTGCCAATCCTGCTAGATAGGCGATCGGTGGTCTTTTTTCCTTCCAGGCTACTAGCCAAAATGTGGGGATGAGCGCCATCCCAAAAATGCGCGTCACCGTGGCCAAAGCGCCCCAAAATCCAGCCCATTTATAGTGCTGTTTATCGAACGATCGCAGGGCTGCCGTAGTAGTTAGCAGAAACAATCCTTCTGTGTAAGCTGTGGTTCCATATAAAGAATAGGGACACCACGCTAGAACGATCGTGGCCCATCTTGCAATGCTAGGGCCATACTGTTCTTCTGTCCAACGATATAAAACAAGTAACGCTCCCAGGAACGCTAAATTATTTACGAGCGTTCCTGCAATTTCAAACGGTAAACCCACCTGCATCACAACCCAAGTGACCAGAGGATAGAACGGAGGAAAAGCGATCGTATACCGTTGGGTTGAATAATCTTGACCAAATTCGTAACCGTTTGTAGCGATCGCGCCATACCACTTTCCATCCCAATGGGTAAACAATTCCCAACCAGGAGTTGGCACAAAATCAGAAGGTCGCTGAAACGGAACTGGAATTTCATCATTGGGTGTAATCTGCAACATAGGGGCAACTACTTGCATAATGACAACGATCAACAATCGACTCAAAAACCACATTGCTAGAACGAATATAAACTGATGCCATCCATTCTGCTGAGAGGATTGAGATTGAAATGGGTTGAGATCGTCTTCGCAGAATGAAGGAAGCGCGCTAGATTCTTTGCTCATGGTGCTGTTGCAAAAAGGTCAGAGCTAAAATTTGACAACTCAGGAGATTTCTAGCAAACCAATGACCTGCTGTCTTCGACCTTGCGCCCTGAGCAAAGTCGGAAGGTCATCTCTTTTTTAGAAATTGCCTAAGATTTGATTCAGGATTTCACCGCTAATTTTATCGTTATGATTTCATCACTATGATTTCATCACTATGATTTCACGGTGCTTTTGAGTCCGATCGCTTTCAACATGGCTTGATCCATTTCGCCTCCCTTTTCTGGAACGATGCCAAAGCCGCCGCGATACTCCCAGATCGCGTAACTAACACTAGATTGACGCAACAAATCGGCAACATCTTGATACCACTGATGACGATCGCCCTGGGTCGTCCTGAGTTGGTACACCCCAAACTCCCCGCAGTAAAGGGGCACGTGGTAACGATCGCGAAATTGCAGCGCAGGCTTGAGGTCCGCCATCAGTTGCGACTTGCTATATTTGCGCTTCTCGTACTCTTGCAGAAAATATTGCAGTTTTGGGTCACGATTGTTCTGTTTAGCAAATTCAAATCGCCTCGAATCGTAGGGGTAAGGAATGTCGCGCAGTTGTTCTAAAATGCCTGCCCAATCTGCCCCTTGATGGGTAAAAGACATCGGCTCATAGAAGTGAAAGGCGTAGACAATTTTGGAATCTTTGATCGGAGTCATATTCAACAGATCGCTGGGGCTGCCCCAGTCGGCCCCGAAACAATCACGCGTATGACGGAATCGATCGGCTACGAATGGTGATCC
>JAAUOZ010000128.1 GCA_012034655.1 Leptolyngbyaceae cyanobacterium CSU_1_3 | reverse complement strand
ACATGCCAGGTTTAGGCTAGTAGAATGCGGCGTAAGTTTGGCAACCACTGGAGGGTTTTGGGTGTGGGGTTTTGGGGTGTGGGGTTTTGGGTGTGGGGTTTTGGGGGAGAATTGGTGGATTTCAGCTAAGTGCTACTAGTCGTCTGTCAAAAATAGCCTCTTCCCCATTCCCAATCCATCCATTAAAGTTTGACAGACGAACTAGGTTTAGAAAGCGGATGAAAACCAACGCTGTGCGATTTCTGGAGACGCTTGGCATTGCTTACACGCTAAAGGAATACGCCGTAGACCCCGACGATTTGGCTGCCGAAAGCGTAGCCGAGAAAATTGGAATGCCCCCAGAGCAAGTGTTCAAAACGTTGGTGGTGCGGGGCGATCGCACAGGGGTTTTGCTAGCGGTGATTCCAGGAAATATGCAGCTAGATCTCAAAGCGCTGGCGATGTTGTCGGGCGATCGCAAGGTTGAAACCGTCTCTCTAAAAGAAGTTCAGCCGCTCACAGGCTACATTCGCGGTGGGGTGACGGCGCTAGCCTGCAAAAAAGACTATCCGGTTTATGTAGATGAATTCGTTGAAATTTTCGATCTCATTTCTGTTTCTGCGGGCGTTCGTGGTACTCAAATTGTGTTGCATCCTAGCGATTACCTTCGCGCTGTCAAAGGAATCGTAGGAACGATTTCACAGGATAAAAATTAGAGGACGATCGACCTTGGGAGTATGAATTTAGGGCTTACGCAACGCCCTCGGAAGCCCTCACCCCTAGCCTCTAGGGAGAGGAGAACCAGATTTCTAGCTCTTCTTCTCCCCAAGAAGAAGCCACGCCAGGGTCAGGCTTTGAAGTCTCTCGCCCCAGGGAGAGGGGTTTGGGGTGAGGGCAAAATTCTAGTCGTCGAACTGTCAATTATTTCCTAGAAATCGACCTTAGCTTGGGCAGCAAAATCTCAAAGGCTCTGCCGCGATGGCTCACTTTATGCTTCACATCGGGTGGCATTTCAGCAAAGGTCATCTGCTGTTCGGGGTACATAAAAAATTGGATCGTACCCAAACCCGCCGCCCCCGAATCGGTTCTAGGCAAAATCTCATCCGGGGCAAACGGCCCTACGGCAGCAAGCACGATCTCTCCATCGGGTTGAGCCACGGCAATCGCACAGACAAATTGAGCACGGCGATCGGGCGCATCTCCCAACTCGCGCAACAGACGGCTGATGCGATCTCCATCCGTTGCTCCATAACGCGCCGAAAACAACCCCGGCGCACCCTTGAGAGCATCCACCGCCAAACCAGAGTCATCGGCGATCGACCATTCACCCAACGCCTTCGCCACCTGCGATGCTTTTAGCGCTGCATTCTCGGCAAACGTGATTCCCGTCTCCTCAATGTCTAGTTCATCTGGTTTGAGCATCAATTCCCAATCTAAACCCATCAAATAGGACTGCATTTCCCGCAGTTTCCCAGGGTTTCCAGTCGCCACGATCAGCTTTGTCATCTCTATTATTACGCCTCGCGTTTCTCAAGCCACTGCCAAAGCGCTTGCCAACTCATAATATCTTGCAGCAACGTCTGATAGCCCGCCACATTTGGGTGTAGCCCATCCACCGTCAACTGTGTCTGACACCAGGCAACCCCCCGCGACATCCATAAATCAAACAAATCGAGATAAGGAATCTGCCGCGATTCACAAGCTAGGCGAGTCGCTTCTTTATAGCGGTGCTGATCGGCGTGGTTGTAATATAAACAATCTAAAAAAGGCATTTTCTCTTCATCCACCGGAACCATGCCCACAAACACCACTGGGCAAAGCCGACGGGCGCGATCGAGCAAATCTGCCATGCCTATCTCAAACCCTGCAAACTCTGTAAAATTCCTCCCATCGGGCCGCGCCAACCGGGGAGAATCGTTGATCCCCACGGAGAGAATGATCAAGTCTGGCTGACGATTTCTCAACTCGCCTCGATTGCGAAATTCATCCTCCAATCGCCGCGCCACCTGCCGCACACCATCGCCACGCACCCCCAAGTTATACAGCGCATGGTTGGGTGCGCCAGGGGTCATCCATTGTCGTCGCAAGCGTTCTACCCAGCCGCCCCCCACCGGGTCGCCATAGCCATACACCAGACTGTCACCCAATGCCAGCAGTCTGAGCGATGGGTGGTGGGAGTAAGAAGTATTCGAGCCAGAGGTGGGGGAGTTGAGGGTTTGCATGAAAGCGTGCGATGTGGAACAGGTCTACGCTATTAATAGAAGGGGCACTGAACGGAATTTTAGCCGCTCAGAGGTAAGATTTGAAAATCTTTACAACACCCTAGCTCAAAATGACCGCATCCATCTAAAAATTTGGATGCCCTATGTTAGATCATCATTAAGGCGACACGATCGCAACCCTTCTTGCCTAAGCAATTTAGCGTAAGCGGTTGCGTCAACACACCCCCATCCCTCACTGAAGGTACACTCATGGCAAAATCTGGTTCTTTACACAAGCGTCCGCCCTTCGACACGACTCAATTGATGCGCCGCGCCGACGAATTGATTAGCGCCGCCTCCAATCGCTATCGGATCACCGTTCAGGTGGCCAATCGTGCCAAGCGCCGCCGCTTTGAGGATTTTGACAGTGGAGACGACCCGATGATGAAGCCCGTCATGCGGGCGATCGTCGAAATGTCTGACGAACTGACCCAGCCAGAAATTATCGGAGAATAGGCAATTTCTGCTCAAGAGATGATCTTTGGCTAGGGCATGGCAATGCTGTGCCCCTACGATTCGCGCTCAATTTTGCGGTCAATAATCTCCGAGAAATCGCCCTAGCAATCCTTCCAAAACTGCAAGGCGCTCTCACCTTGCAGACCTTAACATCTATAAATCTAGCATTCGATCGCCCCAAATCTCGTTCAATCGTCTCTGCAAAACCTTTGACTTGGGCAGCTATTACCCATTCTTGATTACGAACTATTTTGACTGAACCTATGCGCGATCGACTTTGGCAGTTTGGACTGGTTTTTGCAATGGTTCTCACCCTTGTTCTGATGTCTGGGGTTTCACCGTCGGCGAGCACGACCCCCCCGACGATCGCTCAAGTTTCTAGGCCTAATATTCAAGATGCCTGGGCAAAGGTCTACGAGCAGGTTTCTGACCTACCTCGCGAAAACCAATATGTCAATCGAGAAACGGGCAAAGTCAGCCCCACCAACACTCTGGTAAGTCGGATGATTCGCTATCATCAATTTGTCAAAGGTCGCCCCCTCGCCTACCGCCTCGACTGGAAGCTGACCCTAGGCGATTACCTGGGAATCAATGAACCCATTTTGGCATCAAGCTATCCAGGTTTTGATAATCTGCGAACCAACCCCATGGAGAACGATCGCGCCGCCATCAACCGCCTGACGCGATCTCAACGAAACGCCCTGATTCAGGCACTAGTGAATGTCTTCAATCCTGCTGCCAGCCAGCCGATCGCACCTTCCCCGTCTCCCCAGCCTACTCGCGTGCCCCCTGCCGAGACTCCCAAGCTGCCGCCTCAAAACGGGGGCGCTCGGCTCCTTCTACCCTAAACGTCACCCACAAATTTCATGGGACGTATGCTCAAAACTGGTTCTGGTTGGCGAGTCGGCTGGGACGAAGAAGCTCCAGAATATAAAGGACTGATTGGCGGAGATGAGTGGTCGATCGAGCTAACAGCGGCCGAATTTGATGACTTTGCGCGGCTGGTCGAGCAACTCAGTGGCACAATGCACCAAATGGCGAGTGAACTGATGGACGAAGAAGCGATCGCCTGTGAAGCTGAAAGCAGTCTGCTCTGGTTAGAAGCTGAAGGGTTTCCTCAACAGTTTTGCTTGCGATTTATTTTGCTGTCAGGGCGTAGAGGTGAAGGGTTCTGGCCAGTTGCTGCTGTTCCGGGGTTGATTCAGGCTGTTCGGTTGCGGCAGGTTTTTTAGAGTTTGCTGCAATTCGACTAAAGAATGAGGGCAATCAACGAGGGCATCCCACTTTTGCAGCCCTCCCCACTAAATCCCTCTCCTAGGGCGGGAGAGGAACTTTGATCGGGTTCCCTTTCTCCTGTTTTGGGAGAAGAGCTAGGGGATGAGGGCGCAATTGATCAGCTACCGATAATCTTTGCTACAAAATCAAAAGAATTGCTAAGTAGCAGGGTGGAATTCAAGCCAAGCAGATGCCGGGTTTCGACTCCGCTCAACCCTCCTCGATCGGAGATTTTGAGCATTGAGCACAGTCGAAATGCGTTTTACAAACAATTCCGCCTTCCCGCTTAGTCCGAGATAATTTAGGAGAAACTATTTTTTAAATGATTGGTGAGTCGAAATATGAATATTGCAGTGTGGTTGTTAGGGGGTGTGGCCCTCGCAGTTGCTTTTGTAACACTGGTTAGGCGATGGAAGCACAATGAACAAACTGTTCTTGCTGTTGGTCTATTGATAGCGGCATCGATTTACCTGGGGTTCGGGATTGCTGGAGGGGCAAACACTCCTTGGCTTGTGGCAGAAACTCTGGGAATGGGAATTTATGGAGCATTTGCTTTGTTGGGATGGCGCTACTCGGTGTGGTGGCTGGCTCTCGGATGGGCACTTCACCCCGCATGGGACGCAGGGCTTCATCTGTTGAGTGAGGCAGGAGCATTCGTTCCGATGTGGTACACCATCGCCTGCATTGGCTTTGATCTAGCTGTAGCAGCATCCATTGTTGAAAAAGCAAGCACTGAGTCGTTGATGAATCTCTCAAAACGCCCTCAACAAATTCTTCTCGCTATCCTCGTTCTCAACCTCATCTCGACGTGGCTACACTACACGGATAATGCTTTATTTTTGAGTCAATATCCAGGCCCAGAGTGGTTTACACCCATTGGAGTTTTGGGTACAGTCATCGTGATGACCCGATCGGGCTACTTGGATATGGGTTATACACCCAGCGATCGTTCTGGTTGGCGTATTCATTGTTAGCAACATACTCAATTACTAGTGTTTCAAGCCCAGGGCACTACCTTTTCCCGATGGCTGTTCCAATGACGCTCAAAATGCATAGCTTGATTTGGCTGGACGGAGTTTCAGGATTATCGCTGATTGGTTTCTTGTTATGGTCGTGTGTGGTAGCGCAAGAATGGCGCAACACTGAAACAAGTAGCGTAATTTAATCGCAGGGAGCAGCAGCAGATAGCACTGGACATTGGGTAGGTTGTTTTGTCTTTATTTTCCTCTATGACGAGTCACCTAGTGAAGCAGTGAAAACTTTCTTGAAAGAAAAGCCAACGGGCTAGCAATATTGGCGTTTCTTAGAATCGTAGCGCTTGCAGATCTTGGGTGAGAACTTGACCCCACTTTGCCGCCAGACTGACCTGAGTAAACGGAACCTGAACGACTTCACCCTGAATGAGGACAAACTCTAAAACGATCGCTCTGCCTTTGCTCGGAGGCGCTTCTAGATTCACAGTTTGCCCATCGACCCGCAGAAAAATCTCCTGTACCTGAGTCAGAGAGAAGGTTTTGAGATCAACTGGTGCTTTGCGCGTCGGCTTGCCCCAGGTCAGATTGCTGCCATCTTGCCCCAAAACTGCATACAGATCGTATTTGGCTCGTTGAAATTTCTCAGCCCAGAGACGATAGGCTTCTACTTTTTGATATTCGTTTCGGCCGGCCCAGGCTAAACCAATAAATAGGGCTAAGAGGGGCAGCCAGAGAAGTCCGCGTTCCATAAAGTTAGGAGAGAATCTTAAGTTTTAAATCCGTTGGGCAGGGCTGATTTTTGCCTGAAAACAAGCATCTGAGTTGCCATTCTGCCTCTTCTACCCTACACCTCAGACCCTACACCCATCTGCAACTCTGAGCTATCTTTGATCAAACACGATCGCGCACAGGTGTTATGAGAAAGCTAGTGATTTTGGGCTTGTTGTTCTTTGTGGGGTTGGGATGGTCGATCGCGACCTTTCAAGGGCTGGCGGCGCAGGGAACCTACGATCGCATTGTGATTGACTTTCGAGAAGAGGTCGGTTCGGCTCAGATCGAGACCCAGGTAAGAGCGATCGCCAATCAATTTAAGGTTCGGCCCAGTCTCAATAGTCAATTCTCAGAAGCCGACCATCTCTACATTGTCGAAGGCGATAAAACGCTGCTCAAGTCGCTCCGGCGCTCTGACATCGCCAAATACACCGAATATATTGAGCCAGACTATGTCTACAGCATTCCTGAGTCTCAGACCAAAGAGATTCGTAAAGAGTCGCAGCCTAGTGCCACGAGCCAAGCACCCAACGATCCGCTTTATAGCCAGCAGTGGAATCTGCATAGCATCGGCGTAGAAGCAAGTTGGCAAGAAACCAAGGGCGGCGGCGCAACAGTAGCAGTGATCGATACCGGAATTTCTCAAGTGCCCGACCTCAAAGAAACTAAGTTTGCTGAGGGCTATGATTTTGTCAACGATCAGATCGATGCCAGCGATGACAATGGGCACGGAACCCACGTCGCCGGAACGATCGCCCAATCGACCAACAACGGTTTTGGCGTGGCAGGCATTGCCTACGAAGCGACTCTTATGCCCCTCAAAGTCTTGAGTGCAGGCGGTGGCGGCACAGTGGCAGACATTGCCGAAGCGATTCGATTTGCGGCAGATCACGGGGCTGATGTCGTCAACATGAGCTTGGGCGGCGGGGGTGAGAGCATGGTCATGCAAGAAGCGATCGACTACGCCCACAAAAAAGACGTGGTGGTGATTGGGGCGGCGGGCAACTCTGCCCAAAATTCAGCTTCCTACCCGGCTCGCTATCCCCATGTGATTGGGGTGGCGGCTTTGGATGCTTCTGGGCAAAAAGCGCCCTACTCAAACTTTGGGGCAGGGGTGAATCTTTCTGCGCCGGGTGGCTCAACCGCAGGTGACAACGAGGCAGGAGGCATTTTGCAGAACACGATCGACCCTTCCACCGGAGAATCGATTTTTGCAGCCTACCAGGGAACCAGCATGGCGGCTCCCCACGTTGCGGGTGTGGCGGCTCTGGTGAAAGCGTCTGGTGTCAAAGATCCGGATGAGGTGGCGGCGGTGTTGGCTCAGTCTGCGCGAAAGGTTCAGGATGATGGCTTAAACCACTTTGGCGCAGGCAAGTTAGATGCGGCGGCTGCCGTCAAATTGGCACTCAAGGGCAAGATTACCTTTAACGATTTCTTCCGATGGCTGCGAGACAATGGCTATCTCAATCCTCGATTTTGGATCGATGGCGGCGTAATAGCTCTGGGGCCAAAGCTGTTGATGATGTTGGGTTCCTATTTGCTGGCTTTTTTCTTGAGAAACTACTTTCCGTTTACCTGGAGTTGGTCAATGGCGAGTGGTCTGGTGGCGGGCAGTAGCGGATTGTTCTTTCTCAAGGGCTTCTATTTGTTTGATGCTCCTCAGTTTCCGATGCGGCTGTTGGGTAGCTCTTTGCCAGAGTTGGGAAGTGCCATTCAGGCAAGTGGCGCGTTGAACCCGTTGACGGCGAGTGTGCTGATTCCTCTGGGTTTGGTGGTGCTGCTGCTGGGTCATGCTCAGGGAAAATGGTTTGCGATCGGTTCTACTCTGGGAGTCTCAGCCTGTCTTGCGGTCAGTGCAGCGATCGATCCACAAATGCTCTGGCTTGGAGACGGAACGATCGCACGCCTATTTTTGATCGTCAATGCTCTGCTATGTTTTGGGTTAGCACGTCTAGCTAGCAAATCCCAGGAGAGAATGGTATGAGTATCACCGTTAAAGGGACGATTGATCGCAAAGGCTTTGGCACAGGAACATGGGCGATCGAAACCGAGCAGGGCGACACCTACGAACTGCACAAACCACCGAGCGATCTTCAGAAAGCTGGCTTGAAGGTGAAAGTGGAAGGCAACCTGCGGGAAGACGTGATGACGATCGCGATGATTGGCCCGGTCTTAGAAGTGAAAAAGTTTGAAGTCATCAAGTAGCGGCGATCGGGAGTACATCTCAAGATGAACCCTGATCAGGGCATGGCCATGCCCCTGGTTGACTGACAAAACCTTGCCCCCCATCCCTCAGTCCCTTCTCTCCCCTGGTGAGAGAAGGGAAGTCAGAAAAATAACGCTGGGTTCAAATCCCTTCTCCTGCTCTGGAATCTTTTTATTACCAACATTTCTAGCCTCTCCCCGCTCCCAAAAACTCGCCCAGAGTCATCTACGATCGCCCCCTCCACAGTTTTGATCATCGAGAGACTTGAAGGCCCGCTCTAGGTCAGCAGTCAATTGTTTCGCGCTTTGCTTGGGTGTTTCTGAGCAGTAGGCTGCCACCTCCAGAGGTGTACCAATCCGAATCTCGACGGAGCACCTCCAAGGCACAAGCGGCTGACTGTAGTGAATGTTGATCGGCACAATCTGAATGCCTAAATTCTCTTGACTGGATTCTGCTTGTAGAGCCAAACGTGCCAAACCTGGCTTAAGAGGTTTACACTCCCGAAAAATGTTGCCTTCAGGAAACATCACCAAAACCTCACCCCGCTTGAGCAGTTCAAGACTGTGCCGCAGGCTGGAGATAGCGGGGTGCTTTGTGTTAATCTCAAACCCTCCGAGGCGCTTGATGAACCAACCTTGAATACCTTTTACTTCGTCGGCCGTCACCATAAATCGCAATTCTCGCCCTGCCACATCGTGCCCTGCGGCATAGGGAACCATAAAAGCATCCCACCGAGAACGGTGAGTCGGTGCTAGGATGACCGGACCCGTCATAGGCAGATTTTTTCGACCCACCACTTCAATGTGTCGAAAATAAAATGGCAGCAGGGCATAACGCCCCAGGGGGTAGGCCAAGCGAGCAAGCCACGGCAAGAAACGAGAACTCACAGAATTTGCCTTGTCGATCGTTTGAGAGCGGAGAGCTTCTTTAGCAGTATCCTCGGTTTTTGCAGATTCTGAGGAGTCTTCTTGAACTTGATGCTCCGCGAGCGAGGAGAATTGGTCAGTAGACCGACTTTTAGACACCTGCTCTTCTACATTGGCTCGAAGCAGTTCAGAGTTGGAGAGATTGGGCAAAATTGTGAAGTGACTCGAATGCATGGTCGCAATAGGAAACAGCTAAGGGCTTCGTATGGCGGGTAGAAATACCCTTTTTTTACACCCTAATGGGTTTTGATTTTTTTGAGTTTGCAGTAAGGACACTTCTGAGGCTGGCTATGTAAGTTTTTGAAGAAGTTTTCAGAAATTTTCTGTTACCTGTTGACAGCACTCTCCTCATCCTCTAATCTAGTTAAAGTGTTAACTACGCCCCCATCGTCTAGAGGCCTAGGACACCTCCCTTTCACGGAGGCGACGGGGATTCGAATTCCCCTGGGGGTATGACGAATCCAAATCGTGTAAAAGACTTGAGCGTGAGGCAATTCACACTTCATGACTTAGATTGATTTGGAGTTAAAGAATTAAAGCCGGAATTGGTTCGTTATCCAGTTCCGGCTTTTTGTTGGGATTTTTTTGCTCTGGTGATCGTGGTCGATCGAGACGATACTCGATTCACTAGTATTTTATTTCGACGCAAACCCTCCCGCAGGTGCGCCTTCGTTGGAGACTGATTGTTAAATCGACATAGATCAGTTACCAAACAAAAGCCCTCTGACTGACGGGATCAGAGGGCTTTGCCAAATATTCGAGTGCCGCGAAATCTCGATAGGGTCTTTTCAAGACCAACGGAAACTATGCCTGACGTGAGTAATACTCAACCACTAGCAGTTCATTAATTTGAAGGGCAATCCACTCGCGTTCTATCACACTGTTGACCTTGCCTTCCATTTTATTTTGTCAAATTCTAGATGGCTCGGCAGGTTCGCTAAACCAGGATACTGAAGGTTTTGCTGGACTAGCTTACGAGACGCATCGCGATCTTTAACGCCGATCACTTCACCCGGACGGCACTGATAGCTAGCAATATCTACCACTTTGCCGTTGACGGTGACGTGCCCGTGGTTGACCAACTGACGTGCCCCAGGAATTGTGGGAGCCATGCCCAACCGAAAGATCGTATTATCTAACCGCATTTCGAGCAGTTGAAGGAGCACCTGGCCGGTGGAACCTGCTGCACGACGGGCTTTTCTGACGTAACGCAACAACTGACGCTCGGTGACACCGTAGTTGAAACGGAGCTTTTGCTTTTCTTCTAGACGAACGGCATATTCTGAGCGCTTTTTGCGTTCTTGACCGTGTTGCCCAGGGGGATATGCCCGTCTGGGAGATTTACGGCTGAGACCTGGTAGATCTCCTAAACGCCGCACAATTCTAAGGCGCGGACCTCGATATCGCGACATGAAAAATTCCTCTGTTTGCTCGAATTTTAGACAGCTTATCTAGTATAAAGGCAGAAGTCGCTGGTGGAATGTCAAGATTTTGGTTTTTGGTCAACCTTTCTGATTTTTGTGACTTAAACCGTCCCTCAAGGAAATCTCGTTGCTTGAGATGTTTTGGTTTTGCGACCTGTGACCCGTTTGCGCCACATCCGAAAGCTGGACGGCTTCATTTCTCGCCGCATCAGCGCAATTACTTCTGTTTCGCTCAAACCAAACTGGGTCTCGATCGCCTCAAAGGAAGTCCGATCTTCCCAGGCCATTTCGATGATTCGATCGATCCCGTCGCTGCTGAGTTCGGGTTGGTTCATCGCTCCATGGCCTCGATCGATTTGGGAACTGCGGCTGTCAATATATCGTGTCCGGTTTCTGTGACTAGCACATCGTCCTCAATACGGATGCCGATGCCTCGCCAGCGATCGGGCACTTCGGGCTGTCCTTCGCAGGGCTGGAAGTCGGGACGAATATAGATCCCTGGCTCCACGGTGACGACCTGCCCCGGCTGGAAGCTTTGCCAGGTTTCGCCAATCTGTCGGATGCCCACGTCGTGTACATCTAAGCCCAACCAGTGCCCTGTGCCGTGCATAAAGAAGGGCTTATATTTTTCTGCTTTGATCGTTTCTTCGATGTCTCCTTGCAGAAGCCCCAGATGCATCAGCCCTTCGACGATCGTTCTCACCGCAGCGTCGTGAAACAGATTCCAGGGGTTGCCCGGCTGGACTTGCGCGATCGCCTTTTCCTGGGCTGTCAACACCAGGTTGTAGAGAATTCTCTGCTCTTCTGTAAATCTGTTGCCCACAGGGTAAGTGCGCGTAATGTCTGAGTTGTAGTAATCATAGGAACAGCCTGCATCGACTAGCAACAGTTCTCCATCTTGCATCTGGCGATCGTTTTCGGTGTAGTGCAGAATGCAAGCGTTTGCCCCCGATGCCACGATCGACGGATAGGCCGCGCCCAAACCACCCCGCAGCCGAAACAACCGCTCCATTTCTGCTTGAATCTCATACTCATAGCGGCCAGGGTTTCGCATTTCCAGCGCCAGGTTGTGAGCTTCGGCAGCGATTTCGATCGCCTTTCGCATCAAGCTCAACTCGCTGGCACTTTTAGACTGGCGCAATGGGTGCAACAGCAGGATTGGATCTTCGAGGGCGATCGGCCCGATTCCCTTTTTCTCGTAGGTGGCGATCAAGCGTTGCCAGAGGTTGAGGATTTTTTGGTTGAAATTGTGATCGCGCCCAAAATGGTAGTAAATGCGATCGGCTTTCTCAACATATTGGGTCAACTTCTCATCTAATTCCTGAATGGAATAGACCTCATCGGCTCCATACTGTTCTTTGGCTGCTTCGACTCCCACCCGATAGCCCGTCCAGGTTTCTTTGTCGCGATCCTTGGGCTGTACAAATAAGACAAACTGATGAGTTTCGTGATGGGGAGCCAAAACCGCCACGGCATTTGCTTCATTGAAGCCCGTCAGATAGAAAAAATTGCTGTCTTGGCGAAAGTTATACTCCACATCGTTGTGCATTACGGCCGTAGGCGCACTCCGCAGGATTGCAGTCCCCGTACCAATTTTTGCCATAAACTGTTCGCGCCGTTGACGAAATTCTGCTTGCATAACGAAGGAGCTAAGTGAAGGGTCAGAAATCTTGAATAAAGGACTATGCTGGGCAAATTAGGATTGTGGATTAAATCAGTCTAAAAGCTTTGTGGATCGGGTATTTTGCCTGACTTCAACAGCGCTCAGAGTTTCTTAGAGTCATGGGTTTCGATCGCAAATGACCTATGACTCTTTGGGCGGCAACCCTGCTAAAGAGATTTCTAGCAAAGAAGTGATCCGCTATCTTGACTGCGCTCAGCCAGCTTGCGCCCTGAGCGCAGTCGATGGGCAAAGCATATCTTGTTTAGAAATCGCCTAAAACCTGTATCCCATGACTTGAATGACCATCCCCTCTCTGGGCAAGTCCGATCGCTGAATGGCGATCGCATCTCCTCCTCGTTTTACAGGCGTGCCACTCATTGCCGTCAGAAACCCATCCAAGGCGGTCAGATCGCACTGACCTTTGGCCGCCTGAGTGCGATAGTGCGTGGGAATCACGATTTTAGGATTCAAAACTTTGAGTGCTTGGGCTGCTTCTTCAGCCGTGTAGGCCTTTGCACCCCCTCCCACTGGAATCATCACCACATCGGGCGTTCCCATGAGAATTTTTTGCTCCAGGCTAATGGGGGCGGCGATCCCACCCAAATGCAGAACCGAAACGCCGCCCTGGTTCCATCTCCAGGCGATGTTTCTGCCAAATCGTCTGCCGCCGACGCGATCGTGGTCGGTTCCAATCCCTTGAATTTTTAGCCCATTGACATCATAAGCCCCCGCCTCATAGAGCAAACGCGGATCTCCAGGCACAACATCCACTGCGCCTTCATCCAAAAGCTGACTGCTGATCATCACCAGATCCGCATTCACTTTAGGAGGGCGATATCCTGCGGTACAACCCTGACTGCGAAAGGGATTGACCAAAATTCGCCTGCCGCTGCCCGTGAGTAAAAAGCAGGTGTGACCCAAAAACTGAATCGAAAGAGAATTTGCCTGAGCCTGAGCCAAATCAACGCTAGACAACCCTTCTGCGCCGATCGCTCCTAACAACCCTGCACCAACCCACCACACAAACTGTCTTCGTTTCATACTTCCCCACAACAAAACACCTAGCTTCGATCGCCAATCTCTTGCAGAAAGTTCCGCAGCAGTTGCTTGCCGTCGGCCGTCAAAACGCTTTCTGGGTGAAACTGAACCCCCTGAATATGCGGATACTGACGATGACGCACCCCCATAATGGTCTGATCATCAACCCAGGCGGTGATTTCTAGCACGTCAGGGCAAGACTGCCGCTCGATCACCAGACTATGATACCGAGTTGCGGTCATGGGATTGTTGAGTCCCGAAAAAACCCCCAGGTCGGTGTGCTGTACGGGAGAAGTTTTGCCGTGCATCAGCGTTGGAGCGGAGACAATTTTGCCGCCAAACACTTGCCCAATACTTTGATGCCCCAGACAAACCCCCAAAATTGGCGTGGTCGCTCCAAACTGACGAATCAACTCTAGGGAGATGCCAGCGTCTTCGGGTCGCCCAGGCCCAGGGGAAATGACGATCGCGGTGGGTTGCAGTTGCTGCACCTGCGCTAAGGTAATTTGATCGTTACGATAGACTTGAATATCTTGAGCGATCGGGAACTCAGCCCCCAACTCACCCAAATATTGCACCAGGTTGTAGGTAAAGCTGTCGTAGTTGTCGATGACGAGAATCATGGGAGGGGGCTGCCTTGGGCACGCGCCACGAGAGGAAGGAGGAACGAGATGATCTCAATTCCTATTTCCTCAATGTAAAGCCAATTGCACCATTGCGAACAGCCTGGGCAACAGCAAGCAACCCGCCACGAGCAGCGCCGCGATCGACGACACCAACACCGCCGCCGCCGCGCAGTCTTTAGCGATCTTCGCCAGTTCGTGATAGGTCTGCTTGACGGTCAGATCGACCACCGACTCGATCGCCGTATTCAGCAACTCCATGGCCAATACGGCTCCGATCGTCAGCCCAATCACCGCCAACTCGACCACGCTCAGATGCAGAAACCCACCCAGAGCGATCGCCAAACTGCCCACCATCAGATGAATCCGAAAGTTACGCTGAGTCAGAAAGGCATAGCTCAGCCCCATCCAGGCATACTTAAAACTTGTCCAGAGACTAGGGGCTACTTGCCAGGCTAAATCACGGTTGGGCTTGAGGGGAACCACTTTTGTAGTTGGGCGTTTAGCGGGTGGGGTGGGGTCTTGAGACATAGGGCAAGCTACAGAACGGAGGAACCAAAACCAGTGGTTAGAAGAGAAAGAAGAAGCGATTTTCTCGCCAGATTTTTAGGGATTTGTCCATCTTTCAATGGACGAATGGGGGATGAAGTGGAAAGAATTTTTGAAGGACTTTGAACCCCTCAAAAATGTCTGGACAAAACACGAAGAAAACTTGGCGCAACAGACAGTATTACAAGATTGTCAAGCTTCGTAAACCGTCATCCGACCTGTGCAGATAGGCCAACTGATTGAAGCAAGCTTTGCTGCTGATCCAACATTCGACTCAAAAGCTCGTCGTCGGGATGATCCCAGCCGAGAAGATGGAGAAGGCCGTGGGCCGCGAGCCAGGCAAGTTCGATCTGAAGAGAGTGCCCTTGCTGAATAGCTTGCTGCTGAGCAGTTTCGATGGAGATCACAATGTCGCCCAAATAGAGCGGCGACTCCTCGAATTCTAATGACTGTGGATAGTCTACCTCTAGTGTCGCAAAAGCTAACACATCGGTAGGCTGATTTTTATGTCGATACTGGTTATTCAACGCTTGAATTTCTCGATCGTCGGTTAGCCTCAGGCTCAACTCGTAATTTTCCTCAGGATGGAGGGGCAGCCCATCTTCTGCATCGGTGGGGCTGAGAATTTCTAGCCAGTGACGAAACCAAATTTCCCAGGTTTCTGAAGAGACTGCCATAGACTCAAGCCCCTCAGATTGAGGATGAGTCCCAGGGTCAACGCGGTTCTGAAAGCGATCTTGAACACTAATTTCTACCTGCATTTTATCGAGTGATATAAGCCAGACCGACTAAGACACTGAGAAGCCCGATCGTCGTCAAGGCGAAGTGGTAAATTGAAGTGCCGCGTTTGCGTACCATATTTCGCATCGCCAATTTAACGTAGCTAGGCTGCTTGCTCTCTTGCCCCAGAGTCGCTGGCAACTCGGTAGACTCTTCTGATGTGGGTAATGAATTGCTCATAGAACCTATTCCTCAAACTGTCAACTTCATAGAAGCGGGCAATCTAACCATACTCCGCCAGTTCCAATCTAACAATTCACCTCCCTCCTAACTTCATCTCTCCCCCATGTCTCGTCTCTCCAGCACGATCGAAGCCATCCTCTACCTCAAAGCCCAACCCCTCTCGATCGCTGAACTGTCAGAATTTGCGGGATGCGATCGGCGATCGGCAGAAGAAGGACTGTTGGAGTTGATGTCAGACTATGCCCACCGAGACAGCGCCTTAGAAGTGATCGAAACTCCCCAGGGCTATAGTCTACAACTGCGAGAATCTTTCCAAAACCTGGTTCACATTTTGATCCCCGCAGATTTGGGAGTTGGTGCGCTGCGAACCCTGGCAGCCGTTGCCCTGAGAGGGCCAATTTCTCAGACAGAACTGGTCGATTTGCGCGGCTCCGGAGCCTATCAGCATGTGCAGGAGCTTGTTTCTCAAGGGTTTGTGCGCAAACGCAAGCAATCTGATGGGCGATCGTCGTGGGTGCAAGTCACCGATAAGTTTCACCAATATTTTCAACTCAATCAGTTGCCCCAGGAGCTTGGCAAAGCCCGGAAGCAAACCGCCAGTGAACCTGTCTCCCCAGCAGAAGAGGTCGGTGCAGAGACCGACGCGATCGCAGGGCTAGGTTCACCAGATCCCCACCTTCTCGATTAAGCCTTCTCAATTAAGCCTTTACTAAGTAGGTAGGTGGAATTAAACTTAAGACCCTCATCCCCTAACCCCTGCTCCCAAAATGGGAGAAGAGGAACCCATTTTCTCCCCTCGCCCGCTCTGGGAGAGGGGTCGGGGGTGAGGCTAATGGCAGG
>JAAUOZ010000127.1 GCA_012034655.1 Leptolyngbyaceae cyanobacterium CSU_1_3 | reverse complement strand
AAACGATGTCTACCTTTCACTCACAATCGGCGGGCTGCGAACCACTTGTGCTCTATCGAATGGGTTCATTACTGGCAAGAGAGATAGGGGCGATCGCCCGTCGCTATCCATCCCCATCCGCCATGCGGTGGGGATGGATAGCGAGTTAGTTAAATTGCTGGGCAACCCCGGAGAATTGCCCGCCGACCACTAGGCAATTTCGGTGATGCTGACAATTTTGCCGGAGGTGCGATTAATCCGTTGGATTTGAGGAGTCATCTTACTGGCGGAGACAATGTACTCCGTTGCGCTGACTCGCCGAGGGCCGTCAAATTTTGAGCCAGCGACAACAATTTTGAATCGCTTTTCAGTCCCAGAGCCGATTACGGTTGATGTGGATGGTTTGATGGCTGAAGCTGCGTTGGCGGCAACTGCGTAAACCAACTGCGACGATCGGACTGAACTGTCAACCTGAGCCGGGCCGCGATCGATGGCAAAGATGCGGTTATAGCCAACCTGTTTGGGGTTCGCTTCGCTGTTCTTGCCCCGATAGTAAGGCACAATATTTTCGCCAAAGGCAGCCTGATATTCGTCGCTGTTGATGTAAGAATCGATCTCAGCATCGTAGCCTTCTGCAACACATCGGACGATATGCTCAGACACTTCTTTTTGATCTTGAGGCGCACGACCGAGTAAATGTAGAAAATTGAGTTCTACAAAGCGGTAAGGCGCGCAAGACTCAAAATAGCGTGTCCGATAGAAGTCAGACTTGGCCACTGCTCGGACGAATTCTCGCACCGAAATAGAACGATCGCACAATTGTGACTCAGCCGTCACCAACCGCTCACTCTCCATAACGTGCGGGTTGCCTAATACCTGTCTATAAACTGCCCGAATTACGGTTTGGACTGCTTCTAAGTCACTCGTAGGCCAGAGTTCAAGAACCGGGGAGGATGCCATTGAAACCTATCTCCTAAAATTCGTAAGTTTTAAGCCGAATTAAACCGCCGTAATGCTGGCGATGATGCCGCCTTGCTGGTGAATTCGCTGATATTGTTGAGAAAGCTGGTCGTAGGGAACCAAAAAGACCTGGTTAGCCCGACGGAACTTGGAAATAGAATTAACGGTTTTTGCCCGATAGCCCGTGACTTCGATCCGATAAACTTTGCCATCAGAGCCAGCACCCACACCCAACCGAGTTTGAGGATCGATCGCGGGGGAAGAAAACGTCGCGCCACTGCTGGCAGGCGAAACAACTGGGGTCGGTGTGCCTTGAATGACCAGCGCATTAAGCTTAGGACGGTTGCCTGACAAGTCACCCTTCAGGCTACTGCTAGATGCACCACGCACCAATTGGAAGGTGTGAGTAAACTGCACCATACTCTGACAGGCTTCGCTCTTGTAGCCGCGAATGTAGGGCACAAAGTTTTCGCCAAAGGTATTTTGATACTCATCGGTGCTGAGGTATGAATCAATTTCAGCTTCAAACCCTTGAGTATCTAAAATGGTGCTGTGCATCCGCATTTCTTCGAGATCTAACGGGGGGCGGCCCAGGAGATGCCGAAAGTTGAGTTCGATCGCCCGATAGCGAGCACAACTGGTGAAAAAGCGAGAACGATAGAGTTCAGACTTTGCCACAGCACGGACAAACTCGCGAACGCTCAATTCACCGCGCTTAAACTGGGATTCGGGCACGGTGAGCCGCTCACTCTCCATCACATAAGCATTGCCTAAAACCTGGCGGTAGACGGCACGAATGATGGTTTCGGCTTCTTCTTGTGAGCGACCGGTCACCCACTCAATGGGAGGGGTTTCATCAAACAGGCTGACCCCTAAGCGCGAAGCTGGTCCAAAAGGCATTAACGGTATCTCCTGGTTAACGACAGAGCTTAAGAAAATTGTTGCAAGACACAAAGAAATCTCAGATTTCTTATGCAGATAAATTAGAACACGAGGTTAATTGACGCAAAGCCAAGTTCCCAGTAATCATCAAAGAATACTGACGTTCTAGATGTT
Organism: Leptolyngbyaceae cyanobacterium CSU_1_3; assembly: GCA_012034655.1. Lineage (GTDB taxonomy): Bacteria > Cyanobacteriota > Cyanobacteriia > Leptolyngbyales > Leptolyngbyaceae > JAAUOZ01. The sequence continues at coordinate 13,962 of JAAUOZ010000127.1, read as the reverse complement.
TAAGTCTTTTATACGCTTTGTTATGATCGATTTTCTTATAAGCGTGTGACCATGATTGTCAAGATTTATAAAGCTAGATAAAACTGACTCATTTTGCACACTATTTGCACGGAGAATGTGAATCTGCCCGCGATCGCTCTACTTGAGTTGCCCCGGCTCGAATCAAGCTGCCTTTCGCTCAACCTTGAAGATAGTGTCGGCTGATTTTTGGGCAATGGTGGCATCCCAGGCGATCGATTGCAAAAACGCTTTGCCAGAGAGAGTTTCAACCACATCTACTCCCCAGTCTCCTGTTTGTAGAGCATCCGGAGCATCGCTCGTGGGAGGCGTGGTTTTGATGCCTCCCAAAACCAAAATGTCTGGCATGGGTGCTTGGCTGAGCTTCTGCATTTGACGCTGAGTAGCCAATGCCTGGGCGCAGAGTTCTCCAACTTGCTGGGGTGAAAATTGGGCGATCGCAAACAAAATCTCTACCACCCAGTGAGGGTGATTGACAAGTCTGCATTGCAGATGTGTCTGGGTTTGCAAGCTCGATCGAAAGACCTCCGCAAACTCTTCGCGACTCAGGGCTGGCACAATGTCGGGCGAAACATCGAAGTTGTGGGAAAGCAGCATCCGCCCTTGAAGTTCATTACTCACGATCGCCCTACTGTTCATAGAAGGTTGCATTTTTAATCGTGACATACTCCATCCAAGGAATGACGGAGGTTCTCATCTGATCGGGGTGCAATGCCACATTTCTATTAAGTTTTGCAACATTAACTTTATGAGATTTGAACTTTGAATAGGTTAGGTAAACAATTGAAGTCTAGCGATCGCAACTCCTGTCAGATCTAGGGCCACCTCCTGCTATGCGCGATACCAGCCAGCCAAAGGAATTGATGCAAACTGAATTGCGCCAGCAACAGCAGCGAGTTGAACTATTCTCAGAAGTTACGCTCAAAATTCGGCAGTCGTTGCAACTTAAGGAAATCTTGCACACCACCGTTACAGAAGTGCAACGCATTTTGCAAGCCGATCGCGTCTTGATCTATCACGTCTTGCCAGATGGCACTGGCAAAACCATCAGTGAAGCGGTGTTGCCAGACTATCCAGCGCTGATGGATCTGGAGTTTCCAGAGGAAGTTTTTCCAGAGGATTATCAACAGCTTTATGCTCAAGGACGGGTGCGAATGATCGCAGATGTACACAATTCCACTGCGGGTTTAGCCGACTGCCTGGTCGAATTTGTCGATCAATTCCAAATTCAGGCAAAGCTGATTGTGCCGATCGTGCAAACCCTCAATGCCCATACTCACGGCACGTCCTCCTCCAAAAACCATCTGTGGGGCTTGCTGATCGCCCATCAATGCAAAAATGCTCGCCATTGGGTAGATTTTGAATTAGAGCTAATGCAACAACTGGCCGATCAGATCAGTATTGCCCTCTCCCAAGCCCAACTTCTAGAACATATGGAAGAAGTGGTAGAAGCCCGCACAGCCGAATTGCAGGAAGTAAATCGCAACCTACAACAGGAAATCAATGTGCGAATGCAGGCAGAAGCCGCCCTGCGACAGAGCGAAGAGCAATTGCGCTTAATCACCAACGCGTTGCCTGTGCTGATCGCCTATGTAGATGATCAGCAACAATATCGCTTTAACAACCAGGCCTATCAAGATTGGTTGGGGCAATCTCCCAGCGAAATTGATGGGTGTCATCTCCAACAGATTTGGGGAGACGAGTGCTATCAACGAATGCAGGCTTATGTAGAAACAGCACTGTCTGGGCGAGTGATAACTTACGAAAACGATATTGTGCTGAAAGATGGCAGTGCCCGATCGGTTAATGTCACCTACATTCCCCATCTAGACGACTCAAAAGCCGTGAAAGGGTTTTTCGCCCTCACCAACGACATCAGCGATCGTAAAGCGATCGAACGAATGAAAGATGAATTTATTTCTGTGATCAGCCACGAACTGCGAACCCCGTTAACTTCCTTGCACAGCGCCCTAAAAATTCTGGCCACCGGGCAACTAGGCACACTCTCTAACGCAGGGCAACAAATGCTAGGCATTGCCGACGACAGCACCGAACGATTGGTGCGATTGGTCAATAATGTCCTTGACTTGCAGCGCATCGAATCAGGCAAAGTCGTAATGGAGCGCCAAGCCTGCAATGCTACAAATTTAATGATTCAAGCGGCGGAGGTCATGCAAGCAATGGCCCAGCAGCATGGAGTGACACTGATGACGCAAGCAGAAGATCTCTCAATCTGGGCTGATGCCGATTACATTTTGCAAACCCTAACAAACTTGCTCAGCAATGCCATTAAATTCTCATCCCCAGGGGGAACGGTCTGGCTAACGGTTGCCTGCCACAAAAAGCCATCCAGTGCAAAATCCAAAAAACAAACCCTCAAATCTAAAATCCAAGCCGCCTACTCTGAGGTCGTGTTTCGGGTGCGAGACGAAGGGCAAGGCATTCCTGCGAACCAGCTTGAGCGCATCTTTGAACGGTTTCAACAGGTAGATTCATCAGATTCTCGCAAGAAAGGGGGGACGGGCTTAGGGCTGGCCATCTGCCGCAAAATTATCGAGCAGCACAACGGCAAAATTTGGGCTGAAAGCGCTCCAGGACATGGCAGTACCTTTGCATTTACGTTACCCGCCTTCGATCGTGTCCATCATCATTGAGGAGAATCTTCTGATGTGCATCAAACGAGTCTTAATCATTGATGACGAAGAAACCATTCAAACCGTGGTGCAGTTTGGCATCAAAATGGCGGCCGGCTGGGAAGTGCTGACGGCTGGCTCTGGTGCTCAAGGCATCCAAACCGCCCAGTCCGAAAAGCCGGATGTGATTTTGTTAGATGTGATGATGCCTGAAATGGATGGTATTGCTACCTTCAAAGCACTTCAGTCTCATGCCGAAACAGAACAAATTCCCGTCATTCTGTTAACAGCGAAGGCTCAAACCGCAGAAAAGCGCCAGTTTAATGATTTGGGAGCCAGTGGTGTAATTACTAAACCCTTCAACTCGCTCAATCTACCAGAGCAAATTGCCCGGATTCTTCATTGGAAATGCAAATATGAAAATCTTGCTGGTAGAAGATGATGATGTGTTTACCAAAGTCCTGACTAAGAGTTTGGCCACCCATCACTATGTGGTTGATACCGTCAAAGATGGGGAGATGGGATGGACCTATGGCTCTACGTTTGAGTATGACCTGATGGTGTTGGATATTATGTTGCCAAAACTTGATGGCATCAGCTTATGTAGACGGTTTCGGGCAGAGGGTTATGTCACTCCTATTTTGCTACTGACGGCCCAAGATACTAGAACGGTCAAGGTGCAAGGGTTAGATGCAGGTGCAGATGACTATATTGTCAAACCGTTTGATCAAGTAGAACTGATTGCGCGGCTGCGGGCGTTGTTGCGTCGGGGGAGTAACAATCCGTTGCCTTTGTTGACGTGGGGAGACTTACTTCTCAACTCAAGCACCTGCGAAGTGAGCTACAACGGTCAACCGCTCTCTCTGACTACTAAAGAATATGAGTTGCTAGAACTTTTGCTACGAGATAGCCAATCTGTTTTTAGTACGGAAGAGTTGATCGATCGCCTATGGTCTTCAGAGGAATTTCCATCGGATGCCACCGTTCGATCGCACATTCGACGGGTTCGCCAAAAACTGTCTGCCGTGGGTGCGCCGCAGGATTTCATTACGACTCTGCATGGGCGAGGCTACTATCTAAAAGCGATGGCTACGATGGCTACGACGGCTACGATGGCTACAATGGCTACAATGGCTACAACAGGGAGTATTCTCGCTCCTCGCCACTCTACCCCATCGAGTCAAATGTTGCCCTCTCTGCCAACGGGCGGCAAAACCCTTCCTGGTGGTGTTTCTTCTGGTATTCCTTCTGATGTTTCTTCTTATATTTCTCCCAGCGTTTCTTCTAAGATTTCTTCAAGTGTGATTTCTCCGCTCCAACTGCGGCAACAATATGTATCTTTTCTCAACGAGACCTGGGCAACGACGCAACCCAAAAGCTTGGATCAAATCCTAGTTTTGTTGCAGACCGTCCGTTATTTGCAGTGCGATCGCCTCACCCCGCTCCAGCAAGCCGAAGCCCAGCAGATCGCCCACAAATTAGTAGGAACGCTGGGAATTTTTGGACTCACCAAGACAACGCACCTGGCTCGCCAGATTGAGTATTGGCTAGGCGGGCAAGAGCCGCTAGAACCAAAACATGCGCCGCTTATGAAGGCATTGGTGGTTGCCCTTCAGCAAGAGATTCAAAACACGATCCAGATTGAGCTATCTCAACTGCCAGATCAATCCTTGCCATTGCTGCTGTTGGTCAGTTCAGATCCTGAATTTAACCAGTCACTGCTGACCGTTGCCACCCATTGTGGAATCCAGATTGAAACGGTTTTCTCGCCGGAGTCTGTTGCTAAGTGGGAAGGCGGGCAGCCCCATGCGATTGTGTTTCGTTTGCCTGCCGATCTGACGAATGCTGAGGCGGCCCATTCCCCGATCGCGGCCCATCTTTTAGACATGTTGCAAACCTTTGCCCATCGTTATCCTGAATTGCCCATTCTCGTGATCGGCGATCGTGGGGGCTTGAGCGATCGCTTAGAAGTTTTGCGGCGAGGGGGCAAACTATTTCTAGAAGCGCCGATGCCTCCAGAGCAGGTAATGGCAACGATCGTAAATCTGCTGAAAGGCGAAGAACTACCTCCCAAAGTCATGGTTGTAGATGACGATCGAGAGTGGCTGAGAACGCTCCCTACGCTGCTCAAACCCTGGGGATTTAAGGTGACAACCCTTGATGAGCCACAACACTTTTGGACGGTTCTCAAAGCGGTGACTCCTGATGCACTCGTCTTAGATGTGAACATGCCGCAGATTAATGGACTGGAACTCTGCCAAATTCTTCGCAGTGACCCTGGCTGGCGGCGGTTGCCCGTGTTATTTCTCAGTGCGCTGACCGATGCTGCTACCCAGCATCAGGCATTCGCCGTCGGTGCTGACGATTATCTTTGCAAGCCGATGATGGGGGTAGAACTTGCCAACCGAATTTTGAGCCGACTGCATCGAGTGCGAGCTTGGGCAACTTGAGCATTCACGCTACAAATGTTCATGCTACACACATTTTGCACAGACCATCCTTCAATGTAGGGATTGAGCCTATACTCGCTTATACTCGGATAGAAGCCTATGTCGAAGTCTATGGAAGTGTCTCTGAGAAGCCGTCAGCATTCCCTAATCCGCAGGTTAGCCGATTGCATTGAAGCCGTTTGGCACGCGCAATTAGAGCTTTCTCCTTACCTGGTTCCAGAGGATTTGGGCTATATCGAGGGCAGCTTAGAAGGCGAACGGTTGGTGATTGAAAACCACTGCTACCAGGCTCCCCAATTTCGTAAACTGCATTTAGAACTGGCTCAAGTGAGCAATGGGCTAGACATTTTGCACTGTGTCATGTTCCCCAACCCTGAATATGCGCTTCCTATCTTTGGGTCAGATTTGGTGGGCGGGCGATCGGGTTCCATTAGTGCTGCGATCGTAGACCTCTCGCCAGTGAGTGTCGATCGTGCGTTGCCAGAAAGTTACCAAAGCGCTTTGTCTCTTTTGTCTAAGATCGAATTCTCGCAGCCCCGCGCCTTACCAGAATGGGGTGATATTTTTTCAGAGTTTTGTTTGTTTGTGCATCCTGTAGGTGTGCAAGAAGAAGATATGTTTTTGCATCGAGTGCAAGAATTTTTAACGTTGCACTGTCAGATTGCGAGTAGAGAAATGGCTCTGACATCAAACTTAGACATTACTAAGGTTGTAGCAGGGCAGCGCTATTACTGCATGAAGCAGCAGAAAAACGACAAAACCCGGCGAGTGCTAGAAAAATCGTTTGGTGCAGAATGGACCGATCGATACATGAACACCATGCTGTTCGATTATGTTGCCTGAAGAAGCCAGATTTGCGAATGATCTCAACATAATTAATTTTGCGGACAGGAATACGATCGCTGATCCTCAACTTGTGATGCTTGTTCATCAACAAATATCACTAAATGTAACACTAGATTAAGCATTAAAAACTAAAGGCAAGATCGCTAGAATGCTCTATCTGTCAGGCATTCAGGCGTTTTATTAAGGCTTTTCTACAATTTCTTTGAAAACTTGATTTGAATTGCACAAAATTTGCACAACTGGATTGTTTTAATCAATGTCAGGTTCAAAAACCATTGAACTTCTGAAACTTTTTAAAAGTCAGAATTCTCTAGGGCTTAAACGTTAGCCGTTTGATTCTTTAGGATTGCGGATTCAATAACTTCGGAAATTGCATCTGCTTGGATGACCCTCCTCACAAAGGGGGGCAAGTCCAGGACAGGCTACGGGAAATGGGGTTGTGGAGATTTGCCGGATGGCAGACCACAAATTAGTCACCCCTCCATCATCTGACCTCCGGAATGCCCCATCCGCCTGTGCGGTGGGGAGGATGTCAATGTGCTTAAATTCACCCCCAAGTCCAGGTTTTGAATCGAATTTTATGCTCACCAAAATCACTAGGAGCGACCAGAATGCTTGATGCTTTTACTAAAGTTGTGTCTCAGTCTGATACGCGAGGCGAATATGTCAGCGATGCCCAAATTGATGCCTTAAAGAGCATGGTGTCAGAGGGCACTAAGCGCATGGATGTCGTCAATCGCATTACCTCCAATGCTTCTACGATCGTCGCCAATGCTGCTCGTGCCTTGTTTGCCGAGCAACCTCAATTGATTGCACCGGGCGGAAACGCATATACCAATCGCCGGATGGCTGCGTGCTTGCGGGATATGGAAATTGTTTTGCGCTATGTCACCTATGCCACCTTTACGGGGGATGCCAGCGTTTTAGACGATCGCTGCTTAAATGGGCTGCGCGAAACCTATCAGGCGTTGGGTGTGCCAGGAGGGTCTGTCGCTGCGGGTGTAAGCAAAATGAAGGAAGCCGCAATCGCGATTGCTAACGACCCCAATGGCGTGACTCGTGGCGATTGTAGCAGCCTGATGTCTGAAGTGGGCGGTTACTTCGATCGCGCTGCTGCCGCAGTGGGTTAAGCGATCGTTGCAGCGATCGTATCCTGACTCAATTGATCAGAATTTTATTCACTTTATTCACTTGTCGAAAGGAACACATTCCCATGAAAACACCGTTAACAGAAGCCGTCGCCACCGCAGATTCTCAAGGACGTTTTCTGAGCGCAACTGAGATTCAGGTTGCGTTTGGTCGGTTTCGTCAAGCAGCCGCGAGTCTTGATGCTGCCAAAGGATTAAGTTCTAAAGCGCAAAGCTTGGCAGATGGTGCAGCGAATGCAGTCTATCAAAAGTTTCCCTACACGACCCAAATGCAAGGCAATAACTTTGCCTCTACCCCCGCCGGAAAAGCAAAGTGTGTGCGTGACATCGGCTACTACATTCGCATGGTTACTTACTGCTTGATTGCAGGAAGTACTGGGCCGATCGATGACTATCTGATTGGCGGTTTGGCTGAAATCAACCGCACCTTTGATCTATCTCCTAGTTGGTATGTAGAAGCACTGAAGCACATCAAAGCAAACCACGGCTTGAGCGGCGACCCAGCAGTAGAAGCCAATTCATACATTGACTATGCCATCAATGCCCTGAGCTAAAGGTTTCTGTTTGCCCAGAACCTCAAAAGACTGTGGATGCTACTTCATTGCATGAGCGGTTTTTTGAGGTTCTGGGCATCGTTTTTTTGCTGACACAAAGGAGACTCGCTATGACAAGTTCTATGGCTGCCATGCAGCTAGGGTTTGAGCCTTTTGCAGAAACTTCTCCCATCGAATTGCGTGCCAATTGGACGGAGGGCGAGGTGCAGGCTGCAATTCATGCGGCCTATCGACAGGTTTTTGGAAACGATCATTTGATGCAAAGTGAGCGTCTGACCAGTGCAGAATCTCTTTTGCGTCAGGGCAATGTTAGCGTCCAGGAGTTTGTGCGGGCGTTGGCACAATCTGAGCTATACAAGAAAAAATTCTTTTACGCGACTCCTCAAGTTCGCTTCATCGAATTGACCTACAAGCATTTGCTAGGTCGTGCGCCCTATGATGAGTCAGAAATCGCTTACCATGTCGATCTCTATACTCAGGAAGGCTATGAAGCTGAGATCAATTCCTATATAGATTCCCAGGAATATCAAGAACATTTTGGAACCTCGATCGTTCCCTACTATCGAGGATTTGCAACCCAACGGGGGCAAAAAACAGTTGGCTTCAGCCGCATGTTTCAGCTATATCGGGGCTATGCCAATAGCGATCGTGCCCAGGGCAAAAACAAATCAGCGTCCCTAACGACCGAGCTGGCTCGCAACCTGGCAACCCCGGTGCAAACTCCCAACTTTGGGCGAGGATTGACTGGCGTGGTTGCAGGCGATCGGGGTCAGCTTTATCGGGTACGAGTCACACAAACCGATCGGGGGCGCACTCCCCAAATTCGTCAGAGTGTTCGCGATTATCTCGTCACCTACGACCAACTTTCACCCACCCTGCAACGGTTAAATCAGCGAGGCAGTCGGGTAACAAGTATTGTTCTCGCGTGACATCCTTCCGGCACTATCAAAAAGATGCTGAGAACCTCCGTGCTTCAGCCGGGGGATGAAAGCTAACTTAGGGCTTTAGCCGAGAATCCCTCGTGCTTCAGCCGAGGGAGTACGTCAATTACTAGAAATAAGGAGCGTTATTTGTGGCAATTACAACCGCAGCTTCCCGTTTGGGAACCACTGCTTTTGGTGAAGCCCGCCCGATCGAACTGCGTCAAAACTGGACACCAGAAGATGCCAGAATTGTCATTCAAGCCATTTACCGTCAAGTATTGGGCAATGACTATATCATGCAGTCAGAGCGTCTTACGAGCCTAGAGTCACTGTTGACCAATGGCCAACTGACGGTGAGAGATTTCGTCCGGGCGGTTGCAAAATCTGACCTGTATAAGACTAAGTTTCTCTATCCACATTTTCAAACCCGCGTCATTGAATTGAACTTCAAACATCTGCTGGGACGCGCTCCCTACGATGAGTCTGAAGTGATTGAGCATCTCGATCGCTACCAAAATCAAGGGTTTGAAGCCGATATCGATTCCTATATCGACTCCGAAGAATACGATCGCAGCTTTGGAGACGCGATCGTTCCCTATTATCGTGACCTCGTGACCACAGGAGTGGGGCAGAGAACCGTCGGGTTTACTCGCTTGTTTCGGCTCTATCGCGGCTATGCCAACAGCGATCGTGCTCAACTCGCAGGTGCTAATTCTCGGCTAGCTGTTGATCTAGCTAAAAATAGTGCTTCTGCGGTAATTGGGGCTTCGGGTGGCGGCTCTGAAGGCTGGGCATACCTCCCCTCTAAGCAGGGTGTAACCCCCAACCGTGTGTTTGGCCGCTCTTCGATCGACTCGTCCGATCGCCTTTATCGGATTGAAGTTGCAGCCATCAGCTTGCCGCGCTATCCCAAAGTGCGTCGCAGCAACAAAGAATTCATCGTTCCCTATGACCAGCTATCCAACACCCTTCAGCAAATCAACAAGCAGGGCGGCAAGGTCGCCAGCATTACCCTTGCATAAAATAATCTAGCTACCAAGATCTTCGCAGTGCTCCAACCATAGCCGCTAGGCTTGGTTGGGGGTGAAGCGGAGCACGAGTTGAGGAACCTCCCCAAAGTCGAGTTCCAAGCGCAGCGCGGAACAGCAGCGGGGAGAGTGACGCAACGAGCCAGGGTTTGATACACTCGCATGACCCGCGTAAAACGCTGAAATTAACGAAGGTTTGTCCACCCACGGGCGGCTCAGGGAACGATTCAGATACTGGCAACCCAAGACGGCTCAACGACACAACAAAATCAGTATTTGTGTCTGCGGTGGGGCGCATCGTGGACGTTAAATCAAACTGCCTGTGGAGACGGTCTGGCGGGGAGTAAGTCATGGGACTGCTCTAGTTAAGGGTCTGTGAAGCAGGAATCTCACAAGCCATACCGCGATAGCGGTTGGTGGGAGAGCGTCAAGTAGAGAACAATTAGGAGAGAGAACCATGATGTTGGGTCAATCTACACTTACTAGAGCCTCTAGCTCGTCTTCAAATAGTCGTATCTTTGTCTACGAAGTAGAAGGTTTGCGGCAAGCTGAGCAAGCAGAAAACAACAGCTACCCGTTGCGAAACAGCAGTACGACTTTCATCCAAGTTCCCTATGCACGCATGAATGATGAGATGCGTCGCATTGGTCGATTAGGCGGAAGAATTGTTAACATTCGTCCTCTCACCGAACCAGCCCAACCCGAAGGTTGATATTGCAATTTTGTACGATCGAAACGGGCGAAGAAGCTTTAATTTCTCCGCCCGTTTTGCTGAGTATACACATTGACACGGACATCAGACCAATTTGAAGAATGAGTACGATCGAGGCTGATCTAGAATCACAACTCCAAAGCCCAAAATGGGATAACTCAATTGACCATGCTTGATGATGCCCTGGGCCATTCAACCATACGACGGGAGGAAGGAGCGTGCTGGATCAAATCTTCAACGTTACGCTTAATGGTCTCGCAAATAAAGTCTAGGGGTAAGTCATTGGGGTCATGTCCGAAGGGTTCTTCAATTTCAGAACTCACCTCATGAATAGATAGGAAAATTAAACTAATAAAAGCGGTGGACGGGCCAACCCACCAATGCAAACTGTCAACTAATTCTAGAGGCACAATAATGAAGTAAGCCACTAGCAAAAGCTTCAGGGTCATTGTATAACCGATCGGTACGGGTGTTTTCAAGATTCGCTCACATCCGCCGAGAATGTCTACTAAGTCATTGAGCAGTTTATGCAAATCTTGAAGTTGGAACCCATTGATATGGCGATTCTCATATTGGTGTTGCACATAATCCTCAAGCCAGAATGCAATTTCTAGAGGACCATGACTTGCCTCTTGAATTCGGCAATATTGCAGGGGTGACATTAAAGGCTCTAACTCATCATTCAAAGTGATAGGATCGCGCCGCAGATGCAATTTCATTGCTACCGCAAAAGCAGCAACTAGGCGCATAGAATCCTCTTTTTGAGTGCGATCGCCTGGCAGTCGCTCTTCAACCGTCACCCAAATACTACGAACACAGTTGCGAACTGTGTTAACCATCGATCCCCACAACTTTCGCCCCTCCCAAAACCGCTCATGGGCTGCATTCGTGCGGAAAACTAATAGCAAACTTAGAGCAATATTGAGCGCAACAGCCACATGGGGTAAAGCCTTGCTTTCTTTAACAGCCGAAAGAAACCCCAAGTGACTCAGCAAAGAAATAACTGCGCCATATGTACCGCACATCAACACCCACGGAAGAATTGCATGAAGAACCGTCTCGCCGAGTCGAAATAGGACTTGCAGCCCACTGAGCTTTTCGCCGGTGTAGCGCGAAAACTTTTCCTGAAACGATCGCAATTCAACCAGTTTTTGCCGAGAGTTACGTTTTTGAGCAGGGTTTCTTCCGGGCCGCTCGGTTAAGGAAACACCCCTAGAGTTGGGCGATTGTTTCCGAAAGCGAGAAATGATATTCATTGGTTTAGTCATCTTCAAACCTCTAAATTTCGACAAGTTCCGAGCAATATCATTCGCGGGGGTTGAGCTAATCTCTCTCACCCATTTATAGATTCAGTCGATCGAAAGCTGAATATTAGAAGCCTAGGACAAGCAGAATATCTGCATTCGGACATCCGAGACGGCTTCCGCAGAGTCTATGTGATCTACTAACGTTGTTAAACAATCTCTCAAAAGGAATCTGTAAAGAAATTGGCATTGGCAAGATTCTGATTGGCTGACAAATTGCTGAAGAGCCAATCAGTTGAACCCAGCAGAATTGTGAAAGACTCCTCACTTCACCCGATCGCCCAAACCATCTAGACTGCGAAACGGAGTCTCTCACCCGCTCACCTGAGATGTTTGAAGTTCTTGCTTGAGCGTGACGGCATACTTGAAGTTTTGCGATCGCCACTAAACCCCTACTCAACCACCCTTACCAAACCCTAGATGGACATGATAAATTGTTGTTGATGTGTGTTGTACTTGGAATAAGTTTTACCGCTTACTCCAGACCATCAGGGGGGAACCGTCGCAGGATAACCCCCCATCCACCACTAGAACAATCTTCAAGTGAGCAGATGCGGCAAAATTTATCCATCGCTCACCGTTTACGGATATCTGTGTTCTAGGGATGAGCACGTCGCAAGCAGATCCTGGGTGTGTAGAGATACGTGCCCCATCTGGGAGAGATTTTCTGTCAAAAACTTTTTCTGGACAGCAGTTTGCCCCTTTTTCGGCAATATTTGGGCGTTAGAGCTAGAAGACTGATTAACTAACCACCGATCTTCAGTTCGCCGTGCTTTACTACTAGCCCGATCGGTCTCAAGTGCTTGCTCTAGGCTGAAAGCGTATGCTCGAAGTTCAGCGATCGCCGTTAAAGGGTCGTTGATTCGCATAATTCAATCCTTGTGGGTGTTGTACTTGGAGCAATTTTGTGACGTGCTCTAGGTCAATTAAGATGGGTTGCCGTCGCAGAGCAACTCACCTCTTGTTTGGGATTGTTTGTATTGATACAGGCTTAATCAATACAGTGGGTTGCTGTCGCAGAGCAACTCAGGTTTGTACTGATATAAACTTAAACGAGAGAACGTGACAAAGTCGAGGCAAAAAGCTGTATTTGATCTTGCAATTGTCGTTTGATATCAAATCTTTTGATATTGCCAAAAAGTTAGTCAACTACCTCATCCCCTTGTGGGTGAGGTTTCCCGGTGAAACCATGAAATTGCTTCAACCGCTCAATCACATGGTCGAAATAAGGCGCAAGTGAGGCTTGGTGCTCTGGCGGCGATCGCTTCAAACTGGCAGCTTTGAGTCCCTCTAGTCCCACAATCATGGCATCCAAGGGAACTTGCAATTCTTGATACAGCAGGTTCATATAATGCAACCCCGCTGGGCTAGTGTAGTCGATGCGCTGCCCGGCAATGCCATAGGTAATGCAGCGCAGAAAATGCCAGAAGTCTCGCCAGCAGGCATCCGCCCGATCGGCTGGATAAAGCCCGCCTCCGGGTTGATTAATGTTTGGGAAGGTATTTAGGACATCGGCTCTAGCATCGTCTACGATTTCGGTGACACGATCGCGCAGCAGTTGTGAAACCGGAATGAATTCTGCCGTCGGCGCGAGTTGTTGGATGTGCTGCAAATCGTCATCGGTCAAATAGCGCCCTGCATCATCGGCAGCCCGAAAGTAAGCGATCGCCTCCGCCGAGTGGGTGTCGTGCCAGGTGTCAAAACTGACAATTCGAGACTTTTGAATCAGTTCCCGAACTTTTTCGCTGAGTTGTGGCTTTGTCATACTTAAAAAGAAGTTCTCTGTGACATACTCCCGACGCTGATTGCAAGCAATAGAGCGCGGGCTTCTCCCACGGCGCGAGTTCTACCTCTGGTTAGCCGATTCGAGCGTTTTAGAGTGAGCAGATGCCCCTGCCCACTTTTGAATCCTTTCTCTCATACAGGAGGCTTGCTATTTTGTTGAATTTACTCTCTATTGCAACCTTGGAAGTGGGGGACTTGCGGCATTGCCTAGGGGTCGGTCCATTCCAGTTGTCGGTCGAAAGCGAACCGTATTAGGAGCCTATCAATCCTGCACGAATTCCTCATACTCTATCAATTTTCTCGCTGCGTTTCCAGGAGGTTGGCGTTTCTTCATTGTTTCACCGGGAAGCCGCATCCCCTTGTGGGTGCGGAGGGATAGGTGCGCTTGCTTCCGGGGGATTGAACCCCATCAGCAAGCCCTAATCTTTGCCAGGAACGACGGTCTTTCTGATACCATTGTTTGCCTGACAAGCCCACTCCTTTAACAAAGGCACAACCTGCAAGGCTACGCACGACAGGAGAGACAGTTTCGGAAGCTTCGGCTTTGAGGAGAGAGGGATG
>JAAUOZ010000126.1 GCA_012034655.1 Leptolyngbyaceae cyanobacterium CSU_1_3 | reverse complement strand
AGTGAGAGAATTTGAGGGAAATATACTTTGTCACGGGCATAAATTAAAGATTTTGGACGGGGTGCAGGGGTGGAACTCCTGGCTGGGGGCGCAGCCCCCACACCCCTTCTAAACCAAAATCTATAGGCTGACGCAGTATAGCTGAAGAGCAGGCAGTTTGTGAATTTTCAAGCCTGAAGCCAAGGTGCTTTTCTATGAATGAGCGGACGGAGGATCAACGCACCGAAAAGGCTTTGTCCCAGGTTGCAACGATCGGGTCTAGAAGGAACTGGCGACGACAGTCTCGGCATAGGTAGCTTTGCTTGCCATTGCGATGCCCAATTTTGTCGCTGGCACAATGAGGACAGTTCATGACAGCTTCCCTCGATCCTACATCATTCTTTATTATGAAACGCCAACAAAGAAGACCTCCGCGAAGCTGTCAAAATCAGGACTATTGAGCGCCGATCAGCGTAATCTGATCAAGTGCTGCCCCATAACGCTCTGTGTTGCTAACTTGAGAGAAAAACCTTGCTGCCTGTTTAAAGTCTGAAATCGCAGCTTTGCGATTACCGAGTTGACTCTGAACCTTACCTCGATCGTAAAACGCTTCGCCAAGGTTGCCCTCGCCCCAGGATCGATTGATTCTGATTGCTTCAGTCAAAGCTTTCATCGCCTGTTTAGGCTGCTTTAGCGCGGCGTAAATTCTAGCTTGGTTTGAGTAAGTGAGCGAGGTCGGTCTAAGCTGAATCGATCGAGCATAGTCATTGAGTGCGCCTTGATAATCTCTCACCATGCTTTTAACTGCGCCACGATTCGAGTACAAAGTCTCATTGCTTGGATAGCGCTGAATTGCTTCGCCCAGTATCGCCAATGCTTTCTGAAAGTTGCCCTGTCGGATCTGAAGATTGCTCGCTAGGAGATAGGTCTCGATTTGTTGACGTTGTTGAGCTACAACTCCTCGCTGTCCTGGAAGACGATTCACAGCGGCGATCGGAATTGCAAAGTTGAAATTAGTTCCAGGAATACCTGCTCGAACGACTCCAATGACATTGCCATCTTCATCGAGTAAGGGTGCGCCAGAACTTCCAAAACTGGAGGTTGCAGTAAATTGAATCTGACCGCTCTGATCAATGCGGCTGACGATTCCATCACTTAGGGTTCGCGTCAAGCCTCTTGGATCACCGATCGCATAAGCTCTTTGCCCAATTTTGGGTGGCACGCGCTGAAATCCTAAACTTGGAAGCCGCTTCTTCGGACGAATTTGAATCAGTGCTAAATCTACCTGAGGACTGCGAGACACGACCACTCCTGAGTAAATAGAACCATCTGTTAACCGAACGCTGACCCGCTTACTTGTTCCGACGACGTGATTGTTTGTCAAAATCATCCCTTGAGGATTGACAATAAATCCACTTCCATAACTGAATGATTTGCCATTTGGAATCGAGATCGACACCACCGCAGGACTCGATCGTTGATAGAGGGTTTCTGGGTCAAGGGCAAGCGCCGAGTATGTCAATCCTAGAGAAACTGCCAATGTGTTTAGGGCAGTGACAAGCATAGATAGCGATTTCATCGATTGCTCTCCAAATATGTTGTCTAGTTCTTCAGTCAGGGTTGATTTCGATCGTAGGTGAGTTATTTTCAATCATCATTCGTTCTGCATACAGACTTGATTGATCGATGAGCGCAAGCTGGATTGCAGGAAGGTGCAACAAGGTGCAACAAGGTGCAATGCCGATTTTTGCAATTATCTTAGCATTGAGCCGGGTTGATCGGCTTCTGAGTCATAGTACCTTCTGTGCCACAGGGAAACAGGGCAATATTCCAGTACTGTTGTTGAGATAGCTCGACCTTGAGCGGTTGTTGCGGTGAGTCTTTGTTCATGAGTTGAGTATATTGAGTGTCTTCTCCAAATAAATAGACTTAATCGGAAACAACTAAGAGAATCAATTCTTAATGTAAAGTCGTTAATTCTTATAGTCTTAACGCCAATTCTAGAATCGCTCAATTTATTTATTACCGATAGTGTCTAATGTTTTTCTCAATACCATTCAAACCCTGTGGCATATCGAATCTTGTAGCTGCCGGGTGGAAGCTTCAGAGCTACTTTTTCATCTGCTCGGATGAACGCAGTCAGCACCATCTGTAAGGCTTGTTGATGCGTGTAGAGTGCTTTAGCATAAAATTGAAGGGCAAGGTTTTAGACTCTCTCACCTTACCATTGACCTGTTTTTGCGACACAACCAACAATCAGCAGAAAACATGGCTATCCTGTTGCGATTTATCTTGACTGAGCACTACTCTATTACCTCTTGAGATCTAACGTACAGAGAAAGCTCTATCCCAACTTGCAGCAATTGGATCGAGTAAAAACTGAGCACCGTTTTCTGACGAGTGACAATTTCTGCGGTTGCTGCCATTCCAGGAGTCAGCGGTACGGCCCGATCGTTCACCCCAATAGAACTCCGCTGAAGCTGAACTTGCACCGGGAAAACTAACCCAACATCTTTTTCATTGACAGCATTCGGACTAATTTTACTGACTGTGCCCTCTATCATGCCGTACTCTTGGTAGGGAAATGTAGCAAGTTTCACTTTAACTCGCATTCCCAGCCGAATAAAGCCAATATCTTGATTGAGCGCTTTGGCTTCTACCAGTAGTTTCTCGCCTGCCGGAACGATCGAGAATAGTTCGTCTCCAGCCTGAACTGCTGCACCTGTTTGAGCAACTTTAATATTATAGGCAGTGCCAGCTACCCCCGCTCGAATTGTGCTTTGTTTCTGTTGTTCGTTCGCTTGAGCAAGTTTGCCTTCTAGATCGGTCAATTCCTGCTGCTGTTTATCAATCTGAGTCAGAATTTCGCTCTGCCGTTCAAATTCTAGCCGTCTGGCATTTGTTTTTGCTCCCTGAAATGCTTGTCTTGCTTGCTCGATCGCTTGTTCTTGAATGGCAATTTCTTTTTGTAAGCCTGCAACTTTATTTTGCAGATCAATGGAATCAAATCGGGGAACAGCGCCTTGATTAGAAAGCGATCGCATTGCCTGGAATTTTTGATTGGTATAAGCAAAATCTGCTTGCAGACGAGTTTTCTGAACTTGCGCGGATTGAAGCAAACTGAATTGACGATTGGCTTCCGCTTCGGCAGCAGAACGACGATCGCGATATTCTCGCAAACGGGATGCTAACAATTCATTTTGCAGCGCAGTTTTTGCTTGAGTTCTGCCACTCCGCTCTGCCTGTAGTCGAGTCAGCGAATCACGATTCTGAGTGACTAACTTTTGCAATCGCTGTACTTCTACTTCAGACTGAGTTGGGTCAAGCTGCACAAGAACATCGCCTTTCTGAACAACTTTTCCTTCTGTGACGTGAATGTCGCGAAGTTGCCCACTAAAGAGCGATCGCATGGGCTGTACCTGAGAGGCGGGAGTCACCTGTCCGGGAGCCGTTGCCACTTCATCAACTTTGCTAAAGGTTGCCCAGGCGATCGTGCCTCCTACTAAGGCACAGATACCAACTCCGAGTAGACGAGTATACAGAGGCGGCAATCGACGCTGAGCATTGCCTAACTCATAATTCAAGTAGTCTTGAGTATTCGCAAATTGATACTTCGTTTGCTGCCGTTGCACAGATACTGGTGGAGTTTTCATGATGCCTTTCTCCTGAAGTGGCTTGATTTATGGCTTGGAATCGATCGTTGGAGATCTGAGTCTGGAAGCTGAGGTTATCGATGCGATCGTTCTTGTTTTGAACTGGAAAAATAGCGGTTGGAACGCGATCGTTTCTGTTCTGAACTGGAGAGATGGAGTTCTGAACTCGAAAATTGTTGCTCTGAACTCAAACAATGGAGTTCTAATCTTGAAAGTTGCAGCTTACAACTCGAAACTTTGACGAATTTGCTCAACGCTTTGAGTTGTGCTTTTGGTTGTAGGGTGGACATTGCCCACCCTACGGCTATGCAATCAGAAGTAGCATGAAGTTCTTTCACTTTCGCCGCGAATTACCCAAATAGGCCCTTCCATGCTTGCTTTGCCCCTACTACTATGTCATCACCGATCTCACTTCCGGCAATGCCACCAACTACGCCTCCAATGACCGTCCCGACCCCCGGTGCGATCGCTGTACCGATCGCTGCTCCTGCTGCTGCACCCCCCCATGCACCTGCTACGCTACCCGCTGTCTGCTGAAAATTATCCCCAAATCCACCGTCTTTGTCGTAAGCATTTTTGAGCTGAAAGATATCAATTGCAGCACCAACAGGGGCAGCAACTCTACTCAGCACTCGCCCCACTCCTCTAGCGGCTCCAGAGTTGCCCACTCTAGTTGCAACTTGTCGTGCCTGGTTGAGTGTCCCAGGTCTGTGGGGGCGAGGTTGAATAATGACGTGTTTTTGTGGTTCTCCTGGCAAAGCAGTGTTGCCTCCTGGACCTAGAATCGGGAGTCCAACCCTGGTTGTTGCATGGTTAACCCTGACATGAGGACCATTGCCCTTTCCTAAAACTGCCCCCCTGTTGATGGCAATGCGATCTCTCAGCCGCTGCCTAGCTGACGAGGCAGATGCGGCTGCCCTGGGAGTCGCTTTAATTTCAACGGCATGATTTGTGCCATTTCTGAGGTCAACCCGGAAATCTGGACGACGTGATCTTGCCCCTGGAAACGACATTTGTCTGCCGGTGAGCGGGTTTCTCCAAGTGGGTTGAGTAACGACTCTAGCAACATCTGGTCGTGCTTCAAGATGTCCCTTCCAGGCAGCGTCTGTCGCTCGCCCTACCGCTGCGTTACGACGAAGACGTTCTCGTGCCGATAATCTTGGTAAAGGTGGAGCGGAACGAGAAGGCGATCGCGGGGAATTTCTACTCACCAAAGATCCCCCTACTGCTCTTAATGCGGTTGTTGCGATGACACCAGGAATGTGATCACGGTTTGATTGAGGAGGAAGGTTGAGAGAGTTTCGTTCCCCTTGCCGGTGAAGTGCAACGGCTCGTTGTCCAGAGGTTGGTGTGGATTGAGGAGGACGGTTGAGAGAGTTTCGTTCCCCTTGTCGGTGAAGTGCAACGGCTCGTTTTCCGGCGGTTGATCGAGCAGGGCTTCGTGGTCTATCACCTTCAATAAGGCGATTGGTTCGTTCACTTGCCACAGAGCCATTCCGACTCTCCCAGGGTGCGCCACCCAAAGATCCAGTCACCTGCTGCATCAGTTGAGTGCCAGAAAACACGATCGATTCAGGCGCGGTGTGTTTTGCCAGATCGATCGCTGCCCCCGAATTCAGCCGACCTGCGCCCGTTTCCGTATCCCAGCCAGGAGTCTTTAAATCAGTTGAAGTCGCGGCGAGAATTTGGCTGACTTGTCGATCATTCAATCCTGGATTGGCGTTCCAAATGTTCGCGATCGTGCCCGTCACCTTTGCCGCTGCTAGAGAAGTTCCCGCAGAACCGCCCTCTGCAACCAGATCCAAACCTTGACCATAGCTGGAATAGACAGCACGATCTTGTCCATTCGCTGCACCCACCACAATCAAGTTATCAGATGGTTGAGAGGCTTGCCCTAAAGCCGACATTGCACCGCCTTGATTACCGGATGACGCAACCACTAACACCCCATTGTCGCGGGCATAAGTCAAAGCAGACTGTTCCTCAGCCGTAAGTTGGGATCGTGTAGAGATGCTGCCGTCTGGATGCACTTCGGTTAAATCAAAGCTGAGATTAGCAACTGCTTGTGTATGTCCCGTTGCCTTTGCAGTATCCACAAATTCAACCAGCGATTTTAATCCATCTCCTGCACCGACACCGCCACCTTTCCAAATTTGCGCCTGCGGATTTTCTTTCTGAATGGCTTCGACCACTTTGCTACCATGTTCATTCGCGCCAAACCCCGAATCAATCACACCCACTAGCGGTTGATTCGATGATGGAGTTCCTCTCAGAGCGGGAAGGATTTGATCGGGTGCGATCGCGTCTCCCGAATTATTCACAAAGCTCTGTGCCGTTTGGAATTTATTAGCCATCCAGCCGCTTGCTTTGTTGAGCCAGTTTGAACCTGAATTGATAGTAGAACTGCTGCGAGGAAGAGGCTGACCGAACTGAGATGACTCGATCGCAGATTGCGGCGATCGCGGTTGGAAACTTGCACGAGATTGCTGATCTGAGTGAGAATCGCGTTTCATTGTTGTTCTCCAATAGGATGATGAAAAGTAACGTTTAAGCTGCCGCTTGCTGCTGTTGATGCAGTGCCCAATACGTGCCCTTTTGATGCAATAACTCCTGATGTGAACCTTGCTCGATCAGAATTCCTTTTTCTAGAACGAGAACTCGATCGGCGTGCTTGAGCGGCGCAAATCGGTGCGTAATCATCAATACCGTTCGCCCATTCCGAACTCGCTGCAAATTTTGCAAAACTTGGCGCTCGGTTTCGCTGTCTAGCGCGCTAGTGGCTTCGTCGAGAATCAGAATGGGCGCATCAGAAAGAAACAATCGCGCCAGTGCTAGTCGTTGGCGTTGTCCACCCGATAAGCCTGTTCCTCGCTCTCCAATTAAAGTTTCATAACCTTGAGGCAGTTCAGAAATAAAATCGTGAGCCGCCGCCATTTTTGCCGCTTCAATCACTTGTTCTGGTGAGATCTCAGAATTGTTGAATGTAATGTTATCGAAAACACTCCCGTTAAACAAAAAGTCATCTTGAAGTACGACTCCGATTTGCTGCCGCAGCGAGACTAAATTAGCACCTTTAATGTCAAAGCCATCAAGTGAAACTTGCCCCGATCGTGGCTGATATAAACGCTGAATCAGCTTTGATAATGTACTTTTGCCAGAACCACTGCGTCCCACAATGCCAACAAACATTCCTGGCTCAATATCAAACGAAATGCCTTTCAGCACATCTTCGAGGTCAGGCTGATAGCGGAAAAATAGCTTGTCAAAGCTGACTCGACCCCGAACCAGCGGCAGCACTAAACCTGTGTCTGATGCTGCTTCCGGTGCTTCGTTGAGAATGTCACCAATTCGATCGACCGACAACAAAACTTGCTGAAAATTTTGCCAAAGTTGAGCCAGATGCAGTAGAGGCGAAATCGCTTTACCCGATAACATTTGAAAAGCCACCAATTGCCCGACTGTCAGGTGATGTTCAATTACTAACATTGCCCCAAACCAGAGAATCATCAGTTCCGAAAGATTCGTCAAAAACTCGCCCACATGACCATCGACATTCGATAAAGTAGACGCTCGAAAACTAGTTCGTACCGATCGAGCAAATAATCCTTCCCAACGTTCGCGCGTCGCTAACTGGGCTGAATGCGCTTTAATGGCATGAATCCCCGACACTGTTTCGACTAGAAATGACTGAGTATCCGCCTGACGATTGAACGACTCATTCAACCAGTTCCGCAAAATTGGAGTTGTCAATAGCATCAGTGCAGCCAATGCGGGAATCACCGCCAAACTGACTAGCGTGAGCTTCGGGCTGTAAAACAGCATTAACCCCAAGTACACCACAATAAAAACAGCATCAATCACGACTGTCAAAGCGGTTCCGGTGAGAAACTGACGAATATTCTCTAATTCCTGCGATCGCGCCACCGTATCACCGACTCGCCGCGCTTCAAAGTAAGCTAGCGGTAGCTCTAGTAAATGACGAAATAGCTGTGAGGATAGACTTAAATCCAACCGACGAGCGGTGTGAGTAAACACAAACAGGCGAATGATGCCCAAAAGCGCTTCAAAGATGCCCACACCCAAAAGCGCGATCGCGATCACATGCAATGTTGATAAGCTCTCATGCACAATGACCTTATCAATAATGACCTGGGTCAGCATTGGGCTTGCCAAACCCAATACTTGCAGCACCAGCGATGCTAACAGCACTTCACTCAATAATCTGCGATATTGCCATACAGCAGGTAGGAACCAGCGCAGATTAAAAGATTCAGCCTTCGGTGCAGATTGCACGAGCCACAACTGCCCATCCCAAAGGTTTCTACTATCTCACGCGACACGCTCTCGCAGTGTTTATGACGGTTTAGCGGATCAGCAATCACCATGCGATTGCCGCTTACCTCATAGACCACCACCCAATGTTCTTGTCGCCAGTGCAACAGGGCTGGAAATGACAATTGCTCCAGTCCCATCCAACTAATTTGCTGGATGTGGTGGAGTTGAAGCCCGATCGTTTCAGCCCCTGCTACAACATCCTGAACCGAAAGCCCACGCACTTGTCGCTGAACTTGCTTGAGCGGCATCGGAGCTTGCAACTGTTGAGTTACCATTGTCAAACAAGCGGCTGCGCTGTTAAGACTAAATACATAGGGATAACCAGAAATCGGATGAGGAAGCTGAGGGTCGAGGGGTTGATACTGCCAGCGCAGATTTTCCCAAAACTCTTCTAATTCAGGAGTCGCTGTGTCTTGCCAAATTTCAGACTGCCAGAATGCTACAACAACTTGGCTACTAGCGGCTCTTGCTTTCCAGTGACCGACTAGATCAAGCTGCTCACCAAACCAAGCTCCAGGTCTTAGCACGATCGTTTTCCCCGGCTCCAGATCTGTTTTCCCTGTTTCCTTGACGAGCCGCACCTTTCCAGCCAGAACTAAAAACTGCCTGCCTGGTGTCTGACTTGACCATATGATTTCCCCAGTTACATGTTGATTGACTTGAGCTTGCTGCCTAAAATCGAGTTGTTGCTCATCCGTCAGTAAGCTCAGGGGTTGCTCATCCCAGGGCAAACTCTGCGTGTAGAGGTCTTTTCCGGCTTGCTGACCAATCATGGTTCATGCTCCTATAAGGTGATATTCATAGCACTCACTTTTTCCATCAACCATTGCTCAAAGAGTTCATTGCTGAGTTCTTCTTCAAGTGCTTCGTCTAATTCGGCAGGTTGAAAGTCTTCAACTTGGAAGACATACCACTGGTCATCGAGAAAGGCGGGTTCAAGAATATCTCCCTCTTGGGCAGCATTGATCAGGTCTAGGAGCACTTCTGGCACTTCTTCCCAAGTCAGAGAGACTTCGAGAGCAGGGTTTTCTGCATTGTTGGGAGTTGCATAGGTTTTGGCAAGTTGGGCAAAACTGGCTCCCTCGTTTAGTTTTTTTAGACAAGTTTTTTGCCTGGTCTTTGGTTTCGACAGCAACCCAAGAGAGCACCACGCGATCGAGCGATGGTTTGCGTTCCTGGAAGTATGCATTTAATTGAGATTCGCTAATTTGATCCTTCAATTGATTGAGTGACAGGTTCCAAATAAACTGCTGGCGAAACACTTCATAGCTCATTCCATAACTAGCTAGCCATGCCTGAAACACATTGGCATCAATTAATTCATTGTCTGTGCGAAAGTCAATTAAAAACTGCTCAATCATCTCTGACGACAGATTCAAATGCACCCTTGACTGGACTTCTTGAGTCAGAATATGCTGGCTCAAAATGTCTAACAAAAATTCTTGTAGTTTGCCAGAGGTTTGTAAATAAGCGATCGTTTGCTCTAGAGAAATTGGCTGTTCATTAATCCGCAAAATTGTGGGAGAAGACATGAGTAATCCTCCGGTTGTAATAAATGTGTCTCCGCCTCTTCTGTTGCCTCAGCAGTTCGTAGAATTTGGTAGCATTGAGCAAAACTGAAGGACGAACTTTGAATGACCTTCTCAACCCTGACGAGTGGGTTTGTTTTTATTCACTCCCTCACGATGATTGGAAAATCAGTTAGTAGCAAGGGTCACTTATGCAAGCGATCGCCGTGCAGATAGCTCAGATAACCAGGGTCAGATAAGTAGCTCATCACGATCGATACGATCGATGAGCCGATAAAATTTTGCATAAAAGTTCGGGTTTGAACGTAAGTAGAGTTGAAGCTATATCTGAGATCACAGGCAACCCCTCGTGATCACAACTGCAACTGAACCGGGGTACTTATGGGTCAGGACAGATATCGGGGAATGTCAGCTACGCCTGATGGGATCGAGCGCATCAGAGCCAAAATGCGTGCAAAAGACTGGACTCAAGAAAGGCTTGCAGACAGGGCAAAGGTAAGCCTGGTGACGGTGAAGCGATTTCTCAAGTTGGAAAATGCAGATATATCGACCATCAAGGCGATCGCTGCTGCTCTAGAATTATCACCAGAAGCGATCGTCGATGCAATTCATTGGCAACGGCGTGTAGTATCAAAAGTAATAGATACCCCTTCAGAAGAATTAGTGGTAGACCCAGAACTTGTAGCCAACGAGACCTTTTATATTGAACGCGCTAATACTGAAGCGCAATGTTACACAGAACTTATACAGCCTGGGGCACTGATTCGGATCAAAGCGCCCCAATTGATGGGTAAAACCTGGTTTATTGAGAAGGTGCTGGCTCAAGTGAGTCAAGATGAAAGCTATCAAAGATTGGATATTGAAATCGATCGTCAGGCGCTCACCAGTCTAGAAGACTTTTATCAGTGGTTTTGTGCTGTTGCCAGTGAAGGATTAGAACTTCCAGTGCAATTAGACACCTATTGGAAAGGATTAACACCCAATGGAGATATTACAAATTATTTTCAGAAGTATCTGCTAAAACAAATCGCAGACGCTCAACAGTCTCTCATTTTGGTATTGGATAAGGTCGATCGTGTCTTTGAAAGCACAACGATCGCTAATGCTTTTTGTGAGCTACTGCGAGGCTGGCACGAGCAGCCGATCAAAGGCAATGCCCAAAACAGGCGACTCTGGCGAAAGCTTCGCCTGGTAATCATTCATTCCACAGAGGTATATGGTTCGCTAGATATTAACTATTCTCCCCTGGGGTCAGTGGGCATCGATTTTAAGCTGTCAGAGTTCAATCAAAATCAGGTGCAAGAATTAGCACAGCGATATCAATTATTTTGGGGAGAAACTGAAGTCTTGAAGCTGATGAATCTTGTGAATGGACACCCCTATCTCGTGCATCTAGCAATCTCTAAAGTGAGCCGCCAAAGCGCTTTACTCGATCAGATCTTGAATGAAGCCCATACAGAAGTTGGCATTTACGCAGATCATTTGCGTCAACTTGCGATTAGCCTAGAACGATCGCCAGAATTGAAAAACTTGTACACAGAGATCGTCATTGCCAACAAACCTATTCCGCTAAAATCGGTGCAGGCCTTCAAACTAGATAGTATGGGGTTAATCCAGATCAAACCTTCTCCAGCAGGTGAAAATTTAGCAGAACCGCGTTGTCGCCTCTATGGTGATTTTTTTCGCAATCACTTCAGCCACTAATAATTGGTCATATCAATTTAGAGAATCAGCTTAGCTTCTAGACTCTAAAATCGCCCCTCTCAAGTCCAAAATGCGATCACTTGATCGTGAGTCACTGATCAATCTTGAGCATCTTGAACGATCGTCATCTAAAGCTCTACAAGGAGAAATCTCCGATGATGTATAACAGACAGCAATACAAATACAGAGTAGGTGGCCCCCTCAGAGAGGATGATCCGTGCTATGTAGAACGTCAGGCAGATAAAGACCTTTATGAAGCTCTCAAGGTTGGGGAATATTGCTATGTTCTCAATTCTCGACAGATGGGTAAATCGAGCCTGGTCGTCAGAGCTAGAAAGAAACTAGAACAAGAAGGGTTTGCCGTTGCCTATATTGATCTAACCTTGCTAGGAGCCGACAATGTTTCGTTTGATCAGTGGTATACAACATTGCTCAGCAATTTGGCAGATAGCTTTCAACTGGAGGTCGATCCTACATCGTGGTGGCAAAATCACGATAGAACTGCTCCCCTCGATCGCTTGAGAAAGTTTATTGAAACATTTCTGCTGGCAAAAGAGCCAAAGCAGCACTATGTAATCGTAGTGGATGAAATTGATACGGTCTTGAGTCTGAAAGAGTTTCGAGCAGATGACTTTTTTGCATTCATTCGAGGGTGTTGTATTCAACAAACCCATAAGCCCGAATACCAGCGCTTGACCTTTGTTCTCATTGGTGTCGCAACACCGTCTGATCTAATTGCAGATAGAGATCGCACCCCTTTTAACCTGGGACGTGCGATCGCACTACACGGGTTCCATGCTTCAGAGGTTCACCCCCTGGCGCAGGGGCTAGAAGGCTCGATCGTCGAAAATCCTCCAGCCGTTCTCAAGGCAATCCTAGAATGGACGGGAGGGCAACCCTTCCTGACCCAAAAGCTTTGTCAACTCATTTTAGAGACTCAATTAGCCATTCCCGCTGGGCAAGAAGCCGCCCGCATCGAAAATCTGGTAGCATCTCGCATTATTACCAACTGGGAAGAAAACGATAAACCGCAGCATTTAGGGACGATTCGCGATCGCATCATTCGCAACCTGATGCTCAACAACATTATGAACGTTAAGAATGAACACCATGCGAGTAGCCTTTTGAGCCTATACCAAAAAGTGTTGCAGTCCGGTAAGATTTCCGCCGACAACAGCCCCGAACAAGAAGATCTGCGGCTGTCAGGCTTGGTAGTCAAACAAGAGGGCGTGCTGAGAGTTTATAGTCGCATTTACCAAGAAGTGTTTAATGAACAATGGGTACAAAAAGAACTGGCAAAGCTACGCCCCTACCGAGAACAAATCAAGGCATGGTCAAATTCTGGCTATACCGATGAGTCTCGCCTGCTCCATGGGAAAGCACTGCAAGATGCATGGGCTTGGTCAGAAGAGAAGCAATTGAGCGAAGAAGACCAGAACTTTTTAGATATTAGTCGTGCATTCGAGCAGATTTCTCAGGCAACTCCTGAAGTCGCTACCATTTTCAGAAAATACTTACCTGAGTTGCAAAAGATCACCACTCATCTGTCTGGGGTAATTCATGAAATACAGGTTTGGGCAGGGTCTCAAAGCCTGCTGACGGAGCAAGTTTGCCAATTGCTTGTCAAGGCACGATCGGGTTCCATTCCTGACAGTCGAGATCCAGGGCAAGTTGAACTTTTGGTTCGCAGCTATCTGATTCAAGATTGGGAAAATCGCCCCCTTGGAGAGCATCTAAAAACCATCCAAGCCAGCATTCTAGAAGCTGAAAATCGACTTGAATTGTTAAACCTCTACGCCCAAGCTCTAAAGCAAGAAACCACGATCGATCTCAACAACCTAGAATGGAAAACTCTGGAAAACATAGGTCTCATCAAAGATCACCACGGGAAAAAACAAACTTCTAATCAGATTTATGCAACTATTTTTGATCAGCAATGGGTTGAGCAAGAGTTAGCTAGAAAGCGTCAAATTATTGGGGAACGCTATGAAGTCATTCGAGAGCTAAACCAAAAAGACTTTATTCAAACCTATTTGGCTAAAGATCAACACCGCTCTAAACAGTATGTGATCAAGCAACTCATTCCTGTTTCTCGTGATAGCAATACACTTGAGGAGACCAAGCGACTAATCTCTAGAAAATTGAGAGATTTTGGAAAAATTGATTCCTCTCTCATGCCAGATCTAGATCCCTACTTTGAAGAAGACAGACTTTACATCATTCAAGAATATATTGATGGGCATAACCTGGATGAAAATAATGAAATCAAGCCGGGGCAACCCTCCAGCGAGTCTGATGTAGTTAAGCTACTCATTGAAATTTTAGAAAGTTTGGTGTCTATTCATCAGCAGGGTGTTGCCCATGGCAATCTCAAGCCTTCTAACCTGAGGCGAATACGCCAAGATGGGCATCCACAAACTACCAAAATTGTGCCTATTGACTTCGGATTTTTGAAGGAAATTGCTGTCTTGATGGCCCATCCTGGGCAACCCGTTCGACCTCAACAAACCGGGGCAGTGGGCTTTATTCCACCGTCAGAAACTGGAGACTGGTCTGAGTTTAGCTGCGATGTTTATGCAGTGGGCATGATTGGAATTCAAACTCTGACGGGGCTTGAACCCAAAAATCTACCCAAAGATCAGCAAACTGGCGAGGTGATCTGGCGCTTTGCAACTCCAGATAGAACCGTGGTAGAAGTCAGCAATGAACTGGCAAGAATATTAACTAAAATGGTTCGTCATTGCTCGACTGAACGTTATGCCAATGCTTTAGAGGTGTGCCAAGATCTGAAAAAGCTCCAGTCTAGAAAACGATCGCTCTATTCCTGGTTAGTAGATAGACGAGTGTTGGCAGCTAGCCTTGGCATTCTAGTTTTGACCAATATCTTTAGCATTCGCTGGTATCAGCAATCTACAGAAGATCAGAAAAGTCTCTACCAGGCTACGGTTAATAATGCTCAATTGAATGAGCAAGCACAGCAATGTAACCGACGCATTGCTTCTAGGCAAGCGCTTAAAACTAACTTAATTGATGTCAACATGGTGGCAGATGCCAAACAAACGATCGAGGCTTGCAATCAGGCAGCCAAAAGTCAATTAACATTCATCAATCAGGGAAAAGCCGAGTTATTGCTTTCACAGAGTTCATTGCAACTCAATCAAAAGAAAGATGCACAAGAATATCTCAATGATGCCAGAAACAGTTTTTTAGCCGCTCGTGATATTAATCGCGACCAACCCCAACCGCACTTTTATCTGGGTCTTGCTAAACAGTTGCAACGCGCAAATGATTACCAGAAGGACTACAACACAGCGATCGATCTCTACCTCAAACCCAATCACAAATCACAAGAGGAAGATTATTTTATCCTTGCTAGACTTGCTTCGATGTCCGAGATTTCCAATCGGTTTGAGAATACAATTAGCTTATATGAGAAGGCGATCGCCGCTCGGCCAACTTCGGTTAGTGCTCGTCAATTGGCAAACCTTCGCTACAATCAAGCCATCCTCAGCGACAAGAGCGATGGCGTAAATTATTCCTCTGAGAGAACCCGCAGACATCTAAATCTAGCCACTGAGCTTGAATCTAAACATCAATTGACAGATGAGTATTCAAACAAATGCTTAGGCAAAGGAGAAATACAAGAGCCGTCTCGATGTTCTGCACTGCGATCGCCGCTTCCTGTTTACTCATGTCAGGAATATCCAGTTTTAGCGATCGTGCCCGATCTAGCACGAGCCAAATCGTTCTGCGAATAAACTTGTAAATCACTTGCTAAATCACTTGTGAATCACTGCTCGCAAGCAAGTGTGAGTACGAAGGCTGATTTGTGATGGATGCGGACGATCGTAGAACCTATTCATAGAAGCAGTTGTAAGACCGATTGAAAGCTAGATAAACCTATTCTTCAGCCTATTCTTCTCCTTGAATTCCCCTCGGTCTGTGCTAGAAAGGAAGTCAAGCGTTTCACAGCGTAGCCTGGAGTCCTTAACATATGCATCGCAATGACCCCAACGATCCCAATACGATCGCTCGCGAATTCAAAACCCACGCCGGCATTCTCGGCGGGCTGATCGGGCTAATGTGGCTCCTCGAAATTTTAGATGTTGGGCTAGGCGGTAGGCTAAATTTATATGGAATCATCCCGCGGACTCAAATTGGGCTGCGAGGAATTGTGTTTGCACCCTTTCTACATAGTGGCTTCCCTCATTTGATTAGCAATACCATTCCCTTTATCACGCTCGGCTGGTTTGTCATGCTGCGCGAAGTGAGGGAATTTTTTAACGTGTCGGCGATCGCTCTACTCGCGAGTGGGGTGGGTGTCTGGCTGTTTGGTGCGCCAGGGGTGCATTTGGGGGCGAGTGGGGTGGTGTTTGGTTATTTTGGCTTTTTGCTGTCGCGGGCATACTTTGAGCGTAGTGCGTTGCGATCGCGGTTTCGGCGGCGGTTGGTTTGCTCTATGGAAGCTTGATTTGGGGAGTTCTCCCACTTCAGATGGGCATCTCCTGGGAGGGGCATCTATTTGGGTTTCTAGGCGGTGTGCTGGCAGCCAGTTGGCTCTCTCAACGCAATTGACGCTCTCCGCCTATACCCCAAGGGTTAGGGGGAGATTCTTGACTCATCGACTCTTAACTAGATTGGCATTGCTGCCAACCCCCGTCAGACCGTCTCTGCAAGCATTTTGATTTAACGTCCACGATGCGCCCCCAGCGCAGACGATGAACCAGTACAAAAACTATGTTCAACCTATTACGCACAAAGTTTTACCCAAGGCACGATTTAGCCTTGGAACCGCATACTCTGTTTTCAAGGTTCA
>JAAUOZ010000125.1 GCA_012034655.1 Leptolyngbyaceae cyanobacterium CSU_1_3 | reverse complement strand
GAATTAGATCGACACTTTCCGCCTAATTCTGGAATTTGGCACATTAGATCGACTCGATTTCCGTATATTACCCCCCCCACAAAAGAATTAGGCAGAAAACTTCAGTATTTCTTCCAGAAAAAACTCTGTATTGGTCTGTCTAAAATCCCATTCAGTCAGATTTAATTGATGACACGCTCTAAGATGCATCACTTTCAGCCGCCGCTGATTTTGGCTTTGTAGCCCAACTGCACCAAAATTTGGAGTAACTTTTGGGCATGATCGCCCTGAATTTCTAGCGTCTCTTCTCTCATAGTGCCACCCGTTCCACATTGGGCCTTGAGCTTTTTGAGTAAGTCCGCCAGCGTCTCAGCTTTTGCCTGAAAACCACTGATCACCGTCACAGTTTTTCCGCCTCGCCCCTTGCGCGACACCTGGACTCGAATATTTTGCTGATTGGGTGGCAAATCCGGCACTCCCCGCTCCAAAGCGTCAGAATTGTTGGCATTGCCAAACTCGGAGTAGACGACACGATCGTGTCTCGGTTTTGCAGGGTCGCGATCGGGCTTTGGTTTCTTAGTCGCCATAGATGCGTGATATTCAGCAGCAAGGGTTAGTGTAGCGCAGGTTTCACAGGTTTATAATGGGGCATTCATTCGTTTATAGATTCAGGCTTGTGACTACAACACCGCTTTCCACAAATCTCCAGCCAGACTCCAGCGCTTTTTCCCACGATCGCCCCGACTCCCTGGGTAGATTCGGCAAGTTTGGCGGCAAGTATGTCCCTGAGACCTTGATGCCAGCCCTGTTTGAGCTAGAGGCAGCCTACCACCAATACCGCAAAGATCCCGACTTTCAGCAAGAACTTCAAGGGCTGCTCACAGACTACGTAGGACGGCCCAGCCCCCTCTATTTTGCCGAGCGCCTAACCGAGCACTACGCCAAACCCGACGGCACAGGCCCCCAAATTTACCTCAAGCGCGAAGACCTAAACCACACAGGCGCACACAAAATCAACAATGCCCTCGCCCAAGCGCTGCTCGCCAAACGGATGGGCAAACAGCGCATCATCGCCGAAACGGGCGCAGGTCAACATGGCGTTGCGACAGCCACGGTTTGCGCTCGATTTGGGCTAAAGTGCATCATCTACATGGGCGTGCACGATATGGAGCGACAATCGCTGAATGTGTTTAGAATGCGCCTGATGGGAGCCGAAGTTTGCCCCGTTGCGTCTGGAACCGGAACCCTGAAAGATGCCACGTCTGAGGCGATTCGCGACTGGGTGACGAATGTAGAGACCACCCACTACATTTTGGGATCGGTGGCCGGCCCGCACCCTTACCCAATGATGGTACGCGATTTTCATGCGGTGATTGGTCAAGAGACTCGTGCTCAGGCGCAAGAAAAGTGGGGCGGCGTGCCGGATATTCTGCTGGCTTGTGTGGGTGGTGGCTCAAATGCGATGGGGCTGTTTCACGAGTTTATCAATGAGTCACAGGTACGAATGATTGGCGTTGAGGCGGCAGGGCATGGGGTCGAAACTGAGAAACACGCAGCCACGTTGACTAAAGGACGGGTCGGCGTACTGCATGGGGCGATGAGCTACCTCCTACAGGACGACGACGGTCAGGTGATTGAGCCGCACTCCATTAGCGCTGGACTAGACTACCCCGGTGTAGGGCCTGAGCACAGTTATCTGATGGAGACGGCACGAGCCGAATATTATGCCGTCACCGATGAGCAAGCGTTGGCGGCGTTCCAGAAGCTCTCTCAGCTAGAGGGAATTATTCCCGCCTTAGAAACAGCCCACGCGATCGCTTACCTTGATGCTCTCTGTCCTCAACTGGTGGGCAGCCCTCGGATTGTGATCAATTGTTCAGGTCGCGGAGACAAAGACGTACTGACGGTTTCGGGCCTGTTGAATTCGTAACATTTGAGTGCAAGACTCGCGATCGTGCTCAGAGATAGGGCCCGATCGCGAGTCAGACACCCCCGGCTTCGCCCTGACTATTACCCACAAATTTGAGGAAAGAGGCGAGAGCCAAGCCGAGTTGCCTTTTTCAGGATAGTCCGTCCTCTCCAGATTACCGTTGCCCCAGGAGCACCATCGCCCTTGCGAGCTAAAAAGCCACCGAGTTTCACAATCGCAACCACTGCTTGAGCAACACAGAAGTCTGAGGATTGAGCATCGCTGGAGGGATGGGTCAGCAGCAGCGTGCGGATCTCAAGTTCTAGTCAAGATCGTCCGGGCTGAAGCTGTGGGAGCAGTTCTCTGCATCCAGGTCATCGAGAACAATCGCCACGCCACAATGCTCATCCACGTCATGTATCGATTCAAGCGCTCCGCTGATTGCAAGCGACACTGTTCGACTGGGCAACCGTGCTGAAGAATCTTATGAAAGACCTCAATGCGCCCAAGAAACCAACCGCTTGCGCTGGGATTGTTGACAAATTGCCTCCAGCAGTTGGCGTTCCTCTTCAGACGTTTGAAACGTGATCCATCCTTGATCTTTTCTGGGCATTGCGATACCAATTTAGTTGGAAGGACTTGGTAAGATTCTGCCAAACTAAACTTTTTGGCTTCTCAATCGTAGTAAGAATTGTATGAACCGTAAACATTTTCTCACGGTATTCAGCACGACGATCGTCAGCCTTTTTCTAGTTCTTGGACTCAATCTTGCCACTCCAGAATCTACCCAAGCGCGGACAAATCTACTTGTCTCAGCCGCTGCTAGTTTGAAGGAGGTGATGGAGGAGATTAAACCTTTGTATCAGAAGACTGCCAATGTGAATCTGACCTACAACTTTGGCGCGTCGGGGGCTTTGCTGCAACAAATTGAGCAAGGCGCACCTGCTGATATCTTCATTGCTGCGGCGGCTCGTCAGATGAATACACTAGAACAAAACGGCGCATTGCTTTCCGGCACGCGAGCCAACTTAGCCAATAACCGACTTGCGATCGTTGTCTCCAATCGGACGAGAGGCATAACGAGCATTAGTAGTTTGAGAAACCCGGAGATTAAGCGCATTGCGATCGGGGAGCCACGCAGTGTTCCCGCCGGACACTATGCCGAACAAGTGTTCCAGAAACTAAACATCCTCAATGAGGTGAAGCCAAAATTTGTGTATGCCAACAATGTGCGACAAGTGTTGGCGGCTGTTGAAAGTGGCAATGTAGACGCAGGACTTGTTTACATCACCGATGCCAAGATTTCTAACAACGTGAGAACCGCAGTGATTGTGAGCGACACTTATCACTCGCAGATTGTTTATCCAATGGCAGTGCTAAAGCGAAGTAAGAATGCAGCGGCAGCGAGAGCCTTTGTGAAGTATCTATCGAGTGGTGAAGCGAGAGGCATTTTACGCAAGTATGGCTTTATTGTGCCGAAGTAGACCCTGACTGTCGTGTGAGCAAATTGCATAGATTCAGTTGCATAGATTCAGAGTTCTCATTGTTGTATCAAGGTGTCCGATGGTTGAAACGTTCACAGTCCCGCTTGACCTATCGCCGCTCTGGATCTCGCTAAAGGTCGCCGCGATCGCAACGGTGTTTACGTTCTTTGTCGGAATTGCGGTTGCTTATTGGATGTTGAACTATCGAGGCAAGGGAAAATCGCTGCTCGAAGGAATTTTCGTGTCTCCACTGATTTTGCCGCCAACAGTGGTAGGCTTTCTGCTGCTGCTGTTCTTTGGCAAAAATGGGCCTGCGGGACAGCTGTTGGACTCGATCGATTTCAGTATCGTCTTTACCTGGTATGGAGCAGTGATCACCGCTACGGTTGTTTCGTTTCCCCTGATGTATCGAACCGCCCTCGGCGCATTTGAGCAAATTGATGAGAACTATCTTGCGGTTGCTCGCACGCTGGGAGCCTCTGAATGGACAGTGTTTCGCCGGATTATGCTGCCGTTGGCGTTGCCGGGAGTGGTTGCAGGTGGGGTACTAGGGTTTGCCCGCGCTCTGGGCGAATTTGGGGCAACGTTAATGTTAGCAGGCAACATTCCCGGACAAACCCAGACGATTCCGATGGCAATCTATTTTGCGGTGGAAGCGGGGGCGATGAATGAAGCTTGGTTTTGGGCGATCGCAATCATGCTAATTTCGCTCTCTGGAATTGTTGCGGTCAATTTTTGGCAAGACCAGCAACAGAACCGACGCTCTAAACTCAAAGCTGACAAAAGTCTTTCACCTCGCTCACATCGGACTGCTGAAGTCACTCTAACACCAATTACCCAACCTAGTTCTACGTCTGGCTTAGTCGTAAACATTCAGAAGCGACTGGCAAATTTTGATCTCGATCTGTCGTTCACGCTGGCAAAATCAACACTGGGAATTTTGGGCGGATCAGGGGCAGGCAAAAGTATGATGCTGAAGTGCATTGCAGGCATGGAAAGCCCAACCAAAGGACAGATTGTTCTGAATGGGCGCGTCTTGTTTGATGCAAAAGCGGGAATCAATGTTCCGAGCCGCGATCGCAAGGTCGGATTTTTGAGTTTCTAGAACATATGCACTGTTTCCCAACATGACAGTTGCCCAGAACATTGCGTTTGGACTGCCGAAATCGCTCTCCGCTAGTCAAGCACGTCAGCGAGTCGAGGCTCAGTTAACCTCTGTGCAGCTACAGGGATATAGCGATCGCTATCCGCATCAACTTTCAGGCGGACAACAACAACGAGTTGCCTTGGCGCGAGTGCTTGCCAGTGAACCAGAGGTAATTCTACTCGATGAACCATTTTCCGCATTGGATACTCACCTGCGGAGCCAGATAGAACAAGAAATGATTGCGCGGTTGCATCACTTCCAGGGCGTGAGTTTGTTTGTCACCCACAATCTTGAAGAAGCCTATCGCGTGTGTGATGACTTGCTGGTGTTAAAAGAAGGTCAGCCGCTGGCTTATGGTTCCAAGTACGAGATTTTTGAACGACCTCGGACGTTAGGGGTTGCTCAACTGACGGGCTGTAAGAACATTTCTCAGGCTCAAGTGGTTTCAGACCAAGAGATCGTTGCAATGGATTGGGGAGTTCGATTGCGAATTATTGAATCGCTTCCAAAGCATCTCGCTTATGTGGGAATTCGCGCTCACCAGGTTCGATTTATTGACGATCGCACCGCCGAAAATACGGTTCCCTGCTGGTTAGTTTCGACTAGTGAAACGCCTCATCGCATGACGGTTTTTCTCAAGTTCAACACACCGCCAGAACATTCTCAGGACTATCATATTCAAGCGGAAGTGTTTAAGGAGCGGTGGGACCTACTCAAGCAAAAACCCTTGCCTTGGTTAGTTCAGCTTGCAGCGTTGCGGTTAATTCTATTGGAAGCGTAATCTACTTCCGATTAATCCAGCAATTCTAGAAAGTGCATTTCAGATAGGGTGGGCATGGTTCACAAAAAACGTGACTCAAGGCTTTTACGGATCGTGGGCTACAAGATTTGGGCAACCACTAACGAGCCTACAACCAGTGTTCCGAGCATCGTTGAAGGTTCAGAAACTTCCTGAATCGTGAACGAAAGATTATCTGGAAAACTTATGCAAGTCAAAAGTTTGTCCTTTAGGGTCGAGTCACACTCAAGCCAGATAGGCTAGGCTGATCACGATCGCGACTTTGACCAGGAGATAGCGAGATCAGAAGGTAGAGGGGAAACTTCACAGAGTCACCCCTAATACTCCTAATAGAAGGTGATGGTCTTTGGAACTAACCTGCAAGCGACCGTTCTCAATATCTCGAACCCAACTTTGACTCTTACCAAGATAGCTGGCTAAGGCTCTCTGGCTTAATTGCAGATTTTTTCTAGCGGCTGTGACCTGATGACCCAACAGGGGTAATTGTTGATGAGTAGAGTCCTTGCGCTCAGGTTTGCGCCGTTTGTCCTTTGCGGATTGGATCGATTGAGCTTCCCAATCTTCGGGCAACTCAAACCATAAAAATCGCGCTTGCATGAGTCGATTCCATTTGTCACGCGGAGCAGCATCCGTCAAACGACTATCTTTGCTGCCATCATTTGTCCAAAATTCTAGAGCAGCTTCGGCATCATCGGGTAAGTCTGCCAGTTTTGCCCAGAGCGGCTGAATGTCAGACGGATAAGTAACGGGATCAAAGACAGGTTTCAGCCCATAGTGATGGAGGACTTCTAGATCACTCTCAAACGATCGCAATAGTCGTTTTCGCTCTTCTCGCTGGGAGGATGCTTTGAGCAATCGTTGTTCTCCGTAAGCAATCCGCATCAAGGTTGGGACAGTAATTCGTTGTTCAATTCCCATGCGAGTTTTAAACAATAACCATAGCATCAGCCGACCCACTCCTTCATGCTGCTGCCAAATGCTCATTACATTCGTCAACAGAGATTTTGGCAGGGTTCCATATTGGTAAAACGTGCTGCCTTCTTTAGAACCTTGCCGATTGAGAAAGAACTGTGACCATTGCCCTGCCTGGATCGTAAAGGTCAATCCGGTGAGGTGTTTGCATCCTAAATGATCCTCCTGAAAGTGATGCTGAGTGTTGATCAGATGCCACAGTTGACTCTGAGGAATGGTAATTTTTCTGGACTTACCTTGAGGCGACCAGTCAACCGTTACTAGCAAGCGACAGGGTTGTTCTACCAGGTCTTTGATCAACGTGAGCTTTGCCAGCTTGCTGAGATCCTTACGTTTACTTAAGCCCAGATACTCAGAAATCTCTTGATCGCTGACCGTAAAAGTTTGCTCCCAGGGACGATCGAGAGACGTTGCATAGGCGGCATACATTAGATGCAGACAGGCTGCGCGCATATCCCAGGAAGCGATCGCGGTTTGAGCCGCTGCAACTTCCAAAACAACAGGGGAATCCAGGGTGCAGGCATCCATAATGCAAAGTGTGACTTCTCCCCGGTTGCCCCCGACCTGCCGCCGATGACAGAGGTTGCCAGATTCGTCAGGTTGCCAGGGTAAAGACTGGCGTTGAGCTAATACATTGCAGGCTTCCCAAACGACGATCGCAGACGCAAAGGGATG
Organism: Leptolyngbyaceae cyanobacterium CSU_1_3; assembly: GCA_012034655.1. Taxonomy (GTDB): domain Bacteria; phylum Cyanobacteriota; class Cyanobacteriia; order Leptolyngbyales; family Leptolyngbyaceae; genus JAAUOZ01. The sequence continues at coordinate 9,087 of JAAUOZ010000125.1, read as the reverse complement.
AGTTTTGCCATTAGAAAATAGTCTGGGGCTAGTGTTGATCTTGTCATCCACCTTACATCGGCCCTTTTTTGCCTGCAAGGGCACTGGAGAGTTGCTCATGCACATTAGACATGTTCAGAAATTAAATTGAGGCAAAAAAAGGTGGTAAGAAAGTATTTTTACCCCTCACCACTTTATGAAAAATCCTCTTGATTATATCCGCATTCACCCACAGCGAAGTGAATCAATTTTGGGCATTAGTTTCGATGACTTTAATCGCTTACTTAAGCAAGTCAGAAAGCTTCATGCCCAAGAGCAAGCCTTGGCCGAAGCCCAAAAAGTGCGGGTGAATGCAGCAGGTGCTGGGCGACCTGTGGAAATGTCGCTGGAAGTCACGGTTGCACTCTGTTTATTTTATCTGCGGCACGATCCCACCTTTGGAGTGCTGGGGATGGTGTTTGGAGTTTCCCAGGGACAGGCAAATCAAGCCTTCCACCAAGGTTTAAGGTGGCTGCGGCAGGTGTTACCCGCCAGTCTGTTTGAGCAGTTTGGGCACGACCCACAGTTGTGGGCACTCGTACAGGAGCTACTGCACGACGAGGTGCTGCTGGCAGACAGCACTGAGCAGGCAAGGGAACGCCCTTCTGACTACCAGACTCAGAAACAGTACTACTCCGGCAAGAAGAAGCAGCACACGCAGAAGACGCAAGTGCTAGGAACGTCTGATGGGCAAGAGATCGTGGACGTAATTCCCGCTGTGCCAGGTCCCACGAGTGATATCAGCTTGCTGCGTCGCCAGCAGCAGAAGTTCGACTCCCGGCAGCAGTTCATGGGGGATAAAGCCTATCAGGGGGCGGAGCGCACCATCACGCCTCACAAAAAGCCAAAGCGTCGGGAATTGAGTGACTCTCAACAGCAGGAAAATCGAGAGATCTCTGCTCAACGCATTGCTATTGAACACCTGATTCGACGCTTGAAAGTCTTTCGGATTCTGACCCATCGGTTTCGGTTAGAGTCGCGAGTTTATTCCACAGTTATCTTGACCATTTGTGGGCTAGTCAGATTGCGTTTAGGCAACCTAGATTTCACCGCTTACGACTTTTGAAATCAGCAATGGGGTTTGCTCGTAGGTAGAGCCATGAACAACATTCATTCCTGATAGAAACCGCTTCAAACCCCTTGCCTTCGTTCCTAGATAGTCTTGGCGAGATTGACCTCAAAGCCAGGCACAGTCTCGCTTACACATTCTTGAACAAGTCTATTGATGCACATAAAGGCTCCTCATAAAATCCCTCACAGTTATTGCACAACATGGGGTCGATCCAAAGCTTTTCACCTTCTTGTTTGATCGCACCCGTCGGACACATTGGTAAGCAGTCATTACACTGGGTGCAACTGTTGGTAATGGTATAAGCCATAGTCTTTGATTATCTCTAAGTTAGCAACACGCTCAAGATCCGAAGTTTGTTGGGCTTTAGTGTGATCCCATCACAGAGGCACTGACGGATTTCTGGAATTCTGTATGACAGGTAGGACAAAATCTACGTTTGGCTCTATAGGAATGATTGTGTGATTCAAGTTCACTATTCTCTATCTTTGCCTGATTAAAGTGATTGCCAAGGATTGCTATCTCATCAAAATCCTTAAGGCTGACTGCAACGGGTTAAATATTTCTGTTTAGTCATCTACTTCGGTTTCATCTAATACTATTTCTAATCCATCAAGACTCTTAATTATGTTCAATAGAAGCTATAAAAGGATTTTTTAATAATTGCTCGATCGCATCAAAATTCAAGTTCTTGATCTAAATTATTTAAAGAGAAAATCAGGGGCGTACTCTGATCGTTTAAGCAGAATAAGCATCTAATTTCTGAAGGACAAGCGATCGCTGTAATTGTTTGACAGAAAGAGAAATTCCGAGTCTCTAGCGTCTTTATCTCTTAATAAATGATCTTTAGAGGAAAGCCGAATGGCTTTATTAAAAAGTGAACTGCACCCAATTATTAGGTCTACAGTTAATCCATCAGTCTTTATCTATGAAAGTTATTAAATCAATTTTATGATTACTCTAATTAATATAACTATGGACAAGATTGACGCTCACATTCTATTTCAAAAAGTCTTGATGATCACTCAATCAGAGAGTATGAAAATTGATAAATCCAGCTACTTACTGTTATGACGATTATAAAAAAAATTGTAAATAAGGGCATATGCAAAAAACTTTGTGCAGGAATTTTGTCTCTACAGTTTGCTCAAAAAACAAAGCTTCTTGCAATAATTTCTCGAACATTTGAACTTTTTGAAAATGTCCCTAATACAGGCTTCTCGTTAACCTTCTCATTAACTAACGCTAAGTTTTCGTTAAAATGCTAGTCCCCTGACCAGTAAACACTCATTTCCCAGTCAGGTAATACTCATACCCTGCCCCTACTTTTTATTTGAACCAACTGGATGAGGCGATTTGGGCGGCTGAGTATAACCCTAATAGAGACGATCGACTGGATGGGAATGAAATAGGCTGACTGACTAAAAAGAATCTGATATAAGCAGAGAAGTTACGTCATTGCTTTCATGAATTTAGCAGGAGAGAAATCGCCACTGAATCATTTTCCTGGTTCACCTTTGACCTTACCGACCCGTGTAGTCAGTTGCCTTCATCCATGTTGCAATCTAAACGTGATGGAGACGTTGTTGAGGATCAGAGCACGATCGCGATGTTTGCAGTTTAGTTCTGTCGCTTGTGGAGGCAATCGTGTTGCAGTCCCTTATTCGAGAAACGACAACTGTGGCTGAATGGGTTTCATTGAGGTCAATTCAAACTCGTGAACAGCCCCGCCATTACTTTGACCCCGAAAAGTTAGAGCAATTGGTACAGTCGATCGCTCAACATGGCATTTTGGAACCCTTGCTAGTCCGTCCTCTCCAGACCGATCAGTATGAGTTGGTAGCAGGCGAAAGACGGTATCGGGCTGCCCTCAAACTGGGTCTTGCAGAGGTGCCCGTTGTCATTCGGCAATTGAGTGATGAGGAGGCAGTTCAATTAGCGCTGATCGAAAATCTTCAGCGAGAAGACCTCAATCCGATCGAAGAAACAGAAGGCGTTTTACAACTTCTTGCGTTCAAGTTGGAGATGCCTATACAAAAGATTCCCGCCTTGCTTTATCAGATGAAAAACACACTTGAAAAAGAGGCAGATGCTAAGAATAACGTTATTCCTAATGCTCTATCTGATCAAGAACAAAAGATTCAGTCTGTTTTTCAAGATTTGGGGCTAATGAGTTGGCTCTCATTTACGTGTAATCGGCTGCCTCTACTCAACTTGCCCAACGAGGTGTTGGAGGCGATTCGCGGTGGCAAGATTGCTTATACAAAGGCTGTAGCGATCGCCCGCGTCAAAGATGATAACCAGCGCCAAACTCTACTCAATCAAGCAGTTGAAAATAACCTTTCTCTTAATCAAATCCGAGCTTATATCAGGTCAATCAAACCACAACCCGATCCTCAGTCTCCTAAAGTGTTTGTAACAATTCTGCATCAAAGACTGTTGAAGGCTAAGTTATGGGAAGATCCGCAACGGTGGACACAAGCCCAGGAGCTACTTTCTAAGCTAGAGGCTTTGTTAGAGGATGATTGAAAAGTATTGTTGATCGCATTCACTCGCCCCCAGACTGCATAATCGCTTCGCAAGAGCCTTCGGCTACGGGGCTAATCGAATCAAGTCCACTGAAGGGGCTAAACGCCATTCTATATCTAGTCCTCAGTCCCTTGAGTCAACCAGGGGTGACACCTAATACTTTTGAGAGAAGCTGTTGATCTTTGAATCCAACTTGGAGACGACCATTTTCAATATCACGAACCCAACTTTGACTTTTACCAACATGGTTTGCTAAGTCTCTCTGACTTAATTGCAGACTTTTTCGGGCAGCAATGATCTGTTGACTGGAAAGCGGCGATCGTGTCAGTGCAGACTTGTCAGTTCGTGAATGAGCCGTGTCTTTGCGTTGGGCTTTGCGTAGCTTTTTCTTCGCAGATTGGGTCGATTGGACTTCCCAGCCCTCCGGCAACTCAAAACATAAAAATCGGGCTTGCATCAATCGATTCCACTTGTTGCGCGGGGCGGCATCGGTCAGACGAGTATCATTGCTGCCGTCCGCAATCCAAAAGTCCAGGGCAGCTTCAGCATCGTCGGGAAGGTCTACTAACTTTGCCCAGAGCGGCTGAATGTCAGGGGCATAGGTGATGGGATCAAAGATGGGTTTAACGCCGTAGTGGTGGAGGACTTCTAAATCACTTTCAAACGATCGCAATAGTCGTTTTCGATCTTCTCGTTGAGTCGCAGCCTGCAATACCTTTGCTTCCCCATAGGCAATTCGCATGAGTGTGGGGATCGTCAGGCGCTGTTCGTTTCCCATTTTTGTTTTGAACAATAGCCATAGCAACATCCGACAGGCTCCTTCATGCTGCTGCCACAGGCTTGTCACTGTCCATAAAAGGGATTTAGGCAGACTGCTATATTGATAGAAGGCTGTGCTTTCTCTGGCTCCTTGTTGGTTGAGAAAGTATTGCGACCAGGCTCCCGCTCTGATTCGAAAAGTGAGTCCAGTGAGATGCTTACAGCCCAGGTCATCTTTCTGAAAGTGATGCTGAATTTCAAGCAGATGCCAGAGACGACTTTGTTCTAGCGAAAATCCTTTTACCCGTCCTTGTTGAAACCAACGAATATCAAGTTCAAGTTTGCAGGGCTGTTGGGCTAACTCTTTGATTAAGGTTAATTTGGCAAGTTTACTCAGATCTTTACGTTTTTCTAAGCCCAAGTAGCTTTCAATCTGGCGATCGCTGATGATAAATTCTTGTTCCCAGGGGCGATTGAGCGTGACAGCGTGAGCCGCGTAGATTAGATGTAGACAAGCAGATCGGACATCCCAATTGGCAATTTCAGTTTGAGCGGCGGTGCGATCGAGCGAGGTGGGGTCTGAGTCGAGGGCATTGATCAGGCGAAATGCGATCGTGCCTCGTCCACCATTAACCTGCCGCTCATAATAGAGTCTGTCATCTGCGTCTGTATTCCAGGGGAGCGATTGACGTTGGGCTAGTACATTACACGCCTCCCAGACGGCGATCGCGGACGCAAATGGATTACTTTTACCATTGACAAACAAATTGGGACTAGGAATCGTTCTACTCGTCGTTTTGCAGCGACCTTTTTTTGCCTGTAATGGCATGGGTGGCAAGTCGATCGAGCAATGAGTAATACACTGTGGTTCAGCCGTATAGCCTTCACAGTCATTACAAAGCATGGGATCAATCCACAATTCGTCGCCTTCAGATTTGATAGCACCTTGTGGACACTGAGGAACACAATCGCCACACTGCGTACAACGGTTAGTAATGGTGTGTGCCATAGGGTTACACGGTTCGCTACAAAGTTAATTGAATTGTCTTGTCATTGAATCGTGAACGATCTTCATGTCAAATTGTCGCCGTTGACCCTCTATGCTGTTGACCCTCTATTCTGAGATGTGAGCAAGAACAAACAGCAAATCTCAGTCTTCTACGATCGAGATTTGATAGTAGTTAGTTATAAGTAAAGATGCTCTTTTATTTTGTTCAATTTAAGCGATTAAATAATTTCTTAAGATTGCTTCGACAGGGTGTTCACCGTAAGCATTTTAGGTCTCGCTTTACTGACATTCATAACAGGTTTTAATGTTATCAATCCATCATTTTATTGCTTAAAAAAGGCTTGAATGATTATTTGTCGAGTTGATTGACCAAAGTTTTGAAACTCATCTCAAGTTAACGGAGTTCTCTTTTCAAGCCTAGAAATACTCACGTTAGAACTGCGATCGAGCCAAGCCTGATCCATCAATAAAATGAAGTTGTAAGTAGAAATAAGGTTATGGATAAAATACCAGTCCCCCTCCCCCCTAAACACTCATTACTTGATTAGAAAATACCTGTACCCCACCCCTAACTTTTGCCCAAACCCTTTGTGACTCCTGAGTTTGAGCGATTGAGTACAGAACCAATAGCGTGGAGCAACCCGATAGAATGAGTGCGACTAGCTGTCTTAAAACGATCTGGTATAAGAAGAACTAGTAACTAGTAGAATTCAGCTAGCCGCTTCCTTCTTCTTCCCTGCTAGTAGTCCGTCAATAAATGATTGACGGGTAACCAAACGCTAGGAGATTAATTCAGGTTAAATTTTGAGGGTTGAAAACCCTCAAAATTTTCTTGACAGACCACTAGTAGCACTTAGCTGAAATCCACCCACTCTCCCCCCAAAACCCCACACCCAAAACCCTCCAGTGATTGCCAAACTTACGCCGCATTCTACTAGCTTCAAAGTCTTTAGTTATGAACCAACGCTATACCTGGTATGATTTACCCGTTGAAACTAAACGTCTGCTGATTGCCGCAGCTAATACCTGGGAAGACACCGCACGGTCTCAGGAGTACATTCATCAAGCTCTAGCGATCGCTAATCAATCCCTGGATGTTCTAGTAGCTGCCTATCGCTATTTTTTCTACAAACACAACGATGCTGCTGCTCTGCAAATTGCGACACAGGTAATTGAACAGATCAAGCAGGCAGAAGGATTTTCGGAAGATTGGGATGAGTTAGCACCGATTTTGAGCGATCGTAAAGAGGAACCTAATATTCGATTGTATCTCAATGCTTATGCTGCTTCTGGGCTGGTTTTAGCACGAATGGGCGCGATCGAGCAGGCGACTGAGATTACCACTCGCGTCAGTGCTATTGATGATCGGCGAGAATTTGGAGCAGCCACCGTGTTAGAGGTTTTGACTCACCCTGACGATGAGGAGGAATAGTCGCTGTGGTTGAGATAGCCATGAAGTATCGAGATTTATTAGTCACCCAGTCGGGGCAGTGGCAAGTCTGCAAGCCTGCGAGAGAATGGGATTTGCTCCGCACACCCTATCGGTTTCATCGCTTTTTGACAGAAGTAGAAGATGTGCTAGAAGCAGCGATCGACGAGACGGATTGCTTACCTGAATTGCGGCGACTCGTGCGGCGACTGATTACCAATTCCTATTGGGTACAAACTCAGTACATTGAGCCTAACCCCGATCTCGGCACGGGGATCATTATGCTCTATGACGAAATTGGCTATCCGTTGACTGTGCAAATTGCGACCTACTTACCAGGGACTCGATCGTCGATTCACAATCATGGCAACTGGGGAATTGTTGCAGTCCTCAAGGGCGAAGAAAAAAACACCCTTTGGCAACGGACTCCTCAACCACAGTTTCCCGATCGGGTGGAGCCAACGGCTGAGGTGGTCTTGTTACCAGGCGATATTATCAGCTTTACGCCTGATGCCATTCACTCGGTAGAAACCTGTGGTGATGAAACAACCGTCACCTTCAGCATCTATGGTGAAACTCACCACTCCAAACGGTTTGAGTTTGATCCGATCAGACACACCGCCAAAAATTTCTAGTATCGAGGAGAGGTGACAGAGACTCAAAGTCTGCTTTGCTCAAAGTCTAAAGTCCAAATCTAAGTTCAAATCTAAGTTCAAATCTAAGTCCTCTGAATCCCTTTTTGGAGAAACATCATGCCAGAACAGCGTCAAGAACAATATTTCAACTTGATTGATCAACTGCTCAAGTGCCCTAGCGGACAAGAGCCAGAAGTTTTGGACAGTCAGCCAGAATTGCTAGATGCAGGATTGATTAAGACATTGATGCAAGTGGCAACTATGATGGCGCATCAAGATAATCAGGACTCCGCAAAATTTCTAATTCATGTTGCGCGACAACTCAGTAAAGAACTTGGTTTGTATCCTCAAGTTTCGCCAGAACAATAGAGAGAACCGTAGATTTTAGGAGGTACTCATGCTTTCAAGCTTAACGACCGTAGAAGTGGGGCAACAAGCGATCGAGTTTCTCATGCTTGATCTAGAAATCCCCACGGATGATCAGGAATGGTTTTCAGTGTTGAGTGTCCGTGCTGTTGGCGAAACCTGGCATGTCGTTGAAGTTGGCGTGGAAGGACTCCCTGATAAATGGGTGCTGCAAGTGTATGACACGGGTGAATGTGATCCCAGCTATACGTTTAGTTCTCCTGTGGATGCGACGGAAGCTGATACAGGGTTAGAAGATATGCCAGAAGCGATCGCTCATCTACTGACTACTGAACGGAGCCATCGTTGATTGTGTCTTAGAGGACGTTTGAAACGTATCAGAAGCGGCTTTGCTTCGTTGCTGTCCCAACTAGCGTAAGGCTACCACCCACAAGTTGATTGATCCGTCTTTGCCAAATTGCTTCGCCCCCTAAATCCCTTGTTCTGGGGGACTTTGAGTAAGAATGAGCTTTCTAATTCCAGAAATTTTCATTCTTCAAAGTCCCTCATTTTTGGCGATTTAGGGGCTAGAAATTTAGAGGTTCCACTTCCAGTTGGCTACTTCTGGTTGATCAACGCCATGTTCATAGGCGTAGTGGCGGCATTCGATTTGCATGTTCTTGAACTTCTCCTTAGCATGAGCACCCGCAACTCTTAAGTGAGGGACTCGATCGATAACATCCATTGCCAGACTAAAGCGATCGATGTTGTTGTTAATAGCAAGCTCCAGGGGCGTATTGATGTTGCCTTTTTCCTTGTAACCGCGCACATGCAAATTGGGGTGATTGGTTCGACGATAAGCGAGACGGTGAATTAACCAGGGATAGCCGTGAAAATTAAAGATGATCGGCTTATCGATCGTAAACAGACTGTCAAAGTCACGATCGCTCATTCCGTGAGGGTGTTCTGTACTCGGTTGCAGCTTAAACAGATCCACCACATTAATAAACCGAATTTTGAGGTCTGGAAATTCCTCGCGTAGCATTGCAGTTGCAGCCAGCGCTTCCTGAGTCGGAACATCGCCCGCCGTTGCCATGACGACATCCGGTTCTGCCCCTTGATCATTGCTTGCCCAATCCCAAATCCCGATTCCTTTGGTGCAGTGCTTATACTCTAATCGGCTAAGAGATGGACTTTCTTGAATGACTGAAACTTCCAACTCATCAGGCTTTTTAGTTTGTCATACTTGTCGGTATGGGCCGTTGCAATGCAGGTCGAGATGGCCTGCTTGAAG
>JAAUOZ010000124.1 GCA_012034655.1 Leptolyngbyaceae cyanobacterium CSU_1_3 | reverse complement strand
TTATGCCGACTCACTTGACTTCTAAAGCTAGTATTGCTTGAGCTATCATAGCCACACTTTGAGCAATGAGGAAAATCAAGGCAACTTCCACAAAATCAATCTACTCCATCTGTGTCCATGCGTTTAAGGTGTTCCTGTCCCCAATCACACAGCGGCTTCAAGACAGGAATAATCGTTCTGCCATAGTCTGTGAAATCATACTCAACTTTTGGAGGCATCTCAGCAAGCGTGTTGCGACTAACAATGCCATCACTTTCTAGTTCGCGCAGTTGCTGGATCATCACTTTTTCAGTAATTTCAGGAATTAACCGCTTCAATTCGCTGTATCTTTTTGCCTTATCCTTCAGATGCCACAGGATTAAGAGCTTCCATTTGCCACCCAAGACTTTCAACGTAGTTTGCACGAATGGTGTGCCATTAGGTTGTTCCGATTTCATGACAATCACTCCCTAGCGAATCCAGAAGTACTTACTAAAAAGTAAGTACTTCCCAGAAAGACAGTAGAAGTATATCTTAGGTATTGTTCAAATTTATTACGAGCATACTCAATGTCTGAAGCTAAAGTCTTTGGCAGAAAACCGACCGTAATAACCTTAGAAAGTGGAACTTATCACTGGTGTAGCTGTGGACTCTCTGACAATCAACCCTTTTGTAATGGTTCACACAAAGGAACTGACTTTAAACCCGTGACCTTTCAAGTAGATGAGCAAAAGCAAGTCGCCATGTGTTTGTGTAAAGCGACTGGTAATGCTCCTTTCTGCGATGGCACTCATAAGAATCTTTAGATTCAGGAGATAGTTATGCAGTCTCCTGCTGGAGTTGTGGCGATCGCCCGGCACGTCAAGCCGGGATATGAAGCTGCATTTGAGGAAGCTGTGCGAGGTGTCATCCTGGCTGCCAGCACTTTCCCGCTCGTTGCTCCTGTGAATGGTGGCATTCTGTAAGAGGCATTCAGCATGAGTTCACTGGAAAAGGTAACCGCTAAAAAGCCAAGGCTCAATTCTGCTTTTCAACGATTGATGTCTGCTCATTGGTGGATGGCAAGTTGCTATCTGGTTTTATTTGTCGGTGGCACGTTTATGGCGCGGTTGCCGAGAACGCCCGTTCGAGGATTGCTCTATGACTTTCATAAGTCGATCGGTGTCCTGACAATGGCATTGCTTACCTGGCGGATTCTGACGCTGATTCAGGTGATGCGGAAGAAGTACACGAAGCGATTACCCAAGTTCTCGCCACAATGGTGGAAAAATTTTGCATTGCACACCTTGATGTATGTGTTCATGTGGGCAGTCCCGATCGCTGGTTTTTTCTTTTCTAATTCTTTTCGATCGAACAATGTCAAATTTTTCGGGCTACCACTGCCAGATTTGTTTCCGCAAAATGATGCAATGGTCGAGGTCGGTAGATCGCTGCATTTTTGGCTAGCTTATACCTTTCTCTCATTCATTGCACTGCACCTAATTTTTCAGTGGAAGGTTGTAAAAGCGAATTGGCGACGATTGACTGGGTTCTTGAAATCCAAGAAAACCACAAAGGAAACTTGAGAGACTTACCATGAACTATTGTGAAAAAGTAACTCGCGATAATTGCGTTGTGGTTTTGGTTGACTTCCTAGACGGATTTTTGCCAGGACTAAAGACGATCAATCATGACTTAATCCGGAAGAACGCAGAAGCCTTTGCTCGGCTATCGAAAATTTTCAATCTCCCAACCATTATGCTGGGTGAGGAAGGCGGATTTCGAGGTAAGTTTTTCTCGGAAGTCACTACCCATGCCGATCATGCGACCCGGATCGAGCGTCATACACCGAGCGCTTGGGATGAACCCGCGTTTCGAGATAAACTCGCAGCGATCGGGCGTAAGAAAGTTCTGCTGGGCGGAATTTCTCTAGATATCTGCACGCTGCAACTTACACTCGATTTACTGGCAGCAGGTTACGAACCTTATGTCGTGGTAGATGTTTCTGGATCTGATACTCAGTTGAATGAAACAGCAGCGCTGCTACGCATGACTCAAGCAGGAGCAGTCATGGTGTCTTGGGCATCGGTTGCCTCAGAAATCATGAAAGACTGGGAAAACCCAGAAGGACCAGCAGTTGGACAGCTTTACCAGGAACTGAGCTACTGGGGCAATCGCCTGTAAAAATGAAGCAATTAGGACTCTACACAGGGTTGGCTTTGGGCTTTGGGCTTTGGATAAATTGTTCTTCTACCCTAGCTCAAACAGTTTCCGCTGATTCTGTTACTTCAGAGAGCTTGCAGCAAGAAATCATTCCGTCAGTCGATCAGCTTGCAGATGTGCCTTCATCAAGTTGGGCATTTTTAGCTGTGCGATCGCTGATCGAAAAATACGGCTGCATTACTGGTGATTCAGAAAAACGGTTTAGAGGCGAACAAGCACTTTCCCGTCAAGAATTCGCAGTGGCGCTGAAGGCTTGCCTAGAACGGATCAACACGATCGCTGGATTAACTCACGATGATTTGATGGCTGTAGAACGTCTTCAGCAAGCATTTACGACTGAGTTGACTGCTTTACGCGATCGAGTTGAGCGTCTAGAAACTCAAACGAACAGATGGGAATCTCAGCAATTTTCAACGACGACAAAACTATCAGGGCAAGTAATTTTTGCAGTCAATGCGGGCAGCTTTGGAGGGGAGCGCATCATCAGTCCTAGAGGCGCGACCATTAGCCGCGATCAACCGAATCCGACCGCTCTATATCGTTTCAGTCTAGACCTCAATACCAGTTTCAAAGGCACTGACTTACTAAAACTTCGCCTACTTGCTGCCAGTCCTGGAATAAATGATAATGCGGCAGGATTTCTGGAGCCTAATCTGGGTAGCAGCTTAGATTTCGCGATTCCTGGTACAAATCAACTCTCGCTCGTACGTTTATACTACACTTTTGCTCCGACTAAGGATCTCAGCGTAACTATCGGGGCAAGAATGGTTGCGGCTGATTTTGTGGATAAAAATCGATTCGCGAATGTTAGCTTTCGAGATTTTTCGACTCAATCCCTGACCAACAATTTTATTTTGTTACCCAGACCAGGAGGTGCAGGTGCGGCGATCGACTGGAAACCCAATCAAGGTGCCTTAAGCCTGCGTGCGGTTTACATTGCGAGTAGTGCGGAAGCAAATTTGCCTGAAAACCAACGCTTCTTTGGCGGTGGCAGTCTTGGAGAGATTCGTCTCTTTCCGACCGCAGGCGGCGGCGCAGGCGGCGGCTTGTTTGGTGATCCCTATATGGGCATTGTGGAATTAGACTATGCACCCACAGGCTCTTTCTCGATGCGCTTGCAATACAGTGGCGGAAAAGTTCTAGGCAGCAATTTTCAGTCTGTTGGCGCAAACTTCGATTGGGCAATCACATCACGGCTTGGCATCTTCGGGCGTTATGGTTATGCCTCCTATCCTGACACCACGATCGGCGACATTCGTCCTAGCTACTGGTCGGCTGGTGGTTCTCTTCAGAATTTGTTCGTCAAAGGTGATTTAGCTGGACTGGGTGTCGCTCAGCCTTTCATTTTGACCGAAGTAGGAAACGCGACACAAACAAATATCGAAGCATTCTACAACTTTCCGCTAGCCAACAATATTCGGATCACTCCGTTGGTTCAGGTCATCACTCATCCTGCCAATCAGAGTGACAATGGCACGATCGTGGTTGGAACGCTTCGCACCGTCTTTACTTTTTAGCAACTCAATTCTATGAAAGAACTATCCTCCCCTGATCATTCTGCACCTGCTGTGGTTGCGATCGCACGTCGCGTTAAACCAGGCTATGAAGCCGACTTTGAGGCAGCCGTGCGAGGTGTCATTCTGGCTGCCAGCACTTTTCCGGGCTATGCGGGAGGTGAAGTTCTCTATCCTGAAACTAAGCGTGGTGAATGGCAACTGATTCTGCGCTTCGACACCCTTGTTCATTTGCAAGAGTGGGAAGAATCTCCCATTTGTCAGGGCTGGATTGCTAGGGCAGATGCACTCACCATCGGTGCTCCAAAAGTTTTGCGGGTCAATGGGTTAGAAGCATGGTTCGCGCTACCTGAAGTGCCGAATGCACTCCCACCCCCCTAAATGGAAAACCGCTATAGTCAGCGCGATCGGTATATATCCTATCATTTCTCTGATGCCGATTCTGCTGAGACCCGTCACAAATGGACTCCCTGCTTGGTTAGCAACCCTTGCAAGCATTGCCATCATGATGCCGTTGATGACTTGGGTCATCATGCCTCAGGTAACGCGATTGTTTAAGCCCTGGCTTTATCCTCCTGAGGCAAAGCGTTCAGCCCATCAATCATCTAACACAAACCCAAGTTAAAGGAGTAGATTCATGGATAATCCGCAACTAGAAAATGGATTCCCGGTCAATCCTATCCGAGTCGGTGATGGGATTGTTCTCATCAATATATTTACCCTCGATCCTGAAAAAACTGAGCAGTTTGTTTCTACTCAAGTTGCCGAGTATAAGAGATTGAAAGGTCAATTTTCAGGCAGTTATACTGCTAATCTGCACATTAGTCTCGATCGCACACGAGCTGCGAACTACGCTAATTTTGCATCAGTAGAAGATTATGTCGCCATGCGAAATAGTCCTGAGTTTGCCGACCATTTAAAGCGTCTTCAAGGGCTTGTTGTCAAGGCAGAACCCCAACTCTATCAGGTGATTTACACGCAGAATCTAGATATGCCAACGTCTGAGGAGCCTTTGCCCATATTGCCCAATCCAGAATTTGCACCAAAACTTGCGCCCCCTTTACTCAATTGATATTTCAAGATATCGCAGATGTGATTGCGTTCCTGTCCTTTGAGGATGCGCGATGGGCGAGCGGACAGACCATTTAGATGAACGGTAGAATTTTGAGGGCTTTTGAATTAATTTAGGAGTATAGAAGATTAACCAATGGATGAACGAATTGATATCCTGACAACGCTTTACATTGCAGAGCAAACATTTGATTCTGGGGATCTGGAACAGAACATTCAGACCTGGAGCGATGAGGTACTCATTGAAACACCCTTTGGTTCTGCGGATAGCCTGGAGTCCTACAAATCCTGGTTTAATGGGTTTTATGCACAAACATCTGCGAATGGTGGAACGCGCCATTATGTTCACAATCCCATTATTCATGTGAATGGCGATCGCGCCGAAATCATTGCCTATCTCTACATCATCAACGCCAGCACAGGTGGTTTTCTTGGCTCTGCAAAAATCCATGAAAAGTTGAAGAAAACAAGTGCCGGATGGAAGTTTACTTACCGTAGCGTAAAAGCAGATCAAGACTTATCCAAACCCACCTCTTAGGAGAAAGCGCGTAACATTTATTGTGCCGACGGTGTGATGGCAGCATTTTGTGAGCTTTTGAATTAGTTAGGAGAAATCATGGACGTTGAAAATTCAGTTGCTTTGGTCACTGGGGCAAATGGAGGATTGGGACAATACTACGTTGAAGCGTTGCGATCTCAAGAGGCTGCCAAAATTTATGCGGGTGCACGCAACCCCAAGGCATTGGAAGCGCTAGTCGCAAACCATCCCGATATCGTTATTCCTATTGCCCTCGATATTACAGATGAACAGTCTGTCAATCAGGTAGCCGAACAATGCCCAGACGTGACCTTGCTGATCAACAACGCCGGAGTTGGGTTTAATCAGGGCTTGATCGCTGCGCCTAATTTGTCTCAAGCCCGTATGGAGATAGACGTTAACTACTTTGGAACTTTGATGATGTGTCGTGCTTTTGCACCCGTATTAAAGCACAATGGCGGTGGCGCAATTGTCAACATGGTATCGATGGTGGCGCGAGTCAATCTTCCCTTCAATGGCAGCTACAGTGCATCCAAAGCTGCAACACTATCTCTCACCCAAGGGGTACGAGCAGAGTTGGCAGCACAAGGAACATTTGTCATTGCGGTCTTGCCTGCAACCATTGATATCGGCATGGGTAAATCCTATCCTGACCCAAAAGTGTCGCCAGAAGAGGTCGTTAGCGATGCTCTAAAAGCTGTGATTGATAGCGTTGAGGAAGTTTACCCTGGTGAGCAGGCAAAACAAATGGCAGCGCAATTGCTCAGTGATCCAAAAGCGCTTGAAAAAGCAGTGGCGACCATGTTACCCAGTTCAACTCAATAGTCAGCAGTATAGGCTTTTAATGAAAATTGCGATCGTCGGTTCAGGAAATATGGGTGGCGGTTTAGGCAAGCTCTGGGCAAAGGCTGGTCATGAGGTTGTTTTTTCCTATTCTAGAAACCCGGATAAACTTCAGCAGCTTGCTGTTGCAGCGGGCAACCAGGCGACCGTTGACAATATGAAAGAAGCGATAGAAAAAAGCCAGGTTGTTATGCTGGCGATAGGAGTTTCGGCATTAGAAGAGGTCATGTCTGCGGTCGGTTCTCTGGATGGCAAAATTGTGATCACTTGCATCAGTGGATTACAACCTGATTTTACCGGGCAGACGATCGGCTTAGCGACAAACTTAAAAGTCTCTGTCGCTGAGAGGGTGCAACAACTTGCGCCGAATGCAGCCGTTGTCGAGGCATTCAACATCACCTTTGCAGACATTATTGCTTCAGAGTCAAGGGGTTTGGGGCGATCGCCCTAGCATTTTCTATTGTGGTGATGACTCAGATGCCAAGAAGACGGTTGCTCAACTAATTGAGGACTGTGAGTATGAAGCCATTGACACAGGGCTGTTAATTGTGGCTCGTTCTTTAGAAACCTTGGCAGCTGCTTGGGTACAGTTTGCGGTTGCCAGTCAGTTATTTCCAAATCTTGGACTGAAAGCACTGCGGCGCTAAACCACGGCATAACAATTTGCTTGGAGCGGACTGACGAAAGATTTTGATATATTGCCAAGGTTGCTTGCAGCCGCTCAAGCGAACCATTATACTGCTCAAGTCGTCGGTGGAGACAGTATTTGAAGGCTGTCTGTGGGCTGCATCAATTAGAGTTTTTCCAAGCTGGCTTTCAATTCTGAAATTAGTGAGTACAAGGTCGAGCCAGGAAAGCTTGTTTCTGATTGAAAGACAACACCAACAGGTAATTTCAAATCTAACTCTGCGATATTTCGAGTAATCGTATGTGGAGGGGGAGAAGCGATTGCAGCACTAGGCAGGACACCCACTCCTAAGCCACATCGCACCATTTGTTTGATTGCTTCCAGACTCATCACTTCGATCCCTGAAAAGGGGTTAATTCCATGAGGAAGTAACGCTTTCTCTAAAATATTACGATAGGGACAGTGTTCCTCGGTAAGAATCAAACGCTCTCCGACCAATGAGGAAACTGAAATACAATCTAATGGGGCGAATTGGTGTGTTTCTGGAATTAGCAGTGCGATCGGATCTTGAAATAGCAATTCAAAAGCTAAATCTAAATTTGCACTTGGAGGTGAACAGATCGCTGCATCTAGTGAGCCTGCCGCTACACGCTGGCTAATCACTTGAGTCACCCCAACTTCTAAGGTCAGACGCACTTTAGGGTGTTCACGGCAAAATTGTGTCAGTACCGTAGGCAAATGAACACTCGCAACAGGTTCGATTGACCCGATTCGTAGATGCCCAGCTTCCCCGGCAACTAAATCAGTCATTGTTTGCTGTAAATTAGCTGCACGATGAAGTAGATAGTCAGCGTGATCTTGAAGGGTTCTACCAGCAACCGTTAATTCTGTGCGCTTACCGCGACGAGAGAAAAGTTTCACGCCTAACTCTGCTTCTAGCTGCTGGATATGCAATGTGATTGTGGATTGTGCGTACTGAAGCTTTTCAGCGGCTTTCAGAAAGCTACCTTCTTGCACGATCGCTTGAAAGGTCTGTAGATGGCGAAATTCCATAAGTGTATATCAGTAAAAATGAATCTTAAATTCATTTAGTTCATTTTGACAAATAGATTTTAGCAGTTTAAGCTTCAGTTACAAGTTCAAAGGAGAGGATATAAATGAGTACAATAGTATGGTCAAACGGACAAGATAGTCCAGTTCAAGAGGTTTTCAGTGGAATTTCTGTGCGCCAGTTATGGCAAGGTGATGCTGGATCACAGGCAGTGGTGGTTGAGATTGCACCTGACGCGCGATGGGAGGGCGTTGACTTCCACCAAGACAATTCAGAGGAAGTTTTGGTCATGAGTGGAGTTTTTAATGATGGGACTCGTGACTATCCTGCCGGAACATTCATTCATCATCCAGTTGGGTCTAGTCATGTTCCCCAATCTAAGACAGGTTGTACGCTGTTTATCTTCTATCCAGAAAAGCAAGTGTAGATAGCGCAGTATAACAATTGCAATGCAGCGGACGGTTGAGGGACCTTGGTGATGCTGCAAAGTTTACTCGTCGCCGCTGATTGCAACCGTTAGCCTGCTTCGTTTGGTCGGGTGTAGGAGTGTTTTACATTTTTCTCGTTGTACATTGTGATATTTCATACTTTTTATTCTGTATATTTTCTGAAGTTTTGAGATTGATCCAACAAAATAGGCAACAATTATTCGTGGAAGTATTCAGAGCGGCTTCGTTGGCTAACAAATTTACCTCTAAAAATATTCCTGTTTGAATGGTATGGATCTTGTCCCCTTCCTAAAGGCAATTGCTTCAGTGACTAACCCTCTGACATTAATTGCATTTCTCGTCGTTGCACTTCTTGCAGCTTTGTTAATTGTCCTCAAATCTACTAATAGGAGGTGTGTAAAAATAACTTGAGCAATTAGGCAGTTTTTCTAGGGTGAATCTGATAGTTCCAATCCCCATGAAACTGCTGTCGTCGAAGGGCAATGGTGTTGAATTGCTCATCCGTTCCTTTAATGCCTGTTTTATATTGGTTTTGGTCTAGTTGAGCACGAACTTCTAACCCTTGTTCAGTCGTGGTACTGCCAATCAAGTTGATGCTCACTTGCAGACTTGTTAACGGTCTGCCGCGCCAGTTTCGAGTGATACGACAGAACAGTCGATGCTCAATCTTGTTCCATTTGCTGGTACGGGGTGGGAAATGGCATAGGTGAACGGTCAAGCCCATCTGATCAGCAAACTCTTGCAGTTTCAACTTCCACAGGCGATTGCGGTAGCCATTACTCCCCCAGTCTGCGGTGGTCAGTCAATGTTTGCTTTTGGGATAGAGGGGTTGTCCCATCTCTAACCACCAGTGACGAATCGACTCAACGGCAAATTCAGCCGTGTCATGGTCGATTCCGACACTGACCCAACCCTGATTGAGGGCTAAGTCGTCAATACCGTAGGAAATGGCTTTGCCTAATGTTTTGTCGGGAAAGTCATGCATCTTGACTTCAACGGGTTCTCCTTGCGGTTCCCACTCCTGCCCCCGATTATGGAAATTGCCCACCCGTTCCTTTTTCTTAGTATCAATCGAAATCACGGGGCACTGCCTTTGTTGAAACTGAGCGACGGTTGTGAGCGACAGTTGTGGCAATGTGCTCAAACTGAGCATCTCGGTCGGGATGGTCTTTGCCTTCACGGGTTTTGCGATTACTTTGCAGACTGTAATCCATCGACCGCAGCAAGCGATAGACCGTCTTTGCCCTGACCTGATGTCCCTGCTGTTGCAGGGCTTGGGCAAGTTGACTGACGCTTTTGCAAGTCCACCGTAGCGGGGATTGAGGATCTCCTCGCGTCACGGGGTCAACCAAGCAATCCAGTGCTTCGATTAACCCAGCATTTTGATGAGCAGGTGTTGACCACCGCTACAGCCGATCGTCGAGTCGTCATTACCCTAAATCGGGATGATTTTCTATTGTTGTACCGCCGTGGATCTGAGCATAGCGGCATTGTGATTTGCAAAGATGACAAAGATCTTCAGGGTGTCGGACAGGCTCTGCACCACTACCTCACGACTCAAGAAACCTTACAGAATCGCTTACTGAGGGGTACTTCAACAAAACCAACGTGGCTCAAGTCAGCCTGTTTTCACCATCCGGGAGTATGCGCGCTAATGAAACACTCCATTTCCTCTGGTCAAGCGTTGAGTTTTCCAGCATCCATTCCAATGATGCTTGATGGCAAACCCGTCAATCGATTCTGCGTATCCCACCCATAAGTCGTCGATTCTGCTCCCGTCGTTTTCGTCTTTGTATTGCCGTTACTGTCATAGCTGTAGGTCGTTGTTACACCATTCAGCTTCTCATCCAGCAACCAATCATTCTGGTTATAGCGGTAGATGGTTTCACCGATCGCGCTATCTCGTTTCGTCAATCGATTACCGACTGCATCGTAGACATATTCGATCTTGCGGTTTCCACGCACTGGGTCAACAATTTCTTCCTTGGCTAACCGACATAGCGCATCATACAGCAATTTGAGATCAAACCCACTACAAACCTAGTAAGGTAAAGATGCCAAATTAAGCAGGACGTTTGGCTTGCTTTCTGAGTCAACTATATAAGGCTAACTGTGGCACGTTAGGTCGCAAACTGCTGTAAGCAAGCAATTACCGATTGTCTTGACCAATGCCATACCACTCATCAGCAAGAACTTAGCTCATTGCTGACTTGGCGTTTCCAATCCTTCAAAAAGGTAAAGGCTATTGCCTGATAAAGTATAGCCTTCTGCCTCGTCAGTCATAGAATTTGTCACTCGAAAGCCGTGACCTGCAAAATAGATGATTGCATCTTGGTGGGTGGCGCGATCGGTGTGCCGCATGGCATAGCCTTCCAGTGCTCCACTGATGGCAAAGATTAGGATCAGCACGGCTCCATCAATGATTAGAAAATACTCTTGTCGCCATAGCCCCAATCCGGCTGCTCCCAAGGCTGCGACAATCATCAGCAGATCGACATTCAGTTCCTTTTCTTGAATTAGGGTAGTCAACCCTTCGCGGGCACTTTCGTAACCGCCAATCACATAGGCAGTCACCAGGATGAATAGGGCGATTCCAATCCACTCTAAATGGAGCGCCCACCAGCCCAGGAACAACAGAACTCCACATAAAATTAATTGCCGCGAGGACATCCCGATGTTCCTGGGTGAGCGTTACATGAGCGATCGCATTGAGTCAAGCATGAACAGTCGAACAGATAACTCTCTTACGCTAAACCTTGACATTGATGTTAATGTCAAGCATTTGCTGCCATGCTGCTGCGATAGAATACAGAGAATTCACTACTCGTGAGCCAATTCTCATGCTAGCTACCTCTCCTAGCTACCAAATTGTTTGGGAAAAGCTGCCCGATGATTTTCGTTTACCCAATGACCCTGTGGATAACATTAATCAGCCTGCCTTAGCCGCAGCGTTGACCGAGAGTTTGCAGATTGCCAAACGCTTATCAGATCATGCCTTGACCCCAACCAATTACGGCATCTGTGCCACAGTCAACGGCAAAATTGTGGTGAAAGCCTCCGACTGGGCATATATCCCAGAGATTACCGTGCCGCGATCGGACGTGGTTCGCAGCTACACCCCCCGACTCCAGGGCGACATTCCGGCACTGGTGCTGGAGTTTCTATCCGACACCGATGGCGGCGAATATTCTGTTAAGGAAACCTACCCGCCGGGAAAATTCTTCTACTATGAGCAGATTCTGCAAGTGCCCAACTACGGCATTTTTGAGCCAGAAGCTGGAACTTTAGAGTTCTATCGCCTCACGGACGAAAAACGGTATCACCTGGAATCTGCGAATGAGCAGAATCGGTTTTGGATACCCGAAATGCAGCTTTTTTGGGAGTCTGGCAGGGAACCCGTGAAAACCGTCATGGCTACTGGCTGCGCTGGTGGGATGAGCAGGGAAATTTACTCCTGTGGGGCACAGAACAAGTTGAGCAGGAACGCCAACGCACAGAACGTCTAGCCGCTCAATTGCGAGCCGCCGGAATTGAGCCAGACCTATAGGTATTGCCTACCGGCGACCAGGCGATCGCGGTCACATAATCTGACAGGGTTTCTTTAGCGCCTAACTCCAGAATTGATTTTAAGGTTACACTCATAGGCGCTTTAGTATTTTTTAGTGTACATTCCTCTATCGGTTCAGTTGAAACTTAATTTCACGAATGATCATCTCAACCCACGCCAATGTTCCTGAAAAGCCTTGTAGTTTAATCGAAAGAGCGAAAATAATCAAAGGAATTGAGACATAGTAAGCCAGCCCCCAACGAATCGTTTTACCAATGGGCTGACGGCGATGGCGACGATAAAATATCAGAATTATCAGTGCAAGTGGGGCGATTGTATGAATCACTAAGCTGATTGGCATTGTGATAGAAAGCGCAGCCAGCCCTCCCCACATTACCTGATTGCGGATAAGCACATAAATTCCTAGCACAGGCCAACTGAGCGGTCCAACCCAAACTAAAGTCTTGCCCCATTGATGATTCCATTGCTCAATGTTTTGGTGCTTCATAGCCACTTATCGATGCCAGCGAGTTTGTCCATCCGGCTGATCCGTTACGATAATGCCCATCGCTTGCAGCTCATTGCGAATGCGATCGCTCTCGGCATAGCGTTTTTCCTGACGTGCCTGTTGCCGTTGTCGCAGGAGTGATTCAATCCAGTCAACATCAATCTTTAGTGGGGTTGAGGGTTGTGCTTGAACCTCTAAGCCAAATACCTGAGCGAGATGGACTAAGGTTTGCGCTCGCTGTTGTAATTTCATATCCGTTAGCTCTGACAATCCTTGATAGGCGCGTAGATTGAACTCCCGCTTCAGTGACTTAGCTAGCTCAAACAGCACCGCCAATCCTGCCGCTGTGTTGAAGGATATTGTCGGGTGAAATGGATAACGTCATGAGTGAATTTAGGTTAGGTGATTATCAACCGTGACAGAAAGGGGACGATATCACATCCCCTCTCTCAGCAGACGGCTGAACTATGAAATGATTTCCTACAGCCTATTCTCGTAATTACTTTCAGTGCATAGGCTTGCAGGTTGGCAGGGAGGGATTCTCGCTAAAATTCCCTTTTTGAGAATATCAGGGCGTTCTTGACGAGAAATTAACCCATCTGAGCTAGCATAGTATTGTTCTGCCAGTTGCAGAATAGCGATCGCACTTTGGAGCGGGGGTAAATCGCCAAACATCAATGTGGTTTTATGGGAAGCGGCATAAGCAACGACGCAAGGACGATTACAGGCGCTGAGACACTCAACAGGGGCGATCGTATATTCTGCGGCTAAAGTCCATTTTGACTGGAGACGCAGCAGATGATTCAGAAGATGATATCCGCCCCGCTGGCCCATGTAGTCTCGCTGCGTTGATGAATAGGCACAGGATTTGCAAACAAATAAAGTATGTTTTGTCATTACGATTGATTTTTCCAATGCACTTGCAACAACTCAGTGGACTTCGTGTTTACGATCGCCGTTGAAGTTTGTGACTTATTATCAAATCAAGTCACAAATATTTGTTTCATCAATATCATTGACTGCCTTATGAATCTTGTATTGCTTAACTGGCATTGACATCACTGCAATCACCGTCTCAATTGGCGGACATCCTGGTTCCTTACAGGCAAGCTGACTGATGGAAATCGGAATATCACTATCCACTTCGAGAATACGGTAGACCCAGTTCTTGATATCCCGAATTTTCTCTGGGTCGGCTTTGGGTTTGTCTTGGGAGAAAAGGTTCATAAGAGGGAGTAGGGAATGGGGAGTGGGAAATTAATGTGCTGGACGTTCAGCGCTGGTTTGGTTGGAAGGGGGCTGAAGAACAGAACTGATCATAAGTCGGCAAAAATGATAATCATTCTCATATTATAATCACTTAGCCTAACGCAAAAACTCGGCTCTTCAGTTTTCTGGACTTCAAATTCGTGAAATTTCATTGGCAATTCGTTGGCTGTTTTGGACTGATCTGGCTGCAAGCCGCTGTGGTCATCGCTCAACCCTCCCCTTCATCGCCTGCCGATGAGGCGATTCCAGTTCCAAACAACCCAATCCCGGAAAGGGTAGAATCTGCACCAACAGTCCCAGTTCCTTCCCCCCATCCAACCAATCTTCTACCCCAGCAGCGCCCCATCGTGGTCATTGATCCAGGGCATGGGGGGCCTGATCCTGGCGCAGTTGGAATTGGCGGGATTTACGAGAAAGAGATTGTATTAGACATCAGTTTACAAGTCGCCAGTTTGCTGGAGAATCAGGGAATCCAGGCAATCCTGACCCGACAGACAGATGTGGATCTGGGATTACAACCGCGTGTAGAAATTGCTAACTATGCTCGTGCTACCCTCTTCATCAGCATTCATGCCAATGCCATCAGCATGAGCCGTCCAGAGGTAAACGGGATTGAAACCTTTCATGTTGCGGGCAGTGTGGAGGGGCAGCGGTTAGCAGCGAGGATTCAGCAACAACTGTTGGCAAATACCGGAATGCGCGATCGCGGTGTGAAACGTGCTCGCTTTTATGTTCTGGTTCGTACTGCGATGCCTGCGGTGCTGGTGGAGGTGGGCTTTGTGACGGGGCAGGAGGATGCGCCTCGACTCAGCGATCCAGCCACTCGAACCCAAATGGCACAGGCGATCGTGCAGGGCATTCTCGATTATCTCGCAAACAACCGACCATGAACTGTAAGACTTTAGCTTCATTGAATCAGCGGTTGCGCTCACAAAGTGTCTCCGCAAAAGAATTGCCCCTCACTCTGGAAAGAAAAACTCCGCCGAATCCTCATCCACAGGCGCACGGTTCCGATAGTATGCTTCCAACTCTTGTGGGCTGATCGGATTTTCAGTGGGATTCTCAAAAAATGCCTTCACTCGAATGTAACGCCGCAGACCGTCTGCTCCGGCATCTTCTCGCGTTGCGTCTTTGAAATCTTCAGGAAAGGTTTCACTGACTTTGATCCAGGCTTCTTGCAGAATCGCTTCAACTTCAGGAGTGGGAGCTTTTTCCAGCAAAGTTTCTAGGGCTTCCAAAATGTCGATCGTCTGAAGAATTTCAGACGTGATATTGGATTCAGACATTGTGCCTCTACCCCTGCCCCAAGACGCGCAATCGAGGTAATGCCATTGCCGTTAGAAAAATTGCCAACTGGGTTGCCACACTACTGGAACCCGATGGCAAATTCAACTAAATCGGAGAACATTTGATGTCATTTAATGGCATCTCGGACTGATCACTTGCTTTCGGTTTCTTGGACTGAGGCAGCGATCGGGGAGTGGATTCAAGCTGATTTGTCGAATCTAGTGAGGGTGGAAACTGTAGCAAACGCAGTCAGAGATGATTGCTTAGATGCATTGCTGTATATGGGGAAACTTGGGAAACTCATGCCTTTACTGCTCAGTTCACGCGAGATTTCATGAAGGCTTTAGACATCTCTAAAGCAAGTTTAATTGGAGCTTCTGCGGGTGGTGGAGCGGCGCTCACCTTTGCGCTA
The DNA here is from genome assembly GCA_012034655.1 of Leptolyngbyaceae cyanobacterium CSU_1_3. Lineage (GTDB taxonomy): Bacteria > Cyanobacteriota > Cyanobacteriia > Leptolyngbyales > Leptolyngbyaceae > JAAUOZ01. Next base: position 1,015 of record JAAUOZ010000124.1, on the reverse strand, counting down.
AGCTTTCCGAAGTTCGTCGATCGATTGATTCTGGTTGGCAGTGCTGGTTTAGGTAAAGAAATCAATTTCCTTCTACGGATCGCAACGCTTCCAGGTTTAGGCAGATTATTTAGTTCGCCCAGCAAGTCAGGTGTGGCAATGTTGTGTAAACAAACGGTCTATGACTCAAACTTTGTTGCCGATGAAATTGTCGAGGAGTTTTATCACATGGCGACACTCCCTGGCGCAGCAGAAGCAATATTAAACGTGGGTCGTTCAAACTTCAACCTTTGAGGACAGTTCTATCAGCCGATCGCTGACAGATTAGCGTCTATTGCTGCTCCGACCCTAATTATTTGGGGCAGACAAGATCCGATGGTTCCTGTAACCCATGCTCATGATCATTGACTTGGTTGATAGTTACCAGCCACTAGCAATCCGCTTGCACATCGATCGTTGGAAAGTGGTCGGTTGAGTCCGAGAGGCTACTTGCGGCGGGTGAAGCAGAACGATGGCCCGCCATAGAGTGATCCATTCGGCAAAAGTCTTTGAAAAACTTGATATGGCTGAATCGACTCATGAACAATCGCAAAATGAGTCACTCAGCACCCTGATTTAGCCAGGGTTTCAGAAGATTCTTCCTAATGAATGGCTCCGTATGGTCAATTCAGATTTTAATCTCATCCTCACTCTCTAGTAAGTCTATGTGAATAAATACGTGAGTAGAGATATTAAGGTAAAAAGTTAGTACCCGTGGCTCAAAAGGTCATCAACTCCAAGCACTTAAGGCGACCCGCTCAAAATATAGGATAACTTTCTACAAAAATTGAAAAATACCTTTACAAAGCTTAAAGACTCCTCTAATATTAGAGATGTGGCAAGTCCACACCATACATTGTCCAAACCGGCCTTATAAACCATGACAACAACAATACAGAGACGCGAAAGCGAGAACCTGTGGTCACAGTTTTGCGAGTGGGTCACCTCCACCGACAACCGCCTATACGTAGGCTGGTTCGGAGTGCTGATGATTCCG
>JAAUOZ010000123.1 GCA_012034655.1 Leptolyngbyaceae cyanobacterium CSU_1_3 | reverse complement strand
GATTCACCTTTTGCGCTTGCGGTTCTTGCACCACTTGCCGATAGGAACCACCCTTGAGCAGATTCAACAGCAGTTAGAACAGTTTTTGGACTCCCACCAGTTTCTCTCAGCCGAGCAGGTGCAAAAACGCTCAATTTCATCTTCTCATTGGTTGCTTAATCTTTTGCCGGGAAGGGAGTAACACTGCGTTGGTGCGGACGGTACAGAGGTTATTGGTGAGAGTTCGAGGTAATCTGCCGCCGCACAACTTCACCGTTAGGTTGCATTTAGCTAAGGACGTGTTGCAATGGAAGCATTCTTCGGTATTGCGCTCATTATTCTCGTAGTAATACTGATTATTGGGTGGTTCTTTTTTGAACTCTTACCTAACATGCTTTCTACCCAGCTTGCCAGAGAAGCTTATGTTGTTGTAAACGCCAGCATGTTTCAGGCTTTGGTGGTCAACATGGTGGTAACACTTCAACCTCCTACTATGTAACCTTTGAATTTCTGGATGGCAGTCGGAAAGAATTTGGAGTAGATGCCAAGCAGTATGCATATTTAGCAGAGCGGACAAAGGAGTACTGCATTCAAAGGGAGATTGGTTTCTGGGGTTTGATCGTCGTTTGAAAAAGGTAGGATGAGCTAGTAACCCAAAACCCATAGAGCAAGGTGATCAGTAATGAAGAAAAAGTATGTCTACTGGCGAGATGATGATATGTGGTTAGGTTATCTCGAAGAGTACCCTGACTATTGGACTCAAGGTGAGACCGAAGATACGTTAAGAGAAAATCTGCTTGATCTTTACAGTGAGTTGACAGGTGGAGCTATTCCCTATGTTCGGAAAGTCGCAGAGCTTGAAGTGTCGTGAAACAGAGAGACTTAATCAAGAAGCTTGAAGAAATGGGTTGTATCTTCATTCGTCATGGTGGTAAGCATGATTGGTATCAAAACCCAAGAACAAAAGTTTCTCAACCTATCCCTAGACATCGAGAAATTAAAGAGCGCCTTGCCAAGCACATCATTAAGATGCTTAGTGACGAAGCAACCTAACACTGCGTTGGAGCCGACCGCCAAGAGGTTATCTGTCGAAATCAAAGGTTATCTGCGGCGGCTCAACTTAGTCGTTATGCTTCTGAGTTTTCGGTGAGGGCACTTCTTGAAGCCTGCCTGTCAGCCTCTAAAGTTTGAATAGCTATCCAGTTATCGATTAGGCTGGTGATTGAATCTTATTTGTGGAAGTCCAGGAGAGAGCGTGTCTAATAACTCACTAATTTGCGTTGGGGATGGTGATAATATAGGCGACGTTATTGATCTCCACTTGCTCTCAGGAGATCTCGAAGAAGCCAGCAAATTTTCGTTCCAGGTAAAATCGGCTCTTGAAGACATAGCAACTCTGGCAAAGAGTGAAATCAAGGCTTCATTAATATATGTTGCTGGCGACGATATATGTTTTATTGTTTCGGATAACTTGAACATTGAATGTGTTTTGACTTCTTATTCTGAATATTTTCTAAAGAAAACTGGAAAAACAATGTCATTTGGTGTTGGAAGAACATCAGTTGAAGCATTAATCTGTTTAAGAAAAGCAAAGGTTTCAGGTAAGGGTCGCGTGATTACTTCTGGAGGTAATCAAGATTGAGAAACTTATACATCTTCGTAACTACCGATAGACCAGATCAGTACCTCAATTCGATCGTACACTGCATCGAAAAAGGTACAAAACACATCGTATTTGTTCAAGTTGAAGATGGTCGCACAGAGCAAGTTCAACTAAACTTACTTAGAACAGATGTGTACAACCTCCTTCAAAACCTCTCAACAGGAACATATAAATACTACACTGGTGCTTCCAAAGACAAAGTAGTTCCATTAGTGCCTGAGTATAGCGCCGATGATCTTGCAAAACTGAAGGCAAAATACAGTTTGTGCTTGACAGATAGTGTTGATTGGACAGTTGAGAGGATTCAGTACCTCAATTTGAGACGCTACATATCCGTCCTTGGCAAAAGAAAAGGCGTAATCGTCGATGTCACATCAGTGTCTAAAGTTTATATAGGTGACATTTTTGCGTGTTCTTTGCTTGAAAATATTGATAAGCTCTATACTTTTGAATTACTTGTTAAACCTGATTTTGATAAACCTTGGAGAACTCTCATTCACGAATTAGTAGAAGGTCAGACATACAAGTATACAAATTTGGTTGAAACACCCATATTCAAAGAGAGCAACAAATCAATTTTGATAAGAACAACTCCTTTATTAATTTCAATAATTGGAACTGTTTTATTTGTAGCTGTTACACTTGTGGCAACTTTTATTTTTGGTTTCAGCAGTGTCTTTATACAAGTTGTGAGTACTATTGGAACAGTATTAGGAATTATTTCATTTTTCCTTGTTTACTTTCCCGTGCGCGGCAAATAAAATATAAGTAGCGCGAAGCATAACAACCCGGCTGGAGCGGACTGTTCTGGGATCTTGGTAGTGTGGCGAAGGTTAGTTGCAGCCGCTCAGCCGGAACGTTGTGCCGCTTAGGTTATCTAGAGAAAGATTTAAGAGATTAAGATTAATGGGAAATAGTATTCCTGAAATGACATTACGGAATGTAATTGAGATTGTGCAACTTCTCAATCAGCACAGGATTGAGTTTTATGTTGATGGCGGATGGGGTGTCGATGCGTTACTTGAAAGACAAACACGTTCCCATGCTGATTTGGATATTGCGATTCAGCACAAAGACGCGCAACAAGTCCGTACCTTGTTAGAAGCGCGAGGTTACAGTGACGCGCATCGTGCCGACAGTAGTGATTTTAACTTTGTCTTAAGCGACCATCAAGGTCATCAGATTGATATTCACACTTATACTTTTGATGCCGCAGACAATCATATTTATGGTATCCCCTACCCATTGGAATCACTATCTGGAAACGGTTCAGTAGATGGAAATCCTGTGAAATGCATCTCGCCAGAGTGGGTAGTAAAGTTTCATATTGCATATCAATTTGATGAGGACGATTATCGTGATGTCAAAGCAATCTGTCAGCACTTTAATATCGAGATGCCTTTGGAATATGAAGAGTTTGAACGTGTTTTCCTTCAACAAGGGTGATCTTAGATGCACAGACGGCAGCACAACAAGCTCAGTGCAGCGGACTCACAAGATTGCTCTACAGTAGCGATACGTGGCTTCAAGCCGCCGCACAGCTTCACCGTTGGGTTGCTTCTCGTGGTGAGCGCAAAGTGTCTCGCTTCTCTCGTTCTGTTTGTGAGTTCGATCGTTCCGCGTTTGGTTGGCTGCGATGTTAGTTGACTCGTCGATCGCCCGATCGCAAGTCTGCCTCGCCAAGTGGCGCGAGGTGCTTCTCGTTCGGTGCGAAGGTGCTCGCCAACACGGCGTTGCAGCGGACTGATTCAGTCTTCTCAACTCCGATTCGACCCGCTCAGCAGCGGCTGAACTTTGCCCTAGAGGATTTGCAAAAAATAGCCCCTTAAAAAAGACCCCTGAGAGGATGTTTTAAAAGTCCCCAGCGTATGTTTCACGACCTTGGCTACCAAGAAGCTGCTAGGAGAGAATCAGGGTTTGGGATTTGTGATCGCGCCCTTGAGGCTCGAACCAACCCTTTTAAAACATCCTCTTAGCGAGGCGATGGAGATGCGATCGGTTTGGCTGTTGGGTTTTTGGTGGCGAGTGATGGTTTGGGCGATTTGCGTGCAGCAGGAACCGATGGAACTGGCAAAGGCTTGATGGCTCTAGGTTTGGCCGGCGCGACGATGGCGCAACGATCGCGGGTTTCTCACCGAGAATGCTAGCGTTGCCCGTGTCATAAAATCCAGCGACGCAGGCGATCATCAGAGTGGCTAAGGTTCCGGCAAATAGTGCCTTCCAGCCTAACTCTGAAATATCTTTGCGCCGAGACGGAATCAGAGCGATCGTGCCGCCGACAAAAATTCCCACTGAGGCAAGGTGAGCAAACCCCGAAAGCGCATAGCTGATAATGAGCACCGCTCGATCGCTCAAGGGGTTGTCGGGTCGAGCCGCCGCCGCTCCGAGAGCCTGATAGGGCGGAATGGCAGTTTCGAGGAGTCTGCGCCCAATAATCACCGACGATTCCCACAGTTCGTTCCAGTTGAGAGAAATGCCCGTTAGAAAGGTAAAGGGTAGAAAAATGACCCCTGCAATGTTTGCTAAGGTCATGACGCTAAAAAATTGACCAATCACCCCAGGCACATTGGCCAAGCCCGCAAAAATTTGATTGATTAACGAAACCAATCCCAAAATCAAAATCAGCACGGCGGCGATCGACACGGCCATTTTTACCCCATCCAATGCCCCGACGATTGCGGCATCTAGGGGGCTGACTCGCTCGATCGGTTCTCTGGTTGGGGTTTCTGCCTGCACAAAGTCTTCATCGTCGAACTCTCGATCGTTAAAGTCTTCTCGCGCTGTCTTTTCGCTAGGAATCCGCCCCCGCGTGAGGAATTTCTGTTTCAGGAACCAAAATTTTCGACAACACAAAGCAGGCCGGGATGGCAATGATCGAAGCAGAAACCAGATGCCCCAAGATATTTGGAAAAACCGGACGCAAAAAGCTGACATAAATTGCCAGGGTTGAGGAGGCGGCCGTGCCAAAGCAGCAAGTGAGAATGGCGCAGAGTTCGCTGCGAGTCATCTTGGGCAAATAGGGTTTAACCACGATCGCTGCCTCAATGCCCACAAAGATATTGGCTGCCCCACTTAAAGCCTCTGCCCCACTCAAACGCATCACGGCATAGAACACTTTTGCGAATACATTTGTGATTACTTGAATCACACCAATGTTATAGAGCAGAGCCATCAATCCCGAAAAGAAGATCACCGTCGGCAACGCCCGAAAGGCAAAAATATAGCCCAAATTGACATCTGCCGGTCGAGTGGGCAACGGCACAATATTCTTGCCAAACACAAAGTTTGCCCCCGTATCTGCTGCCAAAAAAACGCCATCTAGCAGATTGCTAAACCCTTGCAGGGCTTCTCTCGTCAGGGGAAAGAGAAAAACGAATGCTCCCAAAATCAGTTGTAGCAAAATTCCCATGCTGACAATTCGCCACGGAAAAACCCTCAAACTCCGATTCTCTGAGAATAACCAGGCGATCGCACACAATCCAAAAATGCCAAACAATGAGACAAGATTTAGCACACTCATGGGGCAACATCCTTACAACGAACGAGGCAGAACGTTCTTGAGGATTCCTGGCTTTTGAGGATTACGCTAGAGGTAGACGAACGCTTGCCCCCTAGACGATACCTAAAAATCCTGCGATCGACACAAGAATTGTTTGTGATTTTTCTACGAGTTCTAAGCTCGCACATTTCAACAATAGTCTAGGCGGGCTGCCTGTCGATCGCAATTGCTTACCAACTGTATGAAACGCAGGTGCAAGATGCTGCTGGTAGGCTCCCCTAGCTCTTGCACCAAGCGACTCACTGATGGCTTCAGAGGCTATGGATATGACTTTAGTATCCCACCACCAATCAGCCGTCTTTCGTACAGAGCGAGGGCTGTCGATTTCTGACACGCTGACGATGTGACGGCTCAGCCCCTCCGAAGTTCATCTCCTCCTGTCCTGATTTAACTGAGGATCAGATTCAGCGCTGCCTTATCCTCGCCCGTTTCCTGGTTCAATTCTGCGGCCCGTTTTAGTACACTTGCACAGCTTGCGATCGTGCACTACAATTTAGCGTCTGTTATGTGAGGAACTCCCATGAACAAAGGTGAACTCGTCGATGCGATCGCCCAAAAGGCAGATGTAACCAAAAAAGAAGCGGATGCCATTTTGACCGCGATGCTCGACACGATTCTAGAGACAGTAGCCACGGGCGACAAGGTTAGCCTGGTTGGGTTTGGCAACTTTGAGGTGAGAGATCGCCAAGCGCGGGAAGGGCGCAACCCCAAAACGGGTGAAACGATGCAGATTCCGGCAACCCGCGTCCCTGCTTTTTCTGCGGGCAAATCCTTCAAAGAGCGCGTTGCTCCTAAGTAGCGAAGAAAAGCAGCGTAACTGACCCAGCGAGTGTGCAGAACCTATGAGCAACATCAGTTCTAGGTTCTGCACGCTTACGTAGGAGCGTCAATTCAATACTGTGCGTCTCGGCTGTTGAAGTCAGACAAGAGGCCCGACCCACCTTTCGGAATGATTTGATCTACGATCCTTAATAGATTTGTTGAGAAATGAAGACTGGCTTTGAGGCAAGGTTTTTCTCTAATTTATGCTCTAATCTATGCTGCATCCAGGTAGGAGTTCTAGAAGCCTGCTGCATTGTGAGCAGCCTGGTTAGAGACTGCCAAAGCTTCAGAGAAGCGATCGACCTCTACACCAAACTCAGAATGACGATCGCTGACCTCACCCACACGCTCAAAGACATGAACACTCTCATTGCCAAAATTTACAGCAAATCAGAATTTGAGGCATTGTTTGAGGCAGTCGATCTCAAACTGAGAAACTGAGAAACTAACAAGCCCACTAGAGGATGCCCCCTAAACTCATCCCGCTTGCCCCAATCACGCCGCCCCCGCTGGAGGCGACTCAAACTTATACCCCACCCCACGCACCGTCTGAATCAACGCAGGCTGACTCGTATCAATCTCAATCTTCTTGCGAATCTGCCCAATGTGGACATCCACCACTCGCTGGTCTCCCACATACTCATAATCCCAAACCTCCTGGATCAATTCTGCCCGTCGCCACACCCGACCCGGATGGCTAGCCAGAAAATGCAGCAGATCAAACTCCAACGCCGTCAGCGGAATCATATCCTCATTCAGCTTGACTTCGCGCCGCACCGGATCGATCACCAACCTGTCAAAAATCAAACATTGCTGCTCAGCAGTGGTCACAATTCTCTGGCGCTTGAGAATTGCCCCCACCCGTACCCCAAGCTCTCCTAGGCTAAAAGGCTTCGTGATGTAATCGTCTGCACCTTGAGAGAAGCCGCGAATCTTGTCTGCCTCGTCTGTACGGCTCGTCAGCATCAAAACAAACACCCCTGTGCGGCTCTGCATTTCTTGACAGAGATTGTAGCCATTGGCATCCGGCAGGTTCACATCCAAAATCACTAGATCCGGATTGAACTGCTCAAACGTTGCTAGAGCCGTCTTGCCGTCTTCAGCAGACTCCATCTGATAGTTTTGCTTCGTGAGAAAACGATGGATCAAATTTCGGATTGCCGGATCGTCATCTACTACGAGAATCTTGGCTGGAGCCATGACCATAACCTTGCGTTGAGAAAGTATAGGGGTGAAAACCGGGCACATTTGCAGAGCCATCTTAGAGGCTGTCTATCTCTGTAATACACAGGATAAGTCTGCCATCAGCATTAGTATGCCTCAGCTTTTGTCTAGAATATCCTCGGATTCAGTAGTTTCCGCAAAAAAGCGTGTGAATACGCCTCTGAACCCCGATCGTGGACTATAGACAGTAAACCATAGACGGGAGACGATAATATTGGTAAGACAGATGAGAACTCTTGCAGGAATACGCTGCCCTTACCCTAGCCCTCTTGTGGGGGAGAGGGAACCAGAGAAAACAAGACTGATGGCTCCCTTGTATCTTAATGATGTAGAGAGAAGCAGGGTGGGGAGGATGTCAATAGTGTCTAAAGTCTGGAGTCCAGCGTCTATACTCTAGTTGTGTCCCTGTATCGGGCTAAGTCACCCTGGATGAGAAGGTGGAGAAACGGCTGATGAGCGATCGAAATCCCTACGAAAAGCTGGGTGTCCCCGAAGGCGCAACCTTTGAGGAGATCCAAAGTGCCAAAACTCGCCTCTTGGCGGAGTTTGCAGATGATCCTAGAAAACTCACTGAAATTGAGACTGCTTACGATGCCGTGCTGATGGAACGCTTGAAAATGCGTCAGGAAGGCAAGATTCCAGTTCCCGATCGGATTCGTTTCCCCGAAAAACTAGCTCAGGCGGCTCCGAGTGCAACGCCTACCCCGGCAAATCGCTCTCCGCAGTGGATCAGAAATCTCGTAGATGCCCCTGCCGCCAAAGAAATCGCCTTGCCTGCGGCGATTCAGTTGGTTTTGGGCGGAACGGTGTTTTTCTATCCTCAAGATTCGGCGTTGCAGTTGGCCATGGCTATCAGTGTGGCCTCGACGCTATTCTTTATCTACCGCAAAGAAAGAAAGCTGGGTCGATCGGTCTTGCTGGGCCTGGGCGGGTTGATTTTGGGCTTTTTGCTGGGGGCGCTGCTAGATGGGGCGCTACGATCGGCGGCAATTGTTGGGCTGCCGATTCCTGATGTGGTGGTCAGCTTGGTGGCATTCTTTGTTTTGTGGCTGTTCAGTAGCTTTTTGAAGTAAGCGAATATAATGTGGAATCCTGGCGGGGTTGCGGCACGATCGCAGCTAGATAGGGTTGAGCGTTTCTATGAGACTTCTGCATGGCTGCCTTCGAGAAAACGAATTTTGATTGGCAACTTCAGCAACTCTCTCGGCGCGTGGGGGAATGGATTGAGCTAAGGCTAACGGGTTCCCGGCTGCCGAATGTACCCAACTCACCTCAGTGGTGGTTCCCAGAAAATTTTCTGCAAATATCGTTTTGGGCGATCGTCGTTTTTGCCTCGATCTGGCTAGGTTGGCAGGTTTGGCGATTGGCATCGGCCTACCTAGACTCCGCAAATTCTCCTGCTGCGCGATGGCGAAACCGCTCCGAGGAAATTGCAGAACGAGATCGCACCCTCGCCGACTGGATGCGCCAAATGCAGGAATATCAGCGTCAGGGAAATTACCCAGAAGCCTGCCGCGCCCTATATATGGCCATGCTGCAACATTTGAATGACACCAAGCTGCTGCCCCACCAACTCAGCCGCACCGATGGAGAATATCTGAAAATCGTGCAGCAGTTTCCCCAGGCTCAGGCTTACCAAACCCTGATCAGGACCCATGAGCAACTCTGCTTTGGCAATGTCGCTATTTCGTCTGAAGAGTTGGGCATCTGTCAACGGGCCTACCGGGCGATCGAGCAAGACAGCCCCAGAGGGCAAGCGTCATGAAGCGAATCGATCGACGGCTCCTCTGGGGAGCGATCGCATTGGCGGCGATTATTGTGCTGACATTGGTTGCGGCTCCGAGGGGCGATCAGCGGGCGAGTGGGTCTACGTTTAGCCGCGCTCCGAATGGCTATGGGGCTTGGTATGCCTACATGAAGCAGCAGGGCGTGACGATTCAACAATGGCAGCGACCGTTTGAAGATCTCGACAAAAAGACGAAAACCGAGCGATCGCCGATCACCCTTTTGGTTGTGAATCCTCCAATCGATCGCTTTCTGATCACTGAAAACAATCGTCGAGAATGGGTACGACGCGGCAACACGATCGTCATCTTGGGAGCATCAACCCCTGCGACCGAAGCCCCGTTTACGACAATGCAAGCGGGCAACGTCAAAATTGAGACTTCTCGACGGCAACAGTTGCAAAAATATGAAGAGCCACTATTGAGCGATCGATTTGGCGGGATCGTCTGGCAAGCAACGATCGGCAAAGGACGAGTGATTACGGCCAACACGCCGTTTCTCGCCGCCAACGCCTACCAAGATGCACCCGGAAACTTTGCATTTTTGTCCAAGCTCGTCCAACAAACCAGCAAAACCATCTGGGTAGACGAGTATCTGCACGGCTACCAAGAGCGAGATATTGCCGCCCAACAGGGGAAAAAGGACTGGCTTGCCTACCTGACTCAAACGCCACTTTTGCCCGTGGCAGTGCAGGCGATCGTGCTGTTGCTAGTTTTGATCTGGGCAGCCAACCGTCGCTTTGGGCAAACTGTGCCGCTCGCCAGTCCCACGATCGACAACAGCACAGCCTACATTCAGGCCCTTGCAGGCGTTTTACACAAAGCCGGGCGCAGCGAATTTGTCTTGGATGCGATCGGGCGAGAAGAGCAACTCCAGATTCAACAAGCCCTAGGGCTTGGCCCAACCCCTCTCGATCCCACCACCCTAGTCAACTCTTGGGTCGAGCAAACCGGCCGCCCAGCCACAGAGCTTCAACAAATCCTCCAACCTGTGGCCCAAAAACGCCGCCTCAGCGACCCCGCCCTCCTAGCCTGGATCAAAAACCTCCAAACTACCCACCAGCACCTCCCCTAAACTCATTTATCCCTATGCCCGACCTCCACCCCACGTTCACCCGCCTTCGTCAAGCCCTCGATCAAGTTATTGTGGGCCAGAGTTCCGTTGTGCAGCAGCTTCTGATTGCGCTGCTTTCTGGGGGGCACGTCATTCTCGAAGGAGTGCCTGGCACTGGAAAAACGCTGCTCGTCAAGGTGATGGCGCAACTGGTGCAGGCAGATTTTCGGCGCATTCAGCTAACGCCCGACATTCTGCCGTCTGACATTTTGGGAACCAACATTTTTGATCTAAACACGCGCAACTTCACCCTCAAAAAAGGGCCGATTTTCACGCAGATTCTTTTGGCTGACGAAGTGAATCGCACGCCACCCAAGACCCAGGCTGCCCTTTTGGAGGCAATGGAAGAGCAACAGGTGACGCTGGATGGCGAAAGCCTGCCGCTCTCTGAATTGTTTTGGGTGATTGCCACACAGAATTCTCTGGAGTTTGAGGGCACTTATCCTCTCCCAGAAGCGCAACTCGATCGCTTTCTCTTCAAGCTTTTGGTTTCCTACCCCGATCCGACGGCTGAGAAGCAAATGCTGCTCAACAGTGAGGCAGGGTTTCAGGCAAAACGACTGGATCTGGCAAAGCTCAAGCCCTTAGCCAGCGTAGAACACATCCTTCAGGCGCGGCGATCGGTGAAGGCAATTACCGTGCAGGAACCAGTTTTAGATTATCTGTTGGCGGTGGTGCAAAAAACTCGCCAGCATCCCGATCTAGTATTGGGCGCTTCTCCGCGATCGGCGGTCAGTTGGTTACAAGCCAGCAAAGCCCAAGCGTGGCTCTCAGGGCGAGAATTTGTCACCCCTGACGACATCAAAACCGTGGCCCCGCCGCTTCTACGGCATCGTCTAATTTTGCGTCCCGAAGCACAGCTTGATGGAGTCGGCGTAGAAGCGGTGATCGGCTCTGTCCTTGGTCAAGTCCCCGTTCCCAGATAAGCGACCGACTTTTAGTTTGCATCAATCTTGTTCATCAATCTTGTTCATCAAGCCTGTCACCCTAACGTAAGGGGTTTGCATGAAAATAAAAGACCCGTGAATTGGGTTTCGGCTCCGCTCAATTCTCGACGGTTGAAGGTTGAGCAGAGTCGAAACCTGATTGGTGGTACATGATTAACTCGCAGATCCCTCAATTCGATGCCGTTAAAAGTGCCCTCATCCTCCGTCCTCCTTCATCCCTCCTCCCTTTTTTGCCATGATTCCTGCTCGTCGCACCTACGGCTTATTATTGTTGGGCATGGCGATCGCTCCCCTAATTTTCCTGATTTGGGATGGGCAAACTCGCATTGCTGCGTCACTTCTGAGTTTACTGATTTGGGATGGACTGGTTTTGGGAGTGGCGATCGTCGATAGTCGGCGGGTCGAAAAGGTGCGGGTCGAGCGGTCAACGCTGTCGCGATTGTCGATCGGGCGGGATAATGTCGTTAGCTTGGCGATCGAGTCTGGAATGCAAGCCGCAGACCTTCAGATTTCTGATGGCTATCCCTTAGAGTTTGGGGTGTCGATGATGCCGTTGGCGGCTCAGCTTTCGAGCCAAAGCCGTCAAGATGTGATGTATACGGTGCATCCGACGCGGCGGGGCGAATATCACTGGAAGGGGATACAGGTGCGGCAATTGAGTCCGTGGCGGCTGGCGTGGCACACCTGGAAAGTTCCTCAAACCCAAACCGTAGCTGTGTATCCTGATTTGATTGGGCTGCGATCGTTGTCGATTCGGCTGACGCTGCAATCTTCTGGCTCGATCAAACGGGCAAGACGATTGGGCATTGGTACTGAGTTTGCAGAACTGCGCGAATACGGTGTGGGCGACGATTTGCGCTTTATCGACTGGAAGGCAACCGCTCGCCGGGGGCAACCCCTCGTGCGCGTATTGGAGCCTGAGCAAGAACAGACGTTGATTATTTTGCTCGATCGCGGTCGCTTGATGACGGCCCAGATCAAAGGGCTGTCTCGGTTTGACTGGGGGCTGAATGCCACCCTTTCCTTGGCGTTGGCAGGTTTGAGTCGCGGCGATCGGGTGGGGGTAGGGGTGTTCGATCGCCAAATTCATACCTGGATTCCGCCCGAACGTGGCCAGACCCATCTTCCTCGTCTGATCGAACGGCTGACCCCGATTCAGCCAGCCATTCTCGAACCAGATTATCTAGGCGCAGTCACTACTCTAGTTAATCAGCAATCTCGCAGGGCTTTGGTCGTGCTGATTACGGATATTGTAGACACCACTGCCTCCGCAGAACTATTGGCAGCAATGGGGCGCTTGACACCGCGCTATTTGCCATTTTGTGTGACATTGCGCGATCCGCAAGTGGATGCTCAGGCGCACAAAATCACAGAAGATTTGCCCTCAAGCTATGCGCGAGCGGTGGCTCTCGATCTGTTGGCACAACGTCAAATTGCCTTTGCAGAACTGAAGCAAAAAGGGGTGCTGGTGCTTGATGCGCCTGCCAACCAGATTACAGAACAGTTGATCGATCGCTATCTGCAACTCAAGGCCAAAAATCAACTTTGACCTTCTGCCACGGGTAAGACGATCGTAAACTCCGTGTGGCCTGCCACACTTGTACAGCAAATCTGCCCCTGATATCGCCCGACGATAATCTCGTGGCAGATCGCCAACCCCATGCCAATGCTTTGTTTGCTTGCCTTGGTGGTAAAAAATGGTTCAAAAATACGAGATTGGTGTTCTGCCTCAATGCCACAGCCATTATCGATGATGTGAATGGCGATCGTGCCTGCTGTGAGGTGCTCCGTCCGAATCTCGATTTTGCGAGGCATCACCAGAGAATTTGAGGCAAGAGAATTAGGCGTGTTGAGAGCGGCGATCGCATTGTCGAGCAGATGCATAAACACGAGATGGAGACGGCTCGGAGAACATTTTACCTCTGGCAACCATTCATAAGACTGTATGATTTCGATCGCAGGCAAGTCTAGAGAAGTCTTGAACCGAGGCGAAAGCAGCAGCAAGGACTGATCAATACATTGGTGAATGTCTACCCCTTTCTCTTCGATGTTGAGATCAGAAAAATTTTGCAGAGCCGAAATCAGTTGACTAATCTGACTGGCTCCTCTTCTCATTTTGGTAGCCAGTTTGGGCAATTTCTGGGCTGAAAAGTCAGCATCAATTTTGTTGAGCAATGACAGATGGGCGTAGATAAAGCTGAGCGGTTTCTGAATCCCTTCTGCAATGTCTGCCATCAACCGCAGACTCGATAGACGCTCTTGCTCAAACAGGCGGGCTTGGGTTTGGTGTAGGGTTTTGAGGGTGGTTTCGAGGTGGTGAGTTTGTTGTCTAAGTAGTTGTTCAGAAGACTTGAGGGCAGATTCGGCTTGTTTGCGATCGTGAATATCCGTGGCAATGCCGCAGACCGCATAAGGTTGACCGTCTGCATTGAAGAGGGGAAATTTTGTCACTAGCGAAGTGCGAGGCTTTCCCTGGTGGAGTACGACCTCTTCAATTTGCAGCGATCGCCGCTCTTCGATAACCTGGCGATCGCTACTGCGAAAGCTATCGGCAATCGCCTGCGGGAAAAAATCATAATCAGTTTTGCCATAATAGCGATCCAGCGGAATATTGAATTCTGCTGCAAACTTGCGGCTCATCAGCACGTAGCCGCCATCAGTCTGCAAATATTCTTTAGCAAACACCAGGGCATCGGTGTGGTCAACCAGGTGATGGAGTAGCTGTTGATTTTGGTTGAGGGCTGTAGCGGTTTGTTTGCGATCGGTGATGTTTTTGACGCTTCCTTCATAAAAAAGGAGATTGCCATAGTCGTCTCTGGCCGCCCGAACGGTTTTAGAGACCCAAATCACAGTCTGATCTTGACGATACATTTCGACTTCAAAACTTGACACTGTGCCACACCGATCAACCTGAGACAGCAATTCAGTGTGGAGACTGGGTTGCACATAAAGACGGGAGGTGCTGGCGATCGCCAACAGAGCTTCGGGCGACTCGTAGCCGAGCAGAGTGACCAAAGAAGGGTTGACTCGCAGATAGCGCCCATCGGGAGTCGCCTGAAATTTGCCGTCTACAGACTTTTCAAAGAAATTTCGATAGCAGGCTTCAGATTGTCGGCGCTCTTTGACTTCTTGTGCGAGTTGGAGGTTTTGCTCGACTAAGGACTTTTGTCGATCGCGCAGTTGCAGTTGATGCTTGATTCGGGCAACCACTTCTTCGAGGTGCAGGGGCTTGGTCAAAAAGTCGGCGGCTCCACTTTCAAACGCTCGAATTTTTTCAATGATGGCTTCACTTCCGCTCACAAACAGAACGGGGATATCTTGCGTTCTCGGATCAACTTTCAATCGCTTGCAGACTTCGTGCCCATCAATTCCAGGCATCATCACGTCGAGCAAAATCAGATCAGGCAACACCTCCTGCACCAGTTTGAGCGCCGACTGCCCCTGACTCACGGCGCAGACTTCATAGCCCTGACGAGTCAACACATTCAAGAGCAAGCGAGGGGTGAGAGGGTCATCGTCTACGATCAAAATCGTGCCACGATGGGAAGTGTGCTGACGTTTGTAGCCCAATAGCCAGAAGATTTTTTCTTCAATTTTTTTGGCTTCTGGGAGGTATCTGGCCCCTTGGGCGCTGATAGCTTCGTGGGAGAGTGTGAGTTGCTCAAGCTGATGGACGATCGAATTGATTTCCTGGGTTTCGAGATACAGGCTGACAATCACCTGGTCAAGATTAGAGAAATCATCCGCTAACAGAGCGGCTCCCGGAATCACCACTGAGCGGAGGTGGCCAAGATGGAGATGCAGCAGCTTGCGAATGTAGTAGGCGATCGTGGGGGAAAGTTGCAGGCGTGGTGTAGAAACGGTTGAATCAGGGCAAGAATTTGAAGGCAACATGAGGGAATAGGAGGTGAGGGGTTGGCTTGGCCACGCTTCGCGAGACGAGCGATCTTTGGCAGGCTACGCGAAGGGTGAGAGGCCGCGGCAACTGGGTAAATCAGAGCATCGTCTGTAGAATGCCCGTTTCCGCTTAGACACCGACGATCGTTTCGCAGGTCTCACGAGCAATTGCTGCTTGCACAATTTTGGCGGTAGCTGGAGCCAAAAGAACGCCGTTTCGGTAGTGGGCGGTTGCCAACAAAATTCTTCTATATCCCGGTAGCGGCTCCACGATCGGGGCCGGGCGAGCATGAGGGCGGGGACGCAAACCAGACCAGGTACGAATGATTTCTGCTTGAGCCAGCCCTGGGCAGAACCCGATCGCCTGCTGCATCAAGGTCTCAAGTTGGGACCGATCGGGCAGGGGAGTCACAAATTCAGAAAACTCCCCTTCAGAAAACTCGACCGTGGCCCCGACCCAATAGTCGCCGCCTCCTAGGGGCACAAGATGCACATCATCCCCAGTGATCACAGGCTGCAACGCTTGCCCTAAGGGCTTTGCGAGTCGCAGATGAACCGCCTGACCCAAAACGGGGCGAATCTCGATCGGCTGTGCCATAGCCATTGTCAGAGGCGTTGAGCCAAGACCTGCCGCAATGACAAGCCAATCGGTAGACAACTCCCCTGTGGAAGTGTGAATGGTTGTGTGAGTTTCACCATCAGTGGCGCTGGTGACGGTCGTGTCGAAGTGAAACGTGACTCCATTTTGTTGTGCTGCTTTGATCAGGGCACGGGTTAAGGCAACTGGGTTGACCTGGCGATCGTCGGGCGAATAAACCGCCGCTTTGACGGCCTCAAAATTTAAATAGGGAGCGTCAGCTTTGAGCCGATCGCCGCTCAAAATTTCTAGCCGCCAACCCTGCGATCGACGCACCTCTAGCAATCGTTCCCACCGGGCTAAATTTTCTGGGGTCAAATCTGCCGCAAATTGCAGCATCAAGATCCCCTGCCGATTGAAGGGAATGGACTGCCCCGTCAGGGCTTCCAGTTCTGGAATGAGTTGGTTGTAGGCCTGAATGCTATCGAGCCGCATTCTTAAGTTGCCGCCTTTTTCCTTTTTGCTGATGGCTCCCATCAACACACCCAGGGCGGCTCCGGTAGAAGTCGAGCACACTGTTTCATCGGGGGCAATGGGGGCAGGCAAGCGATCGAGCACTGTCACCGTTAAGTCTAATTTGCTGAGATGGTAAGCGATCGAGGCTCCGATAATGCCACAACCGACGATCGTGATAGCTTGTTTCATCCTAAACCGAAGGCTAAAATTGCGCTGAAGCTCGTAGTCTATAAATCTTAAATTGACGGCAATGATGATGGTATCTTGATTGACTGGCAAAACATCAAACCGCCCTCACCGCAACTTCTCTCCCCAGCGCAGGGTGGTTT
>JAAUOZ010000122.1 GCA_012034655.1 Leptolyngbyaceae cyanobacterium CSU_1_3 | reverse complement strand
GCAGCAACAACGGAATGAGCAAAAAGCAACTGTTAATTGGCGTTTCAAAACAACAGATGCGCGAGTTAAATTAGGGCGATTATATCCTACTGTTGAACCCAGCAAAGTTGGTTTGGCAGACCACTAGAACCTCGCTTGGAAGAGGCAAAAGCAGGCAAACGAGCGGTCTTCTTTGTCGATGCTGCCCACTTTGTCTTGGGAGCTTATCTAGGATTTTTGTGGTGCTTTGAACGCTTGTTTGTCAAAACTGGGGCAGGGCGGCAACGGTTTAATGTTCTCGGTGCGCTCAACGCCATCACCCATGAGTTGGTCATGGTGAGCAATGAAACCTACATCAATGCTCAAAGTGTCTGCGATTTATTGCACAAGCTTGCGTCGCTGGGATTGAATTTACCGATAACGTTGGTATTAGACAACGCTCGCTATCAGAAATGTGCAATGGTTCTGGAGTTAGCTCAGTCGTTGAACATCGAACTGCTCTATCTAACAGCCTACTCTCCTCATTTGAACTTGATTGAGCGATTGTGGAAGTTTGTCAAGAAGCAGTGTTTATACTCGATTTACTATCCTGACTTTCAAGAGTTTAAGCGGGCGATTACTGCCTGTCTTGACCAGTGCCATACAACTTACAAACGGGATTTAGACTCGTTATTAACCTTGCGGTTTCAATCCTTCAAAAAGTAAATTCTATCCCCTGATAAAGTATAGATCAACATGAGAACTAACCATGCTAACGAAGACATCGTTTGCTGATTGTGGCTGAAAAAGATGTGCAGTCGCGAATTTAGCATGATTAGCAACTGGATCGGCACGGCTAATTTCAAGCTCTACCCAGAGGCGTTTTGAGCCATCATTACGTTCTAGTAAAACATCTGCGCGAGGTTTATAACCTAGATAAGCTTCGAGCTCGAGGGGCAGAATATAGCTCTCGGAACAACATGTCCATCCAGGTAATGTTCGTTGAGTGAACTCCTGCTGTAGATAGGAAGTAAGTTTGAACATTTATAAGCAAAGATTGGAAGCGTCGTCGGAATTCCAACATAAGGTGTCATTTTAGTAACTAAGTACACTGACTTCGCTTAGCCCTTTAGCGATCGCAATGCGTTGCAGGAAATCTTTACGCCGCTAGACGAAACAGACCTCCGGAACAATTCCTACGAACTCGCGTAGGACTCGATGGCAGGCATCGACAGTTGTACGAGTGTTCTGGACAATAGGATTTCCTTTTGCTCCGATTTGCGTTACGCCCCGTTCTCGCCAAAGCAGTTCATCCCGTCGCCAATTGATCTCTTGTAGCTTAGAAAGTCGTTTACATAAATCCTCGCTGGGAACTCCCTCCGCATAGAAGTCGCGTCCCACTAAGCCCAAAGCCTGAATGACCACACCTGTCACCATCAGATCTTCTTGTCTTTGGCGATCGCGTTCTTTTTTATTGACCACTCTCCAGGGATCATCCGGTAAAGTCTGAGCCGCCGCTGCCCAGAATGTTGTTGCCCAATCACTGCGGTCTTCTAAGTCTTTCTCCGATCGCAGATTTGGAAACATATGTTGAGTCGCTGATACCAGGGTTGAAAAGGTCATCAGTTTGGGATTGTGTGTCCCTAGTCCGTTTTCGACCATCTCAACGTTGTTCCGAAATTGGGGAACTCGATCGAGCAAATTTTTGGCAATCAAAACCAAAGGGGAGCGTTGATCAAAGGTATGTGCCAAGGAGACACTGGGACGCTGTACCAATAAGTTCTGATCCCGAAACGCTTACCGCTTCTGGTCTAGGGGTAGCCCAGCATAGATTAATGCTCCCAATTCGAGTTGAGCGAGAGCAGCAGCTTTAATTGGATCGTCTTCGATATTTTTAAGTGCCTGACGAATTCCAAAGCATCTGTGCTGCCCATCAGTCAGACGTAAGCTGACCGAGGAATAGGGAAGTATGATTCTACCCTCCCGGTAGATTGGTCGTGGTTGAACATTGACACAAATAGCTGGAAAGAAGGTACTACCATCCTCATAAGTTTCCAGAATGTATTGAGCGTTTAGCGCAAAGCGCAACTGCGAAGCAACCGCTTTAACCCTAGTAGGGTTCGGTTTGCGCTGAGCAAAATCGGGCAAATCTGGATCATTTGGGACGTAAAGGCAATCAACATCTAGTAATCGGGCAATGTCGCCAAAGAGCAGACTCGCAACATAGCTCTGATGCTCACTGAGTAACCCTCGATGCACGGGGACTGCTTGGAGAACGAGTTCCATAAGCAATTTTCTCCTATTTGCGGGGGAAAGAGCCTGGACACGAAATCAATCTCCACTGCAACTCTCTAAAGCCTTGCTGATAAAACCTCAACTAAATTAAGGCAAATTTGGCTGATCGATTTGCTGTAGCAGTACAACTGTCTCGGTAGAGACAATTAGACAAAAAAGTTCAGCTAGAGAGCCTCTGAGCGTTACGGTAGAGAGAGTTGCCCTAGCTCACATTGAGTATGAGTGAATATCAGTACTATGAATTTCAAGCGATCGATTGTCCGTTGACTGCTGCGGAGCGATCGCAGATCCAAAAATTGTCCAGTCGCGTCAACCTCACTTCGACACAGGCAAGTTTTGTCTACAACTACTCCGACTTTCCAGGCGATCCCAAAAAAGTGCTGACTCAGTACTTTGATGTCATGTTCTACATCGCGAACTGGGGTAGCTGGCAACTGATTTGGCGCTTTCCGAAGTCGCTGATTGATCCTGCTGTGTTTCAGCCTTACTGTATCCCTCACGTCATCTCGGTTTCGACTACTTCTAAGTGGGTCATTCTCGACATTGATATCAACGATGAAGCAGGCGATTGGGTGGACGGAGAAGGCTGGTTATCCCAACTTGTGCCCTTACGATCGACGTTATTACAGGGCGATATGCGCTTGCTCTACCTCGCTTGGCTACGCGCAACGAATTCGGTTGAGATTGATCTTGAGGATGACCCGATCGAACCTCCGGTTCCACCCAATCTACACAAGCTATCCGCGCCGCTTCAAGCATTTGTTGAACTCGTTGGACTTGATCCAGATTTAGTCATGGCTGCGGCTCAGGCAAGCTCCACCCAAAAATTGGCGGCAGAACCTCCGCTCGAAACTTGGATCTCTTCGCTCTCGGAGGCTGAGCAGCGAGAATTCCTGATCAAGTTTGCTCGACAAGAACCGCATACTGATTTGCAGTTCATTCAACGCTTGAAAGAACTGGCGAAATCCTCCAGTTCAGGTCAGACCGCTCCAGTGGGTCAGCGTCGATTATCAGAGTTGACGGAAATCGCTGTCAAATTGCGTTTAGCGCAAAGCGCAACTGCGAAGCAACCGCAGCGAGAGCAGAAGGAACAAGATGCTGCTCATAAAAAACGACTCAAAGAGCTAGAAATCCTTGCGCCTAAAGAAGCCGAAACGTGGAAGAAAGTGTGGGAATTAGTTGCGCTGAAACGGGTTAAGCCTTATGACGATGCCATTAAATTACTCATCGATTTGCGAGATTTAGCCAATCATCAAGAACGCTCAACCGAGTTTACTCAACAGGTGCAGCAACTTCGGGCAGAGTATGCAAATCTGACTGGTTTTACGTCGCGTCTCAAGCAAGCTAGATTGAGCAAATAGCGATCGAAAAAGCTTTGCCTTGACAATCAACTAACGGAAGCGAGCAGTCCTATCAGCTTGCGTTTCTTGCCATGTACTAGCTCTAAGTGATTGCGGTAAGTTCGCCATTCTGATTGGCGATTAGATGCGACGTAAGCGGCTTTGGCACGTTTCAACCATTCGATCGCAGTTGCATATTTATCGCTCTTTCCAGCATTCATAATTTCATCCGCATTCCGAGTCGCAGTTTCTATCACCCAATCCGGTCGATGATCAAGGACAGCATCCATCACCTGATAGACCCACTCAATTTTGTAAATGTAGCGTTTGTTGACCGTTGAGATCGCCTCATCCAGCAAGTTCTCATGTAGGAAAATATTGACCCTCGCCTCATCATTACCCCATTCATTTGATTGGCGCAATGCGTCGAGCAGAACGGGCTTCACTCGATTCCATGCTTTGCCTGCAAGGAGTTGCGATCGCTGATACAAGCTGAAAGATGGACGTACTGAGAATGCCGTTTGGTAAGCGCGAAGTGCAATCTCAGAATTGTTCAACCCTTCGGCAAACTCTCCAGTCCAAATCGCAAAGTCATATAGCCCGTTGCCTGAATAGCCTAATCCTTGTTCAGCAATCTCTAACGCTTCCACTAAGTGATTCGATTCACGCAGCGTTTTTGCTAAGGCAGAAGCCTCGTCGATCGTAGATAGCTCTGTTCTTGCGAGTGCTACAGCGTTCTCGATGTCACCGGATTCTGCTAATCGAGTGAGATATTGCTGAGTCAGTCCTGCGACTCGCGCCAGATTGAGGTACTCTGATCCCCGATCTTGTCGATCGAGGATTTGGAGCCGAATCAAAGCTAAGTCTCGTGTAAAATCGGGGCGTTCCTCTAGCCAGAATTCTGCTTCTGAGATTGTTCCAGCTAACATTTCTTGCAAGGTTGGATCAGTCCATCCCTGTTCGAGTGCGGCGAGACTCATGCTAAAGTCATCACTCAGTTCATCTTGCCAAGCCATTAGCATTCCTTGGATGTTGGTGATTTGGGCAGCATCTAGTTCTGCGGATAGGATCGCTTCTGTCCAGGCTGAATTCAACTCATCATTGATGCCATAGACCTCACCGCCATATTCATTCAATTCGTCCCAGCCTTCGGCATAGCTTTGAGTAATGGCTTCGAGAATCGCGATCGCACTCTCTCCATCGCCATTTTCGGAAAACGATCGCGCTCGATCGACCAACTCCAAAAGTTCTTCCCCAAACGGATCATCCTCGCAGCCATCCTCTAATTCTCGGATTCCCTCTCGAAGAATCTGCCGCACTTGTCGCCGGAAGGGTGTGACATCGATCGGACTGCGACGAGATTTGCGGGCTGACTTCGTAGGAGTTGGATGAGTCGTCAAATTGACGTGCCGATCTACAAGTTCAATTAACTCTGGTTGCTCTGCCACCATCTCTTGCACTAGGCGTTGAGTTTGAACCGGATTTAAGCGATCGAGCAATTGCACCAAGGTCGGACGCGCTTCAATTTTGTCGGGAAGCCGATTACAGGTAAGCAGAGTCGCGATGACGTGCTTACACCAACCCTCGTACTCGTAGGGACAAGTGCAACGTACAGCCGTCACACCGCCAGCATCAAATTCAAGCGTCACGCGATAGGGTTTGACTTCTGTTCCTTCGACTTCGGCTTGTAGAATCGTACCGCGCTGCACCACATCGACGACTGATCCAGCGCGATCGTACTCTTTGCCACGACTAAACGAGTTTTCAGTTGAGTTTTGCCGAATCACGCCTTCAGAAATCGATGGGAACTCCATAAACACTGGTTTCTCTGAGCATCTGTCTTCAGCCTATCAGACCTGTGGAAAAGTGATGGGTCAACGCACCCGTCAAAAACATTAAATTTTCTGCGGTCAACGAGTGTCTTTCGCTACACTGAAAAACGTTGTCCCCCTTAGCGCGATCGCATGGATCTCACCACCCTGATTCAAGCCCTCACAGGTTCGCAGTTCATCAAAGACAAACTCAGCCGCAGTGAGTTCGTCATTCAACTCCTGAAACAATTTGGGCTTGATCCAGACCATCCACCCGCTGACTTTGAAGCCATTTATCAATATGCGCTAGTGGAGTATGGCGTTGGCAAATCGAAACTATGCTTAGAGATTTTTCGGCAATCTGAGATCCGCTCGCTCTTTCGCAAAGCCTTAGATCAGAACAATCCCTCACTGTGGTTGCAAGAAGGCGAGAACTTTCTGGATCAATCACCGTTTGGACAGGAAGTGAGTCTGAGCGGCATTGATCCCAAACGCGAATTAACCGCATTTGCCGCCGTGTTTATCGAAGTGGCAAAGCGATCGCGTACCCCTGCCGAAGTCCTCACCAATCACAAAATCGAATCCTTACATCGCACCGTCACCGCAGTTCTCGAACGGCTCGATCGCTTACCGACGCTCGAAGGCACGCGCACCGAAATGGCAAGATTAGCCGCCCAAGCAGTATCAGGATCAGAAAAATCCAGAACGTTTGCCTTAGCCCAACGGTTGCGCGGTTGGTTTGAAACGCTGGGCTATCAGTTCGAGAAGTACGAACATTGGGAAGAGAGCTATTTTGAGTGGATGATTGATATTCCGGTGCGGCGCGGACGCTACGATCGCATCCTAATTCGCGGCATTGAGGGCATTGCAGAATTGGGCGACGTGATGGAATTGGCGCGATCGCACGAAGCCCAACGCACCGATGAAGCATGGCTCGTCACCACTCGCCGCATCAGTCCTACTGCACGAACAGAAGTTGCTAAAAACGACGCGCTAGCCTGCTATACGTTTGATGAATTGCTTGACCAAGATGCCGATTTCAGTGGCTATTTAGACTGGCTAGAATCCGAGATCCAGAAACGCCAGATTCAAGCGAAGTACGTTCCGCTTGCCTGCCTTAAAGAAGAACTTGATCCCATCACCCAGCAACGGATTGCGGTTAGCTGCTATGGCGAATCAGAAGGCTGGATCGAGGGCTATATTGACCAATGGTTAGATGATCCAAGCAAAGAACACGTTTCGATTTTGGGCGAGTTTGGCACAGGCAAAACGTGGTTTATCTTGCACTACGCTTGGATGGCACTGCAACGCTACCGAGAAGCACAACGACGAGGCACAGAGCGTCCGAGACTGCCGATCGTGATCCCGTTGCGCGATTATGCCAAAGCGGTAAGTGTGGAATCGCTGTTTTCGGAGTTCTTCTTTCGTAAACATGAGGTGCGATCGCTCACTTATTCCGCGTTCGAGCAATTGAATCGGATGGGCAAATTGCTGCTGATGTTTGATGGCTTTGACGAAATGGCAGCGCGAGTCAATCGGCAAGAAATGATCAACAACTTCTGGGAACTGGCAAAGGTCGTCGTTCCGGGATCGAAAGTGATTTTGACCTGTCGCACCGAGCATTTCCCTGAAGCGAAAGAAGGACGGGCATTGTTGAATGCGGAACTACAAGCCTCGACGAAAGATCTGACCGGAGAAACACCGCAATTTGAAGTATTGGAGCTAGAGAAGTTTAATGATGAGCAGATTCGGGAGGTATTGCGATCTCAAACCACTGAATCGGTAGTAGTAGAAGTCCTCGGTAATCCTCAATTACTCGATCTCGCTCGTCGCCCTGTGATGGCAGAATTGGTGCTAGAAGCTTTACCGGATATCGAAGCTGGAAAGCCGATCGATATGTCACGGGTTTATCTGTATGCAGTTCGACGCAAGATGGAGCGGGATATCAAGGCAGAGCGGACATTCACCTCAATGGCGGATAAGTTGTATTTTTTGTGCGAGTTGTCTTGGGAGATGTTGTCGAGCGATCGCATGAGTTTGAACTATCGCGACTTCCCCGATCGTATTCGTCGCCTGTTTGGGTCTGCGGTGCAAGAAGAGAAAGACCTCGACCATTGGCACTACGACATGATGGGGCAGACGATGCTGATTCGGAATGCCGAGGGAGATTATAGTCCAGCGCATCGGTCTCTTCTTGAGTTTTTCGCTGCTTACAAATTTACTGCTGAACTAGGAGTATTGTCCGATGATTTTCTAGCCATACTGCAACAGCAAACATCTGCTAATAGAGAAGCTCAGACTAAAGATTTTACATGGTCTGATTACTTTCAAAGTGCAGATAATCGAGGAGCGGAATTTTCTAAATCGCTAATTAGAAGATTTGCTAGAGAAGGCATTGAGCATTTAAGCCGAACAATTGGAAAGGCTCCTTTTTCAAAAGCTGTAATGGATTTAATATTGCCAATGCTGGCTGATTATAGTTCTCTCGTAGAGGTCATTGAAGCCACTCGGTATAAGTCTGCAAATGAGGTATTTTATCTTGGTGGTAATATTGCAACACTGATAGTCAAAATAGATAGGACGTTACTGAGTGGGAGAGATTTTTCTCATGCAGTTATTCGTCACGCTGATTTCACTAAAGCAGATCTACATGATACAAATTTTGCTCAAGCCGATTTAACGGACTCTGTGTTTGCAGAGAACTTTGGGCAAATTTTCCTAATAGCCTTTTCTCCTGATGGAGGTTTTCTTGCAACATGTGGAGGCAGCCAGGGAAATGGTCAAATCTATTTGTGGAGAATGGCTGATAGACAATGTGTTCTGAAGCTAGAGGAACACAGAAATGTGGTACGGTCAATAGCATTTAATAATAGTGGAGACCTTCTCGCAAGTGGTTGTGAGGATGGCATTGTTAAGGTATGGAGTTTGGTTAACGCAAGGTGCTTGTATACCTTTTCAGAGCATACCGCTCCAGTGCGTGCGGTAGCCTTCAATTCAGATAGTTCAATTCTTGCTAGTGCAAGTGAAGATCAAGCGATTAACTTTTGGGAAACGGTCACAGGAAGGCACTTAACGAAAATAACAAAGCAAGGTTGTGCTGTCAGAGCAATTGCCTTCAGCCCAAATAATCAACTTTTCGTCAGTAGTGGGCAGAACTATGAAATAAGTCTCTGGGAAGTTAATCAGTTAAAATTGATGGAACCATTCAGTGGTCATACTTCATGGGTTAAAGCTTTAGCTTTCAGCCCAGACAGTACTTTACTTGCAAGTGGAAGTCAAGATGACAGTATCAAGATTTGGGATGTTTGTGAAAAACATTGTCTTCGGACTTTGAAAGGACATGTTCGCCAAATTCATTCAATTGCTTTTCATCCAGATGGGCAACTGTTAGCAAGCGGTGGTGCTGATCAAACAATTAAGCTGTGGAGCATTCCTGCTGGCAATTGTCTACGGACACTTTATGGTCATGAGAATTGGGTACAATCCGTTGCTTTTAGCCCAGATGGAAAGATTCTTGCTAGCGGTGCCCAAGATCACTGTGTGAAACTTTGGGATGTTGACACAGGCGAACTTGTATCAACCTTGCAAGGTTATTCTGATTGGGTTCGAGCGGTTGCGTTTCACCCAGATAATCGTAGAATTGCTAGTGGTGGTCAAGATCATGTAGTTAGAATATGGGACACTATTACCTCTCAGTGTCTTGCGGTGCTGAAAGGGCATACAGATTGGATAATTGCACTAGCGTTTAACCATACTGGAGATATTCTTGCTAGCGGGGGTGATGACTGTAGCATTAAACTTTGGGATATGAACTCTGGGAAGGAGATTACTACTCTATATGGTCATACATCAGAAGTTAGAACGCTTGCTTTTAGCCCAGATAGTCAATTTATCGTCAGTGGTAGTGAAGACTGTACAATCAGGCTTTGGCGTGTTAGTACAGGGCGATGCGCTAGGGTTTTTGAAGGACATACCCGCTTCTTGCACTCTGTTTCATTCAGTCGAGATAGCCAAACTCTAATAAGCAGTGCGGCAGATTCAACAGTAAAAATCTGGAACCTCTTGACAGGAGAATGCTTCAAAACAATTCCCGTTTCCTCCAACTCGATTAGATCTATGACCTTCTCTTCCGATCATCAATTCTTTTGCAGTAGCAGCGATGATTATATAGTGAAAGTCTGGGATATGGACTCAGAGCAATGTATTCAGATCTTTAACGAACATTCTGGGCAGGTCAGCGAGTTAGCATTTAGTCCGAATGATCAAATGTTAGTGAGTGCCAGTGATGATTTGACGCTCGTTTTTCGCGATTTAAAGACGGGTCAGTTTACTAGAAGCCCTAGATCTCATACTCGAACAATACTATCAATAGCATTCAGTAGTAATGGTCAAACCCTGATTAGTGGTAGCGAAGACGGTACCATAAAAATTTGGGATGTTAATACTGCTAAATGTATAGGTACTTTGAAGAAGCCAAAACTATATCAGGGAATGAATATCGCGGGTGCCCAGGGATTAACAGCATCCTTGAAAGAGTCTCTTAAGATGTTAGGAGCATGCGACAACAGTGAATCTCCCACAGATGACTAAGCCCGCACGATCGCCATCTAATTTCGCCAGCTAGAATTAGCTACATTTGAGGAAGCTCAATCCCTAAAGAGATCGAGGAGACACCAGTGAACACTCCCCTAGAAATCAACAGCGAACTCTTGCAGGCTGCGATCGCGCTTGACCAAGAAGCCAGCACCGAAGCGATCGTCGAAACCGCTCTGCGCGAATATATCCAACGCCGCCAACAACTTAAACAAGAGGTCATGATCGGAGCCGCCGCCGCTGATCGAGGCGATCTAATCGACGGCGAAACCGCCATGAATGCCCTTAAACAGAAACTTGACTCCCGGCACAAGCCAGTCTCTATGTCCGCACGATCGCTTAATCTACCGTAACGAATCAGACTTGTTTTGGGCAAAGTAGAGACAGGATTTCAGCGGGTGTTGTCGCGATCGCACATGAAGCAGGATAATAAAACTCGTCGAGACCAAGGAGATTCCGATGACTGCTAGTAAAAGTCATGCTTATTTTACTCCTGAAGAGTACTTAGACATTGAGCGCCTTAGCCCAATTAAACATGAATATATTGACGGGCAAATCCTTGCAATGGCAGGCGCAAGCAAAGCTCACGTCATTATCACAGGCAACCTCTCTGCCCTCATTCTCAATCACCTGCGAGGCACGGGATGTATTTCTTACGCAACCGATATGAAAGTGCGTCTGCCTGCTTCTCGGCTATTTTACTATCCTGATCTGGCTGTGACTTGCAACGAAGAAGATAAAAATTCCAACGAAGACTTTATCTTGCATCCCAAACTGCTGATCGAAGTGCTATCTGACTCGACGGAAGCCTTCGATCACGGCGACAAATTTGCAGATTACAAAGCGATCGCTGAATTTGAGGAATATCTACTCGTCCACCAAAACCAGGTTCTAGTCGAACGCTTTCAACGCAGAGCGGATAATCTCTGGGTTCCAACAATTTATCGCAGTGGAGACATGATCGAACTCACTAGCATTGGGTTTTCCTGCCCCATCTCTGACCTCTACACCAACTTATCGCAACTCGTCTAAACCAAGCATCTTGAGAACACTGAGAAGGAAGTGCTCCGCTGTCCAGTGCACTCAACGCTACGATAGAAATAAGCTCGATTTGAGGTATTTCGATGCCGTCTCCGTTTCTAGGAATGGACCCGTATTTGGAAAACCCTGATTTGTGGTCAGAGGTTCACAGTCGCCTGATTGTGACGATTTCTGATGCCCTCGATGATCAACTCAGCGATCGCTATCGAGTCGCTATCGAAAAACGAGTTTACCAAACCACACCCGATGACAGTCTTGCAATCGGTATCCCAGATGTCGCCGTGATCGGTCAATTGCCCCCGTCTGACTCCACCACTTCCATAACGGCAGTTGCTGAACCGATGACGATCTAACTTCCCATGCTTGAAGAAGTTCAAGAGCGATACCTGGAAGTGCGGGAAGTCGGCTCAGGTCAAGTCGTCACCGTCATTGAAGTGTTATCTCCTAAGAATAAGCGGGCGGAAGAAGGACGACAGGCTTATCTGAGTAAACGGCAGCGTATTCTGGCAAGCCAAACCCATCTGGTTGAGATTGATTTGTTACGGGCAGGAGAGCCATTGCCGATCGCGTCCTTATACAGAATCATTGTCAGTCGCAGCCAATACCGACCTAAAGCAGAACTCTATCCATTTGGATTACGGCAACCGTTGCCCACGATCGTAGTTCCCTTGCTGCCTGGAGACGAAGAACCGACCTTAGCGATGCAGTCCATTTTAGAGTTGGTGTATCGTCGAGGACGATATCATCAAGCGATTGACTACGATCAACCTGCGATTCCGCCAATTCCAAAATCCGAGCTTGAATGGGCAAGTTCACAGATTGAAGCAAGTAACTCAAGCTGACCTGTTTCAACAAAGAATGTTGAAGAAAGTCATTCATCAGGGTAGATCTGAGGCTATACCGTTGAGGATAACGATTCAAGGAAGAGCAACGATGTCTTGGCGCACATCACGCGGCGATCGAGTCCTGGAAGGAACGGAAGCGACATTTTATCTAACTGTCGTGCAGCACGCGATCGACCATCTCCAAGAGTTGCAAGACATTGATGAAGAGACAGATGTGGTCACAGGCGATCGCATCTTCGATCATGCCAGTCTTAATCAGAAGATCGTTCTGCTGCACACCTGTCTCCAGGCGCTACTTGACCCCAAAATTGCCCCTCCAGAGTTGACTAGCGTTCTAGAAGCTGCCGCATATTTTCCTTTCGCCCTTCTCAAGCTTGAACTAACGATGGAACTTGAGTCAGAGGAGCAAGAGATTTTCGATAATGAGGAATTCAAATACTACTACCGGAACATTGTGTGGCAAGTGTTTGATGAATTTGTCTACCCACGTTGGCAGTCTGCGATCGAGGAATTTGGCGAGGACGAAGAGGAAAATTCCTTCAATCAGCATTCCACCAATCTCAGGCTTTGGAAATCGATCATCGATCAGATGGCAGACCGGATTTTTTGGGATCGAGACTGGATGGTTAGCTCATTCGCACCAGAGTTACTAGACGGCATTGAAGAGTCCTTCAGTGAGATGACAGGCTTGACTAAAGAA
Source organism: Leptolyngbyaceae cyanobacterium CSU_1_3 (assembly GCA_012034655.1). Classification (GTDB taxonomy): domain Bacteria; phylum Cyanobacteriota; class Cyanobacteriia; order Leptolyngbyales; family Leptolyngbyaceae; genus JAAUOZ01. The sequence goes on along the minus strand of JAAUOZ010000122.1, from coordinate 3,939 downwards.
TACGTGACAATCGACTGCCAAAGGTGACTTCAAAGCGGGTAAAGCAAGCGATCGCAGCCATCCAAAAATGGAAATTATGAGCGAACCCGATTAGCCTATGGACAATACCCACTTTCAGTTCTGAGATCTGTATAATTGCAACGCTCCTGACTGAAAGCTTGAATGATACGCCAACGCGCAGAACTACTACATAGCAATGATCAGTTAGTTGAAGTGTTCATCTGTGACATGGAAGAACGTCATTTGAGCGACTTCAACACCATTTGGCGATCAATGCTTGAAGCATTAGATGCAGATGATGCCTTCTGGGATTGGGCACGAAAAAAGCGGTTAGCTTTGAGCGATGAGCGGTATGAAGCCTACGCGATAGAATTTGAGGATTTAACCCAAGGATTGATGTGGCTTGAAACACAATGGCATCGATCTCAGTGGGTATCAGGACAGCCTTTGGTGTATGTTGCTGCCTTAGCTTCTACCCCTTGGAATCGAAGGCTGGTCAATCCTGCTCCTTGGTTGCAGGGGACGGGAACTCTACTATTGCAGTTTGCTCGAAAGCGGAGTGTGGACTTGGGCTACGGTGGAAGATTGGGCTTGCACGCTTTGCCTGGTTCAGAATCGTTTTACGAGTCGAAAAATATGCTGGATCTGGGTTACGATCCGGATGCAGAGATGACTTATTTTGAGTATGGGTTAGTCAACCCATCTCAGTCCTGGGAGGAAGAGAATGACTTTTAGTTGGGAGACATTCACTTACGACGAAGCTTGGCTTCGAGAAGCAGTGCGGCTTGAGGAAGAGGCTGGAGTTGATATTGAGATTGGGTGTAAGACCACTCCATCGCGACCAATCGATCCAGTTCAACTTCGGATTGAGTTAACCAAAGTTCGCCTGTTTTCAGCCTTATTCCAGGAATTGCGTAATCTATTAATCCAAGCGGATTTAGGAGCAGGGTTGGAGGCAGCATTGATTAAAGGGCGGTTTGTCATTCAGCATAGGCTGCGATCGCTCTCTCCAACCCAAATGACATCTTTTGAGGCTCTCCTAGAAGGCAAACCTCACGAGGAAGCCCCTGTTTCTCAATCCCAAGTGACTTCGGCTCTTTCTCGGCTACTGACAGACTTAGATTGGCAAGAGATTGCGGACTCAGCTACAGCAGCTCTCCAAACCCATCTGTTGGAACAAGTTGCCCTGCGCCGTTCTGCTTAAAAAATAGGACGGAGAGATTTGACGAATATGGAGATTGACCAGTTGATGTACAGTCAGCCCGGTAATGTGACCAACAATTTTCATTCCAACTAATGTAGATTTAATCTACATTAGTTGGGTAACTACTCAGGAGGTTAACTGAAGGCGTGAAATGCCCATAAAATGGACATCGTGTTTAGCACCCTGAGAACAAATGATACTTTGCGAAGGTCAAAGAGAAGTAATAGCAGCACAGGGCGTATTGTTAATGACGTTTTTTCAACTGCTAAAAACAGGACTTATCATACATATAGTGTCTCAGGGCGTGAGAGATCTAAATCTGGAGTCTGAGTAGTTACTATTCCTCTTAAAGAACCCTTTAGTGCGCTCGACGACCCTCGTGCCCAGCACAGCATTGAGCATCTGTTACTAGATATGGTCATGGTGACGATCTGTGCGGTGATTTGCGGCGCTGATGGTTGGGTCGAGATAGAGAACTACGGCATCTCCAACCAGTCATGGTTGGAGAGCTTCTTGGAACTGCCCAACGGGATTCCATCTCACGATACATTTGAGCGAGTGTTGGCTCGACTTTGCCCCGAACAACTCCAGCAATGCTTTTTGAACTGGGTACAAGCCGTTTTTAACATCACAGATGGACAACTGATTAGCTTAGATGGTAAAACGCTCCGAGGGAGTTATGACCGAGGTGGGAAACAAGGCATGATCCACAGGGTGAGTGCTTGGGCGAGTCAAAATCGGCTGGTGTTAGGACAGCGAAAGGTGGATGAGAAATCGAATGAAATTACAGCGATTTCGGAATTGTTTCGAGTCCTCGATCTAAAAGGTGCGATTGTCAGTATTGATGCGATGGGCTGTCAAACGGCAATTGCGGCTCAAATCGTGGCTCAGCAAGGGGATTATGTCCTGGCGCTGAAAGGTAATCAGGGCGATCTCCATCAAGATGTTCAGCAATTGTTTGACTATGCTCACCAGCAGAACTTTCGAGGCATTGAGCATGACTTTTACCAGACGCAAGAGCAGGGACATGGACGACAAGAACATCGCCGCTACTGGGTCATGGGCAACACAGAATATCTACTCGGTGCCGAGAATTGGGCAAAGTTAACGACGATTGGTTGTGTCGAATCACAGCGACAAGTTGGCGACAAAATCACCTGTGAACAGCGCTAAGTTTATCGCTCGATGCCACAGGTTTTGCGATGGCAGTCCGGGGGCACTGGGGGATTGAGAATCAACTGCATTGGATTCTGGATGTGGGCTTTCGAGAAGACCAATCGCGTGCTACTGGGGGTTATAGTGCTGAGAATTTAGCCGTCATTCGCCATCTGGCAGTGAACCTATTGTCCCAAGAAAAGTCTGCTCAAGGCGGCACGCGGGCGAAACGGCTGAGGGCGGGGTGGGATGACCACTATCTCACCAAGATTTTGGCTCAAGTTCCTAACTCTTCCCGCAAATTGTAAAGAAACGTGTGCGTTTGCCCTAGAATGTCTGGCGCGATCTGTTGCTGGGGTTTAACGCAGCCGTTGAAGACAATCTCGACTCCCGTCCCAGCCATCATGATGCGGAAGAAGACCACGAACACGATGAAGACATTTCTTCAATTCATGTCGTTTTAGACCAAACATTTGACCTAGCGGAGTTGGTTAGCCGCTTGCAATCTCTGGTGCAGCAGTATGAGATTTATCGGATTAAGGGCTTTGTAGCCGTGCCCAAGAAAGCCATGCGGTTGGTCATTCAAGGCGTTGACAATCGATTTGATACCTTTTACGATCGCCCCTGGCAACCCGATGAACCCCGTCAAACTCGTCTAGTGTTCATTGGGCGATCGCTCAATCTGGCGCAAGTTATCGCTTCACTAGAGAAAATTCATACTCGGTGAGTACAGAGACTTCTGGAGTAGCCCTTGTTGGAAGTATCAACCTATACAAGAGAATTTTCTACTAATGGGCTATCACGTCTGGAGAGTATCGTTCATAGGACGGGGAGTGGTTGTTTGTGAGTCAGAGCGATCGCCCTGTCTGAGTGTTATCAGCAAGTCTGTCGCCGCTGGGAAGAATTTCAGTCTCATTGGTTGACTCGGTAACCACAAGGGGCAAGCGTGTTCTAGATCCATTACTTCATATTTCTCAAAGTTTGACAGATGGTCTTTTGACGATTACCATCCCCCGCCTTATAGTATGTGGCTGATGATCCACGATAGAGAGGAAAACCGTGAAAAAAATTTTGTGTGCAGTAGTGCTGGCGATCGCCATCTTGACCACAACCTTTACCCAATCTGCTCTGGCCGCCGACACCGCTCTCGGTGCCAAAGTGTTTAACGTGAATTGTGCCGCTTGCCATTCTGGCGGCATGAACGTAGTAGCCGCACCCAAGAACTTGAAGAAAGAAGCCCTCAAACAATACGGCATGGACTCACCAGAAGCTATCATCGCCCAAGTCACCAATGGCAAAGGGGTAATGCCTGCCTTCAAGAGCAAACTCAAACCTGAAGAAATTGAAGCGGTTGCTGCTTACGTCCTTGAACAATCCGACAAAGGCTGGGGCAAGTAGCTCTAACTCACCCAAAACTCACATGTAAAGGGGCAAAAAATGGAAGTCTTTTGAGCAATGGTTCGGACAAAATTTGAGCAGATTTTAGACCTCAAACTCTGATTCAGCCGTGAGCATGATATTATTTTCAAAGTTAGCGCTACACCTGACTTTGAAAAAATAGCTCAATTCTGAAACCGTAG
>JAAUOZ010000121.1 GCA_012034655.1 Leptolyngbyaceae cyanobacterium CSU_1_3 | reverse complement strand
TGGAACCCCTGGCTGGGGGGCGCAGCCCCCACACCCCTTCTAAACCAAAATCTATAGGCTGACGCAGTATATCTTAGAAGTCGGGGATCTTAATTGTCATCCTTCGATTCAGCAATGTCCCAAGAAAAATGCCCCCAAGAAAATGGAGGCGATCGCGAACTTAAACCAGGGTAAAATTGGCTGCCGTGAAGGTTGCTATATTGGCCAAGCCAGCCTCGCCTCGTTGGTTGTCTAGATTCGCAAGCACACTCACATCTCCACCATCGCCTAGATCTTGAGAGTATGCTACCCGTGTTAAGCCTAGCGTCGAGTTAAAGTAAACAAACACGCCTGCATCTGCGGTGATGTTGTCATTGTTGGCGATCGCACGAGCCGCAGCCCCTGCTGCTGGAAAGGGATCGGTCAACACAATCAAGTTGCTGTTTGCTGCAAGTTGAGAAGACTGCCCCTGTTGAAAGGTCAAGGTGTCGAGATTGAGATCAAACTTGTTGAATGCAAATGCATCTTCAGCGATCGTAAAGTCTGAGATAATATCAGGCTGGTTGAGCACATTGAGACCCGTAGCTCCAGCGAGGGCAGGAAGACCGTTAGCAAACCCATCTCCAGTATAGGCAAACTGGTCGCGCCCCTCTCCCCCAGTCAATTGATCAATGCCCGTGTCGCCCACGATGAGATCGTCGCCCGCATCGCCCGCGATCGTATCATTGCCGTCGCCGCCTCTGAGGTTATCTGCCCCAATGCCTCCAAAGAGTGCATCGTGGCCAATGCCGCCTGTGAGAAAATCGTTCCCGTCGTTGCCGATTAGCAAATCGTTGCCCTGGTTGCCCCTGGCAATGTTGTTTCCGGCGCTTCCAATAAACAGATCCCCCGCTTGATCGATGCCGTTGAAGTCTACTCCATCGACTCCACGGTTGGCCGAATGAACGTCATTTAGCAGGGCTAAAACTGCTTGTAGGCTCGACTCTGCACTAGTTGCCATGATGAATAATTTCCTTAGAGTTCGTTGAGTTTTGATGTTGGGATTTAACTCACACTCACCCAACCCAATTTAGCAACTGGAGGCATTCGAGTTGAAGGTGAAATGGAGGCGTTACCAACCCAGTAAAAGGGTGGAAACGCTTACCCAACAGTAGTTTGATGAATCTTTGCGTCGGTTGATGTAACCAGATGGTGGCGATACACTCGTAACTTTACTGTGAATCGTGAGTTCGCTCTATACCAAAGATAAAGAAGCGAAGTGATTTAGCCAACCTGATAATCTCAGAACTTTCTTGAGTTTATTTCACTTTTTTATACTAGTAGTTACTAGTAAATGTTTGAGGTAGAAAGCTGATTTCACGGGAATTTTGGAACGATCGTCATCCGAAGTAAAAAGGTTTTGGTTTATTTTAATGTAATATTTTTAACTTAAAAGCTGTAATTCCGCCAATTAGAACCGATTGATTTGAAATATTGTTCTAATTAGGAACTGTATTAAATAATGTCCGGTTCATGCAGGTTTAGCCCGTATAGAGAAAAGTAAGAGTATGACATAGCGACGAGCAGGAATATAGCGAGGGATCGTCCTTCCAGTCAGAGTTAATTAGAACTAAATTTAGAATTGGTTCTAGTTAATCTAGACACAAGACAAATTGTGGTGTAGCCTGTCAATGTATCAATTAGATGTCTCTCGATCGAGTGTCTCTCTGGTTCAGGTCAGACTTCAATCACTGCATTTTGGTTCATCCATCGCAAACTTCAAGGAAACTGAATACCCTCAAATTTAAGTGTCTGTTGCCTTACAAATCAGATCAGTGTATTCCCTCAATTAATCTAGTAATGGCAACACAGCGCAGTCAATCGAAAAGCTTCTTGGTTTGAAAACTTGGGACACTGATTATGAGTAGCTGCCTAAAAATTGGATGTCGCTTGTTAGATGGCGACCAAATTATTTCTGCTTTAGTTCAATACAAGCTGATAGAGCCACTCGTTGGGCATCTCTTGCTTGATGAAGTGTTTAAGGAAGTTCCGTTGTTGAAGCAGGAGGTGTTTCAGGCGCTTGTGGGAGGGTCTGACGCTCCAGTACCCGACAATTTTGACCATTTCTTAATTCAATGGTGTCAACAGAAGAACATTACTTTGGAGTACTTTCAATCTGTAATCGTGCGCGAGTGGCAACTGCAAAAATTTAAGCAGCTTCAGTTTGCTGACCAGGTAGAGTCAGAGTTTCTTCGCATCAAGCCAGATCTCGATCAGGTGGAGTATTCACTGATTCAATTAGATGATTTGTCTTTGGCGCAGGAGATGTATTTTCAGCTTCGAGACGATGGCGTAGAGTTTGCACAATTAGCGCAAGAACATTCATTAGGAAGTGAACGGCAGACAGGAGGCTGGGTCGGCCCAGTTGCTTTATCGAAGCTGTCGATCGAATTCGCTACCTTATTTCGCAATCAACAGACTGGCATTGTTTATCCACCCGTGCCTATCAATAATCGATTTTGGATTGTACGATTAGAGCGATTTATTGCTGCCCGGCTCACCGAGGCAACTCGCGCCATTGTGGTCGATCGTCTTTATAGTCAATGGCTGAAATTGCAGGTGCAAAAGGTGATTGATACACCGGGAGCGATCGCAGTCCAGGCAGCATAATCGCCAGGGATAGAAGATCTTCAACTTCTGGGTTAAGTCTCTAAAGCTTTAGGGACGGGTGGATCAATCCTGTACTCTCGCGAAGGGCAGGCAGTACCATGCCCCTACGAGTATTTATTTGTACCGGGCATTCTATTTCCGCGATCGCTCCTTAGCTGATCTTGATCTAGAAGTTGGAGATCTGGCTTTAGCAAAAACTTGATCAACAAAGTTCACAGCTTGAGGATTCGCATTGATGACGCAAAGTGATGAACGAATGCAATCGTTTCTAACAGACTTTTTTGCAACGTGGTTGTTCCAACCGTTGCCTGACAAACTAAAGAGCACGATCGCGTCCCAGTTACGATTGTGTTCCTTTCCGCCAGGAGCCGTAATCTATCCTGATAAAGAATTGCCCTCAGACGTTCATTGTGTGGTGCAAGGAAGTGTGCGAATTTTGGGCGCTAATGCACAGCAAAGCCCGACGCTGGCAGTTTCAGGAATCGGAACTATCGTCGGCTGGGATAGCTTAATTCGGCGCGTAGGGGCAGGTTCGGTGCGGGCGGCGATGACCGCTCAAACCGTTGATCGTGACGTATTAACCCTAGCACTGTCTGCCGATGAATTTGAAGCGATCGCCTTAGACTATTTGATGCCTACACTCATGCAAGTGAGTGCATTAGAACTCTTTGATACCCTGTCTCGCGCCCTATCTCACCTGTCAGATTCGGCTTCTGAACTAAATTTGACAGAAGTAGCGCAATACATTGATCAAGAGCAATTTGCCGTTGTCAAACATTGGGATGCAACATTACCCAATGCATTGTCGTTTCCATTGGCGGACGATCGTATTTGGCTCGTTAGTGGCGGCGATGTCAATAGTCCGATCGGCACGCCTATTACCCATGTTGACCAATTACAGCAACCTCGCCCCTCGCGATTTCCAATACGTTTATTGGGTATCGATCGCCACTGCTTGACCTCGACCTTGCAACCGGCTCCTCCTACCCAACCAAACATCGCGGCTATAGATCCTTTTATTGCCAAACCGCCCGAACTTTCTCCACCTGACGACAAATCCTATTCAATTTGGAAATCGCGATCTCCCGAACTAATTGAGGACATTGTGGCCTGTTTTGGGATGGTGTGCGATCGCCTGCGAGTTCCCTATCGTCCAGATTCGCTACGTCGAACATTAAAGCAGCAGGATCTCGATCGATTTGAACCCGTGGACTTATATGTACGAATTGCTGAAGCAATCGGGTTAAATGCTCAGGTCGTTTATTTTACGCCCACGGGCGGCGGCATGAATCGGCTGGCAACTCCGGCTTTGATTCCATTTGGTGATGTGTTTGCCGTATTGTATGACGTGAGTGCAACCACAGCCGTGATCGGTTCACCGCGCACCGGGTTGTTGCGATCGCCCCCCGATCGTCTGGCTAATCGGCTCACGATCGATACCCCTTCCAACTCCCAGCGAGAAACGGCTTCCTGTCGGGCGATCGTTCTGGAGAGATTTTTGACGACCCCCACCAAGCGGTTTGGTTTCCATCGGTTTGTGCCAATGGTGATCAAGCAGAAAGGTATATTGGTGCAGGTGTTGCTGGCATCGATCGTCATTCAGCTTCTGAGTTTGGGCAATCCTTTGCTAGTGCAACAGGTGATCGATAATGTGATCATCAATTCTAATGCAGGGGCAATGTCAACATTTGGCACGTTGATGATTGCCTTTGCTCTGATCGAAGGGGTGTTGACCATTTTGCGAACGCAAATGTTGATCAGCACGACAAATCGCATGGATTTGCAGCTAGGCGTTGAGATTGTGCGTCATTTGTTGCACTTACCCCTCAAGTTTTTTGAGCAGCGTCCCGTTGGGGAGTTGGCATCGCGATTGTTGGAATTGGAGAACATTCGTCAATTTATGACCGAAACGGCCATCACAACGGTGATGGATGTCGTGTTTTCGATCTTCTACATTGGCGTGATGTTTCTCTATAGCACTCGCCTGACGTTATGCGTTTTGGCCACCATTCCCATTGTGATTGTCTCTACGTTGCTGATGTCTAAAATTCAGCAAAAACTGCTGCGCCTTAAGGCCGATCAGGGCGCAAAGGTGCAGTCCTATATGGTTGAAGTGCTGGGTGGAATTGCATCAGTCAAGTCTCAACATATGGAGTCATTAGTCGAGGCAACCTGGCGCGATCGCTATGTACAATACCTGACCAGCGGCTTCACGACCTCAAATATTAATACTGTGTTCTATTCATACAGCAACTTTCTCAACACGGTGAGTAGTCTACTGGTGTTGTGGGTGGGCGCAGAACTGGTGTTGAAAGGTGAACTGACGCTGGGTGGGTTAATTGCCTTTCGGATTTTAACGGGATATGTAACGGGTCCGCTTTTACGTTTGGCGCGCCTCTGGCAGAGGTTTCAAGAAGCCTCACTTTCAATGGAACTGTTGGCAGATATTGTAGATGCCCCGGCCGAAGAGGAGCTTTCTCAAGAACAACAATTGCAGATTCCACCGATCGTAGGGCGAGTGCAATATCAAGAGGTTTGTTTTGGCTTCAAGCCAGGGCAACTTCAACTATTAAACATTCAGTTAGACATTGCACCTGGCACATTTGTAGGAATTGTCGGACAGAGTGGCTCTGGCAAAAGTACCTTGATGAAGCTATTACCACGTTTGTATCTTCCTCAAAAAGGCAGCATTACGATCGATAACTATGATGTGGGCAAAGTCGATTTACATTCTCTGCGATCGCAAGTAGGGGTGGTCTCACAGGATGCGGTTCTGTTTCAAGGAACAATTCGCGACAACATTGCCCTCTTTGAGAATCTACCAGACGAGGTGGTCATAGAAGCGGCACGGGTGGCTGAGGCCCATGATTTTATTATGCAACTGCCCGATGGCTATGGTACGCAAATTGGCGAGCGCGGCTCAGCATTATCAGGCGGGCAACGACAGCGAATTGCGATCGCTCGTGTCGTCATTCGTAACCCGCGGCTTTTGATTTTTGATGAAGCCACCAGTGCTTTAGATTATGAAACCGAACGCCGCGTTTGCACAAATTTGATGCAGCGATTTCAAGGTCGCACTTGCTTTTTTATTACCCATCGGTTGAATACGATCGCTCGCTCAGATTGGATTCTCTTTATGCAGTCTGGCATCATCGCAGAACAAGGAAAGCACCAAGATTTGATTGCTCGTCGTCAACTTTATTACTGTCTCTATGCTCAACAGTCGAAGGAGGAATAAGTAGCAAACAAGTGACCCGCTGTTTTCGACTTTGCTCAGCCAGCTTGTGCCCTGAGCGAAGTCGAAGGGCAAAGGTCGGAAGGTCATATCTTGTTTAGAAATCGCCTCAATGCAATTTTCTCGCTAATCCACTTGTTACACACTATTCACTACCCACTATTCGCGGTTCGTCAGGAGAAGATTTATGAGTCGTCATCGATTGTTTGCTCCTTGGGCAGCTTTACAAATACGCTATCGATCGCTGCAAGATCAAGTAGAAGATGATTTAGAAACGAAGGCCACAGGTTTACCCACAACTACTAATTGGGCTAAGCGATTGACGCAAGTAATCTTGCTAGGAGTAACTTTGGGGGCGGGTTGGTCAGTGTTGGCGCGGGTTGATGTTGTAGTCAATGCAAGCGGCAAGCTAGAGCCACAATCGCAGTCTCAGGTGGTTCAGGCGAGAGCCGGAGGAGTCGTCACGGCTGTTTTGGTGCGCGAGGGCGAAACCGTTAAACAGGGGCAGTTATTAATGCAGTTCGATCGTACTGCTCTCTTCAATCGATTTCAAGAATTGCTGCTTCAGCGCCAGCGACTTGTTAAAGAAACGGCGGTTCTGAGAATTGCCCAGCAGGGCAAACCACTGCGGGCTTTGGGAAAAAGCAAAATTGAGATTTCACCCGAATTGATGAGCCAAGTGCAAACTCGCTTACTATTGGTAGCTCAACTCACCGAAAACGCTAGTAGCCTTTCTCCAGAGCAATTGCAGCGGTATGCTTTATATCAAAAACAATTGCGCGATCGGCGATCGCTCAGCCAGCTACAAAAGTCGGGTCTGCAAGCCAAAATTGCCGAAGCTGAAGCTCAAATCACTCAAACTCGGTTTCAACTCCAACGAGAACAAGAACTGTTATCAAGATTGCGTCCCCTTGTCGATCAGGGTGCAATTTCTCGTGTGACGCTCTTGCAGCGAGAGGTGAGCGTGGGCGATTTGCAGAAACAACTGACCCAAAGTCGGTTGCAAAGAGAACAGGTAGAAATTGGTCAGATGCAAAGCAGGGTTGAAGATGGCAAACTGCTGAACGAAACCCAACAGGATTTGCAAAAACAATTAGCAGAATTAGACACTAAGTTTGACACCATCATCAAAGACAATCAGCGTCAGATGATCGAGGTCAACTCGCAATTAAATCAAGTGCAGCTTGATCTCAAAAATCAGGGATTGCGGTCTCCTGCGGATGGGGTGGTGTTTGAGTTGGGGTCAAAGCTTCCGGGGGCGGTGACTCAACCCGGACAAACCCTGCTGCAAGTCGTGCCCAATGAATCGCTGACAGCGCGAATTCAGGTGGCCAACGCTGACATTGCAAATGTTCGAGTGGGGCTGCCTGTAGATGTCAGAGTGGATGCCTATCCGTTTACCGAGTTTGGCGCGATGAAGGGGGTAATTGTGAAAGTGGGGAGCGAAGCAGTACCAATTAATCAGCAGGCTCCTCAGGCGACTGTTTTTCCAGTTGAGGTGCGGCTCGATCGTCAGTTTCTCGATCGACGATCGCAGCGATTTACCCTCACACCGGGCATGACAATTACTACTTTGATCAAAGTGCGCCAACGTGCCCCTATCAGCTATGTCACCGAAGAAATTACAAAGGCGTTTGATGGAATTAAATCTGTTCGCTAATAGGGCAATGACTATGCAAAAAGTGCTACTGGCAGTGTGTGTACTTGTGGGCATCCTTGGGGCTGGGCTGCTTATACTAAACCCAGCGATCGCGCCTAGATCTCAAGAAATAGGTGAACATCTGGTAGAAATTGATTGCAATACTACTTCCTCCTCAAGCTCTGTCTACTAATTAATTCTGGGCGTTGCTAATGGTGTAATAGAAAATCTACGGTAGGGGTAGCGCCCTTCTACCCTGAGCTTCTAGGCAACCACAGGGAGATTGCCCTCCATCCAATTATGTCTGATTCAGCAACATTCATCTCTATTTTATTAATTAGAACTTATAAAAAGCTAGTTCTAATTAATAAAATAGATGATCAATAGGGTTGCTATTCGATCAAAGTTTGTTATAGTAGACCCAGAGCAATGATGTAACTACAAAGAACTCAGAACTTCGCTTCCTAAAGCTTCTAGCGCTCTGAGTTCGACAAAGTTTTTCGGTAGAGACGTTAGCTGCATTAACTTCTCTACCATTCCTAAAATCTCTAACACTGTTCATCGTTGCTGATTCCCTGCTTAACAGATCGCTGTCAGAAAAAGTCTCTACTAGAGCAAGGGATTGATTTAATTCTCAAAGATTACTCAGTGTGAAGGGTGTATTTCCATTACTGTTCAATCAGTTGAAAAATTGAGAAACGCTACAATTCTTATCTTCATACACGCTAGTAATCAGAATTAATCTATCTGTTGTTCTCAGTAGCGATGTTTAGACGGCAACGATCGAAGGCTAAACACTCTATATGCATTGATGAAAGCAGCCTCATCTTTGCCTTCTATCCCTTTGTATAATTTCTCAGGAGCCACTATGGAAGCCTTTGACAATAAGAATGCTCAACAGAACCAAGCTGCTGCACTCACTCCTACACTCAGCCCCGATGCTGACCTTGCTATCCCTTCCAAAGGCGCTTCTGTAGAAGCCGCTAACCTAGAAAAATCGCTCAATCAGGCACTCGCACCCGACGAGCAGCAAACTCTCACATCTCTACCCGACGATCACGACCACAAACCCAATGTAGGCAATTTCCAACTTCATGTTGAATTGGATCAAGTAGCCTCTGCAAGAGGTCTCGATTTCAAAAAAGTGGTTCGTGAGACTTCATTTCGCGACAACCTTGGCTCCAAAGGTGACTACTTAAACCCCAGAGGAGGCAACAACGTTGTGATCGGATCGGGCGACAGTGACGTGATTCGTGGAACTGGCGGCGGCTTGAACACGATCACCACTGGTACAGGCAAAGACACTGTAATCTTGGGACGGGAAACCACCAACCGAGTATTGGACTTTGATGCCGCCAACGATCGCTTCGTTCTGTCAGGACTCAACCCCAAAAACATCATCATCGCGCAGGGCAAAAACCCCGGTAAAGGAGGACTGGAGCAACCCCTTGACTCAGTAAACAACGCCCTGATCATTGACAAAAAGACAGAACACATTCTGGCAACCCTTCCATTTGTGAAGGCTAGTGACCTCTCTGAGAAAAACTTCGCTAGAAATAGTAGCGAGGCAAGCGCCAGCCTCAGAAACCTCGAACAAGCAGGCTTCAAGTCACAGCGAGGAAATGGCAAATCACGGGCACTCAGGGACACGATCGTCTCATCGGCGGCAAGGAGATGACTTCCTCTATGTGGGCAATGACGGCTTCAAGACTGTCACCGCAAAAGGAAGCGGCCCCGCCGAATTCCCCTTTGCCACCGACAGCCCCGGAACCTCCGAACTGAACACTGAGTTAAAGGACGGAGTGCTAAAGATCAACGGCAGTTATAAAGATTTTGATGCCTTTCCCCTCTTTAGCCAGGGTGAGAAAACCATTGATCCTAATGCCAAAATTCTCAACGGCTCCGATCCAGTATCTTTGATCAATGGCTTCTTGAAAGTGCCCAAAGATGTAGAAGGCAACCCCCTTTCTGGCACGCACCTGCACTTTAGCCCGGCTGGAGATGCTCGTGGAAACTTTGCGGATGCGACGGTTGTTCGCTTCTTAACCAATACCCCTACGGATGCCAAGTCAGGCAAAGTTTCGGGCGAGTTTGAACTGACTCCCACCGAGCAAGCTGCATTCTTAGCAGGCGATCTCTACGCCAACCTGCACACCAATGTCAATGGTGATGGCGACAATAGAGCCGGCTTCCCCACCGGAGAAAATCGCATCAACTTCAACAAAAACATTATTCAGTTTGTCTAGCATCTTGGGCAAATAGAAGCAGACTGAGTGCTGAGTTATGCAATCAATCTTCAGCACTCAGTTATTCAAAATATAGCGGGCCTGAATAACTTGTGAGCGTGAGAGGTTTTGTGAGAAAGAATGCCTGCGAACTCCCTGCTCACAATGCAAACACGATCGCTATTATGGGACAGGTTGCATCTGAAAACTTGCAAAATCAAATCTTTGAAGAGGTCAGAATGGGTCAGATTCAAAAGGTTCTGAGGGGCGCGATCGTCACTATCCTGTTGGGTGCAACCACTGTTACTGCGGCTGATGGCAGCCTGCCAATCAATGCATCAGCCGCATCTAGGAGGAATTACACCCGCAATGCAACTCTAGTGTCGCTCAAGCCAAGCCGGGCAACCGTGAGCAATGAGAACACCTATTCCTTTACGATGACACTCCCAGAAAAGGCAGAACGCTTTGCAAGGTTATCTTTCTCGCTGACTCAACCCGATCGCAATAACGCGATCGTTCCGATGTATCTCAACTTGCAACGCACGAGTGCATTCGTGGGTGACTACGACACCCTAGAATCGATCGGCATTAAAGAGGCATTGATTGACGAAACAGGAACGATTTGGGTAGAGTTTAATTCGCCGATGCCGCCCAAAGCCAAAGTCACTGTTGTTTTCAAAGCGCAACAGCCCTTATCTATTGGGCAATATGCCTACAGCATCGCAGCTTACCCAGACACCGCCTCTCCCGTCCCTTTATTCGTCGGCGACGGAACCTTGACCATTCCTCAATAATGACTCACGTCGATCGTACTCAATCCTAATGTTCTACTTTATTTCAATACTCCGGACAGTTTTCGATCGCCAACGACAGAATAGGAATTTCAGCCTTTCTCTAGGGTGATCAGCGAATGAAAAATCAAGGGTTTCAGCCTCTTTCCCAAAAACTGTCCGAACTGTTGTTATTTATGAATGATTGAATGTAGGGCAATCCCCCTGTGGTTGCCCGAAACGCAGGAAGAGGGTAAGGACGGGGGCATGACTACCCAGAAAATCATCCCCTCATTCAGCAACGCTTCTTCCTCATCCCTCCTCAAGATGCTGATGAAGAGGGCTGTCTACTAGGGCAACCGTGACGTTTGCCCCAACTCTTCCTTTAGCATTTGTCGATAGATACTTGGCAACTCAGCCGTATTTGCGTTGTCCTCAATTCCAAAGCCTAAGCTTGTCCAAGTTGGAGACAGTTGCGCCAAAACCGTGTTGATCTGCCCTTTCTTCAACAATTGGCGCAGGTCAACCCCCCAAGCCTGCGGGTCGTTCAACCAACGGTAAACTACTTCATCTTGGTAGGCAGGCTCGAAGCTATATTTCTGCCAAAAAAACATGCCCGGTGGGGCAGGGTGATAGCGCTGGGCTTGCTCTATCCAGGTTGTTGTGATGAACTGATAACGTCCAGCAGCAGTCGTGCAATTGCCTGTGTTGGGGCCCGCCACGATCGTCACACAGCGATCGGGGTGTTGACTCAAATCACGAATGCGATCGCCGCCATAAATCACTGTATAAGGACTGCGAACATTCGACTCGCTGGCAGAAATCGTTCGCATTAGAGCACGAATGTAAGGATCGCCACCCCGCATCGCCAACGGAGCCTTAGCCCCTGGTGGAGAGTCTCCTAGCCAGAACGGAAGCTGTTGTCCCTGAACCTGCATCACCACAAAAACAATTCCCAGCAAAATCACACTGCGAGCAAGAAGCTTTTCTACAAGTTGCTCCAAAACATCCGGTTTCGAGTCAGAGTTTGCCATAGGTGCATTTATTTAGCCAGCAAAAAATGAGAGCAGACGCATCACTCCGCAAGCATTCTAACCTTCCTCCAGCATTTTGACTGCCAAATTAGCCTGTCATGCGACTCAACAACGGAGCCGCCCCCAGCAACGTCTTGGTATAAGGATGCTGCGGATTGCTAAAAATGGTTTGTGTGTCACCGAGTTCGACAATTTTTCCGGCATTCATCACTGCAATTCGATCGCAGAAAAACCGTGCCACCCACAGGTCATGGGTAATAAACAAGTATGTGAGATCAAATTCTGCCTTTAATTCCTGCATCAGTTGCAATACTTGAGTTTGCACCGTTGCATCTAACATACTCACTGGCTCATCACAGATCACAAGCTTGGGGCGCGTGATCAAAGCACGGGCGATCGCCACGCGCTGCTGCTGCCCACCAGAAAGCTCACTCGGATAGCGATGGTAAAACTCCTCAGGCGGCAGTCCCACCCGTTTCAGCATCCATTCAACCTGCTGTTTGGCTGCGTCTGGCAAAGCCAACCGATGGATGAACAAGGGATCTGACACATTTTGCCCGATCGTCATTCGTGGATTGAGGCAAGCGTGAGGATCTTGAAACACCATCTGAATCTGACGACGCTGCTGGCGAAGCTGCTGACGATCGAGGCGGGTCAAGTCTTGACCAAAACTCTACCTCTCCGGATGTAGGATGCAACAACTGCAAAATGGTTCGAGACAACGTACTTTTGCCGCACCCCGATTCCCCCACCAGTCCCAATATCTCTCCGGTAGACAGTTCTAGGTTAATATCATCCACCGCTCGAATTGTCTGATCGCTACGATCGAACCATTGAGCCATCCAGTTCCGCTCTAGGGCAAAGTGTTGTCTGAGATTTCGCAACCGCAGAATTGGCACAGTATCTGAACTCACAGGTTCACCATCAGGTAGGTGGGCTTCTCGTCTGGTGTCAGTTTTTTTCTGCAAGTGCAGTGCCGCCCCGATCAGCGATCGTGTATATTCGTGCTGCGGATTTTGAAACACCGACTGCGTGGTTCCGGTTTCCACAATTTTGCCGTCATACATCACCGCGATGCGATCGCAATACTCTGCGACCATTGCTAGATCGTGGGAAATCAGAATCAGCCCCATCTCGCGTTCAGTGCACAGACGGGTCAGTTCTTGTAGGATTTGGGCAGAAACGGTGACATCTAAACTGGTGGTCGGTTCGTCTGCCACCATTAACCTGGGATTGAGCAACAGCGCCAGGGCGATCGCCACTCGTTGCCGCATTCCACCGCTAAACTCATGGGGAAACTGTGCCCAGCGACTTTCAGGAATTTTCACAGACTTTAATGTGTCGATCGCCCGTTGTTTTGCTTGCTGTGCCGAGAGGCTGGGTTCGTGGGCCTTCAGGGTTTCGAGGCAGTGCTCTCCGATCGTCATCAGAGGATCAAGTCGAGTCATCGGGTCTTGAAAAATCAGCGCCACGGCTTCCCCTCGAAAGCGCCGTAACTCTGAGGGCGACAGGTCAAACACAGATCGTCCTTGAAACTTTACCTGTCCGCCGACCTGGGCATCATCAGACAATAATCGCATGGCTGCCCGCCCCAGGGTAGATTTACCACAGCCAGATTCACCTACCAATCCGAGTCGATCGCCTGCTCGCACCTCAAAGGAAACACCATCCACAACATTCCTTTGCCCTTTATGATAGGCAACGTGCAAATTTTCGACACTGAAAAGGGGTTCGCTCATAATCGGCCATCTGGTTTTCGCTACTCTACCAAAAACGATCGCGATTCTGGTCAATTTTCCTTGGGTTTCGACTGCGCTCAACCCTCCTTATAGGAGAGATTTTGAGGAGAGGTTTTGAGCATTGAGCGCAGTCGAAATGCATTTTATAAATAATTCTGCTTTCCTAACTTATGAGATGAGAGTTATGTGAATGAAACTCCGTTCCCATTCATACTGCGATTCAGCAACGCCGATTATTGCTTGTGAAAATTTGGGGGTGGTGCTTCAAACTGATCACGTCACCCTTCCGCAACCCCTATTCATGCAACAGCGTCTTCTGTAAGCTTAAATAAACTGAAAGCCCCTGAGACTATTTAACTCTCAAGTCTGCAAAAATCTAAGCGGGTAGCGAGAATCGAACTCGCAACTAATGCTTGGGAAGCATTCATTTTGCCACTAAACTATACCCGCGCTTTGTATACAGCCATTATACAGGCAAGAGGCCGAGGTTGCGAAAATCAAAGTGGAGCCTCTGCCAAAAACGAGCGGAAGTTTGCAAAATAGAGGGAAGACTAGGATCTGTAGAAACCCGATCGTCGTGATCCAGCGACGAGTGAGCGCCCCGCCATGTTTAATGCCACAGAACTTTTAATTGATGACTTTGTTGACAAGCTTAAGGATGGCTATCGACGCACCTATGGCGGCTGGAAGTCTGACTATGAAGACATTATCGGCTGGGTCGGCTCGATGGCGATGGAGAATATCGCCAACAGCGATGCGCTCTACCACAACGTCGAACACTCTATTTTGGTGACGCTCGTCGGGCAAGAATTGCTGCGAGGTCGGCATATTCGGGAGGGGGGGGTCTCCTGCGAAGATTGGCTGCACTTTATTATTTCCCTGGTTTGCCACGATATTGGCTATGTCAAGGGGGTGTGTCGGCAAGATCAGGGAGGGATGTATGCGACGGGACGGGATGGGAAAATGGTGGCGCTGCCGCCTGGTGCGTCGGATGCTGCTCTGACTCCTTACCATGTCGATCGGGCCAAGCTTTTTATTGATGAGCGGTTTGGGGGGCACAAGCTGATCGATGCGGAGTTGGTCAAACGTAATATTGAGTTGACTCGGTTTCCGGTTCCTGCTGCCGAAGACCATCAAGATACGGTGAACTACCCTGGCTTGATTCGTGCCTCGGATCTGATTGGGCAACTCAGCGACCCTCGCTATCTGAAGAAAATTAGCGCTCTGTATTATGAGTTTGAAGAAACTGGGGTGAATAAGGCTCTGGGATATCGCCATCCTGGGGATCTACGCCGCAACTATCCTAAGTTTTATTGGCATGGGGTCTATCCCTACGTCAAAGATGCGCTCTATTATCTTTCGCTCACGCAGCAGGGCAAGCAGATTATTGCTAATCTATACTCCAATGTGTTTGTCGTCGAACACGAAAAGCCAGACGAATAACCTAGGATCACCCAAGTGCCCCTTGCCCCCAATGGATCAATGGATCGCTTTTTCTCTCCTATTCAACAGTTTTTGATCACCTGGCTGCTGATTTTGGTGACAGGTTGGTTGACTCTCAATGCCTTGACTTATTTTGGTGAACTGATCAGTGTGCTGGTGACGGCTAGCTTGATTGCGTTTGTGCTGAACTATGCGGTCGATCGTCTGCGTCCTGTTTTGCCGCGTGGGCTGGCAGCGGCGGTGGTCTACCTGGTGGCGGGTCTGGTGTTGGCACTGGCGGGCTTGACGATCGCTCCGCCGATTTTTAGTCAGGCGCAGCAGTTGGTGACGAATTTGCCAGGGTTAATTGATTCGGGGCAGCAGCAACTCAACGAGCTACAGGTGTGGAGTCAGACGCGCCATTTGGGGTTTGATCTGTCATTTTTTGAGCAGCAGTTTTCGGCGCAGGTGCAGGGGCAAGCGAGAACGATCGCCTCTACGGGCATTGGTCTGGTGTTGGGCACGTTTAACTGGGTGCTAGATTTTATTCTGATTTTGGTGCTGTCGTTCTATTTACTGCTGGATGGCGAAAAGCTTTGGCGGGGGCTGACGGGAATTTTTTCTGCCCCCATTCAAGAACAGTTGACGGCTTCTCTGAGAGATAGTTTGCAGCGATTTGCCTCTGGGCAGCTTTTGCTGGGGTTGTTTATGGCTGTCACCCTATCGTTGGCGTTTTGGTGGCTCAAGGTTCCGTTCTTTTTGGTGTTTGCCGTTTTTATTGGCGTGATGGAAGTGATTCCATTTATTGGGGCGAGTTTGGGCATTGCGACGGTGTGCATTGTGATTGCTTTTATTGATTGGTGGCTGGCGCTGGAGGCGTTGGGAGTGGCGATCGCCCTTCAGCAAGTCAAAGACAATCTGATTGCGCCGCGCATTTTGGGCAACCTGACGGGGCTGAGTCCGGTGATTATTCTCACCTCGCTGCTGGTTGGGGCTAGGGTTGCGGGGCTGCTGGGCGTGATTTTGGCTATTCCGCTGACGAGCGTGATTAAGACGATCGTGGAGATCATTATGAATCCTAGTTTGCCGCCTCAAAATGGCTCCATCTTTTCTGAAGCGGTCGAAAACAGTATTCTGGAGCCTATTCTCTCGGTTGAGTCGGAGGAGGACGATCGCGTTGTCCTTTCGAGTCGAGAGCAGTAAGATAGTCCATCTAACCCCACATCTTACACACTATGGACTGGTGGCAACGCCTCAAGAAAAACTCCCTCGCTAAGTTCGGGGCCCTGCTGCTGATGGTGTTTTATATCGCAGTGATCGCAGCCGAATTTGTAGCGCCCTATGATCCTTATGCCTCGCAGATCGATGGGGCACTGTTGCCGCCGACTCAGGTTTATTGGGCTGATCAGAGCGGGCGGTTTATTGGGCCTCATGTTTATCCGACGACGCAGGGAGCGGTGAATTTGGAAACGGGCGATCGGGCGCTGAAGGTCGATCGGGCTAAACCCTCTGCGTTACGTCTGTTTGTCAAGGGCGATGAGTATCGGGCTTTTCAGGTGAAATTGCCGTTGCCGACTCGCTTTTCGTTGAGTGAGCCGAAGTTTGAGGAAGTTGAGCTATTTTCAGGGATTCCCGGAAATCTGCACCTGTTTGGTACGGATGGCGGAGCAAAGTTTAATCTGCTCGGAACGGATGAGCAAGCGCGAGATCAGTTTAGTCGTCTTGTCCATGGTGGAAGAATTAGCCTGAGCATTGGGCTGATTGGCATCGCTCTGTCGTTTCCGATGGGAATGCTGGTCGGTGGGATTTCTGGCTACTTTGGAGGTGCGATCGATAGTGTGCTGATGCGCCTGGTGGAGGTGTTGATGACGATCCCAGACATTTATCTGTTGATCGCGTTGGCGGCGGTGCTGCCTGTGGGGCTATCGAGCGGGCAAAGATTTTTGTTGATTATTTTGATTACGTCGTTTATTCGCTGGGCAGGGTTGGCGCGGG
>JAAUOZ010000120.1 GCA_012034655.1 Leptolyngbyaceae cyanobacterium CSU_1_3 | reverse complement strand
GGGGTTCCACCCCTGGCTGGGGGCGCAGCCCCCACACCCCTTCTAAACCAAAATCTATAGGCTGACGCAGTATAGCTACGATTGCGCCTCAAGGGGTTGAATGCTAGGGAATGTGGATTGATGAATGCCAAGATTTTCGCCCTCATCCCCTAACTCCTGCTCCCAACTTGGGAGCAGGGAAACCGAACTCTTGCTCCTCTCCCAGATTGGGAGAGGGCTGGGGTGAGGGCAAGACAACCTTGCAGTGGACGGAATGATTGAATCCACGCTCCTTAGATGTTAAGTTCGGCGAATCATGGTTGGAGAAGGCACGAGGGATAGTGCTCAGGATGAAGTCTGGTAGGGGCATAGCACGGTCATGCCCTTGGGGTGAGTGAGTTATCTATCTGCGAGTATTTTGGTACGATCGGTCAAGATTTCGTAGCCGGTTTCTGTCACCAAAACGGTGTGCTCAAACTGGGCAGAGAGGGTATTGTCTACAGTGACAGCCGTCCAACGATCGGGCAAAATTCTTGTGTTTTTGGAGCCAGCGTTGACGATCGGCTCAATGGCAAGAGTCATACCTGCTCGAAGTTTGACGTTGGGCATCTGATGGGTACGGAAATTGAAAACAGAAGGTTCTTCGTGTAGATTGCGCCCGACTCCGTGCCCTGTGAAATCTTCAACGATTTTGAAGCCACTTGCCTCGACGTAATCTTGAATGGCTCCTGCCAGGTCTAGCAAGAATGCCCCCGCTCGCACTTGCTCGATTCCTTTATAAAGAGCTTGTTCGGCAACGTGAATGAGTTTTGCCGCATCGGGAGTTACTTCTTTGACGGCGATCGTAATACAAGAATCGCCATGAAATCCTTCAAAAAAAGCACCTGTGTCTACCTTAAGCACATCACCGCGCGAATGACTTTTTTACGGCTAGGAATGCCATGTACTACTTCTTGGTTAATGCTAGAGCAAATAGAAGCCGGAAAGCCGTGATAGCCCTTGAAGCTTGGGGTTGCGCCCATTTCTCGAATGCGTTTCTCAGCGTGAGCATCGAGATCAGCCGTGGTCATCCCTGGCTCAACCATTTCCGAAATTTCTTGGAGGACGGTGGCGACGATCGTGGAGGCCTGCCGCATAATCTCGATTTCGCGGGCGGATTTGATTTCGATCCCTTTTCGCTTTTTGGGTGTGGACTGAGGAATTAAATTGCTGAGAATATTCATGGAAGTTTGTCAGGTTTCAGAAAGTTAGAGCGGGCGGCTTATCCAAAGCTTAAATAGATCTCTAAGGTAGCTTAATTTCTGTCGCGGGTATAGCCGTTAGCGAGGTGCAGGAATTGCGATCGTGCCCTTCATTCCTGCTTCGGTGTGTCCGGCGATGGTGCAGTGCAGTTCATAGTCGCCTGGCTTGATCGGCACAAAAATCCAATCTGCCTTTGCACCTGGCTTGAGTTCTAATTCGTGAATAGCGCCTTTAACTTCCACGTTGCCAGCTTCGACTTTTTGCGTCCAGATGGCATCGGCAAAGTCCTTCGCGGTGAAGTAGTGCTTTTGGGGACTGGGATTGGTCAGGCTGAGTTTGTAGCGCTTGCCTGTCTGAAATTCAAACAGATCGGGCACAAATTTCAGTTCCTCGGCGGTGTTGCCCAGGCTGACGCTCACTTCTATCAGGGGTTGCGTAGACAGGTCAACCGACGAACCGGGGAGGGCGATCGCAGAATCACCCAGCCCCACGAGAATGACCCAACCCAAAACCCAAACGAGAAGCCATTTCATAGCGACGACCTTAGCAATAAATTCTATAGAACCCATTTGAGATCTAATCCTGGAGTCAAAAGCCTTACAGCTAGGTGGATTTCTCCATTTTCTGACAAAAAACGGTTTTGCTAAGCAGGCTCCAACACTAGTCGTTGAGTAACGGCTTACTTCAAAGTCAAGTATCGCGGGAAAAAATGTCAAATGGGTTCTATAGTGCAGGCTGGCATTGGCGATCGTCCAACAAAATATACTTTCCCTTGCCACGATGAGGGTGTTGGCGTAATCGGTTGGGGATTAGAGAAAGTGGGTGGAGGGAAGGATGCGTGTAAACAAATTACGATAAGAAGCAACCTGTACAAAGAAAGCAATACCGGAAACTTTCTAATAGCTAAGGATAAAGGAAGACTTGCTAATGGTGTTTCAAATCCTGGAGTAGTTTACAATTTCTCGTACTGAAGATCTAACCTTGGTATACGTTAATGATTTTGATGGTGATCTTGCAGTAGATGTACTAGTTGGATCTATCGAAGTAAGCTCCATTGGGAAGGTGAAGGCAGGTAGTCGATACATTAATTCCACTAGCGGTGGTGATATCCAGACAATTAATTCTGCTGAGATTGCAAAATCGCCTTCGGTTCAAACTTTTTTGGACAAGGCAAACTGGTCAAAAGAACTTGCGCCTTTAATTGAAAAGTTTAGGGATGCCCTATCGCTTTCTAGCGAACCATCCAAGCTAACTAAAGAACAAGAGGAAATATTGGATGCACACAACCAGTGGCGTGCACAGGTAAACGTCCCCCCGCTCCGTTGGTCAAAAAAACTAGCCGATCAGGCTCAAGAGTGGGCAAACAACCCAAAAGCCCAAGAAGGGCCTATCGAACTCCAGCATCGTCCTGGTGGTTTTAGTGGTGCTGGCGAAAACATGGCTGGTGGTGGCTCCGTAACTGAAATGGTGAACGGGTGGGGACGTGAGGGTGGCGACTATGATTATGCGACAAACAGTTGTCGCTCTGGTAAGGTATGTGGTCATTACACACAAGTTGTTTGGAAAAATTCAACTGATATAGGTTGCGGAGTAGCACCACACAGAAGTTATGGAAAGCTCCTAGTGTGCAATTACAGTCCTCCCGGCAACTTTAATGGAGAACGTCCTTACTAAGATATTTCCCCATCCTTGCCAGGACTAGAATTTTTGGCGTTGCTTATTGAAGGTATGAATTTTGCAGAAGTGGTTCGCAAATCGCACTGCCCGTCAACATGAAAATTGACAATTCATACACCGATTCAGCAACGCTGAATTTTTTGCCATTGTTGAAATAATCAATACTCCGGACAATTTTCGATTACCAACGACAGAATAGGAATTTCAGCCTTTCTCTAGGGTGATCAGCGAATGAGAAATCAAGGGTTTCAGCCTCTCTCCCAAAAACTGTCCGAACTGTTGAATAATAAAAAGCTGGATTTTGATACTATGCACCCAATCAGGGCTTCAAAAGTCGTCCAATTATTTTCTAGTTGATGGCAAAAACCAACCCTTCCTTGTTAACTGAGAAAACTCTGAGTGCCCCAACCCTGTTCCCAATTCTTGTCATTATCAACATCTTTCAAGGGAGGGTAATTTCCTCAAAAGGTAAATTCTGAAGCCCCGTTCGATCGTCAGTTATCTTCTATTTTTCTCAATAGTGAATTGCTGTTGAGAATGAAGAAGGCGTTCAGAGTCCTTATGTAGTAAGAGATCTAGGAGATGTTGATAATGACAAGCCTTAAAAAGGGAGCTTTCAACATTCCCCTTTTTTATCTTGTCATTATCAACATCTTTTTCGTAGAAAAAGATAGCAGCGGTTTAACCCTCTAGAACATTGATTTTCTCGTAACCCGTTCTCAATAGTCAAAGATTATTGAGAACGGAGTACTTGCTGAAACCCTCTTCTAGTGGCGCTTTCAAGACTTGTTGGTAATGACAAGCTTTTTTAAGGGGGGCTAGGGGGGATCAGAGGTTCAGGCTTTAAGTGCGTAAGTCCTACCCTATCTAAGGCAAACTCTCCGGCGAGCTAACTGAATTTTTCAACGCAGGCAAGTTATCTACGCCTGGGGCAGTGCGAATTCGATTCAACTGACCCAGGGCCCACCGTGCGGTCTCCTGCACATCTTGGTCAGGGTCGTCGGTGGCTTTGTGTAGAAGGTGACTGATCTGGGCCACCATGTCATACACACGGGTCAGGTCGCGAATCGCGTTTTTACGAACGTCAGCGCTCTCGTCTTGTAGGGAAATTGCGAGCGCCCGACTGAGCGGCTTGAGTGTTCGAGTGCCAATTTCTGACAGAGCAGAGAGAATTAAGCTCCGTTGCTTTGAGTCAGAATCGACCATCAGATCGACCATTGGCTGCACTGCGCGAGTATCTCCCCGTTGCCCCAACTCCCAAATAACCTTCTGACGCTTGACGGGATCGGGAGTTCGCAGATCGCGAATTAATTCATCAACGATGTTAATTTTCGCCAGGCGAGTGGTTTCCGAAATTTTGGTCGTTTCAGGAACTTTGGGGGATTCTGCAATATGGCTCAAAGCGGATTCTACCTGGGGAGAAGGGTTTTCTGAAATCGCGATCGTAGAATGACTATGGCCGTTAAAGCCAGCTTTTCCTTTTGCTTTTCCTTCTACCGCCATCCCATCACTCAGGTCTTCGGAGGTGGAGACGGAAACTCTGCCATTTTCTCGTCGTGCTGTTTCTGGTAGGGGCAAAGATTCACCAGGTGGCTGCTCAGGGCGAGACCGAAATTCTACGATCGACCCATCCCCCTCCGGAGCCAAAACAGCCGCCTTTCGCCCTCTCAGCACCAGCGCCCCCAACAGACTTGCCATCAGCAGCGACCCACCCACCACACCAGGCAACACCCAGGAATTTTGCTGCGATTTTTGCGTCGATCGCGGAGCTTCGCCCGCCTGGGCAATTTGTGTTGCACCTGGCAAACTCGTTGCCTTTTGAAACTGGCTGACAGCTTCAACGGTGCTCTCTTCGTACACTCCAGTCACTTCACCCTCAAAGTAGCCCAACAGTTTCAGGTTTTTTTGCAATTCTGTCACCTGAGTTCCTTGCGCGCCGATCGCCAGACCTGCGGGAACTTGGGCAATTTGAGCAGCTTGAGGCGCTGCTTTGGCTACAGCGCCCCCTAGAGACGAAGGTTTGTTCGCCGATTCATCTGCAAAACTGGCAACTTGCCGGGGCAATACTCCGATGCAGGCAACGCAAAAGATTAGTAGGAGGGGGCAACGGGAGATCATAAGCTAACCCAAGAGGGGTGTAAGAGTAGCGTATTAACAAATGGTTGATACGGGGGGAACTTTTAGATAGCTCAATCCTAACCGCCTGATCACTATAGTGCCCCTAAATGTGCTACACCCCTACAGGAATATAAAGAAACGATAAGTACCGATGTCAGAGTTTTCTAAATTGACTCTTCCCTCTGCCGAAGCGTGCCCAAGGACACCCTTCATCCTTCGTCTCTGATTCCTTCCACCTGAGCAACCGAAGAAATCGTCGTAGAACGCTCGATCGCTGGGTCTGACTGCGGTAATACAGCGTTATTCTGAAGTGCCTCGAATTGATCCGGAGAAACCATTTCTGCGATCGGTTTCTTTAACTTCTGGCTCAAAACATCACGCTGATTGATTAAATAAATGCTCACCAGCGTCAGAGCCACCCCAAACCACTGCATCGGAGTCAGGGTTTCTGACAAAAACAAGTTGCCAAACAGCAGGGCAAACACAGGGGTGAGAAAGGTGAGAGAACTCAGACTGGTCAAGCTGCCACTGGCCGCAAAATAGAAAAACAACCCGTAGGCGATCGCGCTGCCAAAAATCGTTGCGTAGGCTAGAGCCATCCAATTATCTAGGGTGAGATGCGCCCACTGATCTGACTCTAGCTGCCCCGACAGCAAAAATAGCGGCACGCCACCCAGCACCATGTGCCACCCCGTCGCACTCACGGGGTCGGCATGGCGACACACATACCGCACTAGCACCGTCCCCAGGGCCATCGATAAGGCCGCCAACAACATCAACCATTGCCCGTTGTCAAACAAGCTGCTGACAAAGCTAGAGAAGGAGAATTCGCCGATCGCCCATTGTCCACCCGCGATCGATTGCACCGCCGACAAAATCCAGGCTTCTGGCAACCCCAGTAAACTGATGCCTAACACCCCCAAGCCTAACCCCAGCCAGCCCCACAGCCCAATGGTTTCGCCAAATAGCCAGAGCGCCATCAGGGCGACAGCAAGCGGTTGAGAGTCGATCATCACAGACCCCAGCCCAGCCCCAGTTCTGACTAGTCCTTGGGCAAGAAAGCCCTGAAAGAGTGCCCCATCTACGATCGCAAACAGCGTGATCCAAAGCCAGGCGGCCCATCCTTTGGGTTGGGGTCGGTTCATGGCGATCGCTGCCCCCAGCACCAGCATTCCCGCAGGCAGCAAGCGCGTCCCCGCCATAAAAAATGGGGTCGTGTGGGGAATCACCCCTTTCATGGCTACCATTGCTGTTCCCCAGAGAAAAAACGGCGCAATTAGCAGAAGCGGTGCAAAGGGGAGTCGAGATTCAGTGAGCTTGAGATGCATAGGATTCTCTGGGGAGGACTTATTCATTCATTCTATTTAATTATGTATTTATGTGAAGTAACGACTGCCACGATCGCAGGGCTGAGATTGCCCCCATCCTCCCTAAATGAGGCACACTAGAGATTGTGTCGTCCACATTACGTCGTCCACATTACACGTTCAAAGTCCTATGCTTCGGCTCTTTAAGCCCCGATTTCGTAAACAGATTGCTCGAATTGAAATTAATGGTGCGATCGCGGGGGCAACCCGTAAGCGTGTGTTAGAAGCGTTGAAAACCATTGAAGAACGCAAGTTTCCGGCGCTGCTGCTGAGAATTGACAGCCCTGGGGGGACGGTGGGCGACTCGCAGGAGATTTATAGCGCCCTGAGAAAACTGCAAGAAAAGGTCAAAATCATCGCCAGTTTTGGCAATATTTCTGCCTCTGGCGGAGTCTACATCGGTATGGGCGCTCAACATATTGTGGCCAATCCGGGGACGATCACGGGCAGCATTGGGGTAATTTTGCGCGGTAACAATTTAGAACGCTTGTTGGAGAAAGTGGGTGTTTCCTTTAAGGTGATCAAGTCGGGCCCCTACAAAGATATTCTGGCGTTCGATCGCGAACTGACCGATCCCGAAAAAATATTCTCCAAGAGTTGATCGACATCAGCTATTCTCAATTTGTCCAAACGGTGGCCGAGTCGCGTAGCCTGGCAAATGAGACGGTGAGAACCTTTGCGGATGGGCGAGTATTTACAGGTCAGCAAGCCTTAGATTTGGGGTTGGTCGATCGCTTGGGAACTGAAGAAGATGCCCGACGCTGGGCCGCAGAACTCGTCGGACTCGACCCCGAAAAAACCAAATGCTTCACCTTTGAGGAGAAAAAACCTCTGGTCAATCGTCTCACGTCTAACCGACTGGGCGATCGCGCTCTGGTGACAGCCCTCAATGCTCTTCCTGGCTTGTCGCCTAGCCTGAATTGGCTAGAGTTTGAGCTATCTACAAACGGGCTACCTCTCTGGCTTTACCGTCCGTAAGAGGAGGTCAGAAAATTACTTCACAAACTAATTTTTGGGGCCAGAAGCTTGAAGATTTAACATTTTGCTGCCCTCGATCGCAAGGGATTACTGCTCAACAGACTACAATTGAGCGGCAAACCATCTCATCAAAAGTCGGAGGATAGGACGTGCACTGGAGAGTTCGAGCGATTCGTGGGGCGACAACCGCTTCGGCAAATACCGTCGAGGCCATTCGGGAAGCTGTGATGGAATTGATGGATGAGTTGGAGGCTCACAACCCGCTTGACCCCGATGAGATTGTCAGCGCCACGTTTTCGGTGACTCGCGATCTAGATGCGATTTTTCCGGCGGCGATCGCTCGTCAGCGCCCTAATTGGGACAATGTGCCACTTTTAGATGTTCAGCAGATGCATGTCGAAGGGAGCTTAGAGCGCTGTATCCGCTTTCTGATTCACTTCAATACGCCCAACCCAACGGTGCAAATTCATCATCCTTATTTGCGACACGCCAGAAATTTGCGCCCAGACTGGTCGCTCGCTGAGGTTGCCAGGTCTTCAAATTAACGTTAGGGATGAGCGTAGAAATAAAGTACCTAAATCAAGTTTACGGAACATCGCGCTTCATTGCTGATTCTGTATAGCAAACTAGTACAGTCACGGTTAGAGTATGAAATTAGCGCATTGGGCCACAGTGGGGATGAGTTCGATCGGGATCTTGACGGCAAGTTGTGCAATTTCAGCCAATCTATCCCAATCAGTACCTGCACCTTCCCCTAGCCCAATTGCTAAACCCAGTATTCGCGAAACTCCACAACCTGGCGAAGTTCGCCCGCTCCTAGGGCAACTCGATCGGGTTCCCCTCGTCAATAGCAATAGCCCAGAGTGGATCAAACAATCCGGCATTCTGCTTTCAACCTTCCCCCCGGCAAACAAAGCTACTCCTGCTGCACATCTCAATTACCCACTGAAGGGTGAGTTTAATTTATTCGCGCATCACTTTACTCATGATCCGAAAGATCGTCAAACCCTCTACATTGGGGTGCTAGTTTACAATCCCGGCAACCAACCTGTTGCGATCGCGATTCCTGCTGCCGCTAGCTATCGTCTCGAACCGGATGCCCCATTCCAGTCCAAGCCCCCGATGCTCGACAATGCAAAGGGTCAAGTCTTTTCGGGGCCTGGCATTCGGGCAGTAGACACCATATTGCGAGGGCAGCGCACCCCAGAGTTTCCCGCTCAAGTGGTGGTGCAACCAAGACGCTACCAACTTTTGATGAACGGCGACGTGATCACCAAAGGATTAACCAAACCAGTGAATGGTCGATCGACCATGATGCGACTTAACAGTAGTGGAACAGTCTATGTCGCAACCCTCGCCATGTTTGCGCCTCGTACCTCGACTGGCGAAGAACGCGCCCCCACCTTACCAGAATGGCAAACACTGCTCACACAGGGCAAGCTAGCGACTCCACGGGATAAAACTCCTACCCCTCCAGATGGCAAAGGAGTCTTGATTTATGGTCGGGTTGCAGGTGTTCAGGCTGGCAGTACTTGGCGTGCCCAACTCACCGATTTAGGTCAAACTAAGCTGAGCATTCCGAAGGCAGGGCAAAGTATTTCCTATGGGCTGAGTACGCTGCGAGGAGGACGTTTAGGGACAGGGCAAATTCAAGCCGCAAAACTGCTGGTGCGTTACCCTGATACGGCTTACGAATCTCACGGCAACTATGCCACCTACTATGATTTAACGCTGCCGTTGACCAACCCGATGGCACAACCGCAAACCGTCACGCTCAAGCTTGCGAGTCCAATCAAGCAGGATCAGTTAGAGCAAGGAACATTGCGTTTCCGTCAGCCACCCCAAGATTTTCCGTTCTTTCGGGGCACTGTGCGACTGCGCTACAGGGATGAGCGACAGCAACGACAAACGCGCTATCTGCATCTCTGGCATCGGATTGGGCAGGTCGTCGATCCGTTGATCAAGATTGATCTCAAACCGGGCGAAACGCGATCGCTCCAGGTTGATTTCTATTACCCGCCCGATGCTACCCCGCCGCAAGTCCTCTCGGTCACAACAGTATTGCCGCAACCTTAGGAACGTGGATTGAATCAGATCCGAATTTGCCCTCACCCTCACCCTCGCCCGACCTGGGAGAGGAGTTGGGGGTGAGGGCGAAGGTCTGGCATCCGACGTTTAATTCCACCCAGCTATTAGTCAATCAGGTTTCTTTGAACGGCGATGACCGCCGCCTGGGTACGATCGCGCACGTCTAACTTTTGCAAAATGGCATGGACATGAACTCGTACCGTTCCGGGTGCGATGTATAGCATTTGGGCGATTTCTTGATTGGTTTTGCCATCGGCAATTAAAGCTAAAATTTCCTGCTCTCGCCGAGTCAGGGTATGGGTTGATTTGTCTGAATTACTGATGGGTGTGGGACTAAAATTATTTCTAAAAGCAGCCCGAATTTCAGTGGTGGCGGTAGAATCCCACCAGGAAGCTCCGGCAGCAACCGATTGAATTGCGAGGATTAAGGTCTGCGATGGCGCACCTTTGAGGCAGTAGCCTTGTGCCCCAACTTCAATAATGCGATTGATCAATGCTTTTTGCGTGTGGGAGGTGAGTACCAGCACTGGAAGATGGGGGGATAGGGCCTTAATTTGCCGACAGGCTTCGATGCCACCGAGACCGGGTAGACCCAGATCTAAAACGACAATGTTGAGCGAATGGCATTTGACCCGTTCGATCGCTGTCTCTCCATCTTCTGCTTCTGCCACAATTTCCAATCCCGGTTCTCGCTCTAGCCGCACCCGCAAGCCGAGTCGAAAAAGTTCATCATCCTCAACTAGAAGAATTTTGAGCGGTGAAGATGCCATCTTAATCAGAATAGGAGGGATGGTAGGGAAGCGTCGGTAGCCGGAAGGCAAAGATTGCCCCGGTTGGTTGCCGATTCTCTGCCCAAATTGTACCGCCGTGGGCCTCAACAATCTGACGCGACAGGTAAAGCCCCAAGCCTGAGCCTTTTGCTTGGCGATCGCTTTGCCCCTGGTAAAACCGTTCAAAGAGGTGGGAAAGTTCGCCTGGCTTGATGCCTGCACCAGTGTCCGTCACTTTGACCGTTTGATGGGAGGGGCCTGGTTCTAAGACGACTTCAACTCGCTCGCCACGAGGAGAGTGGTTAATGGCATTGGTGAGTAGGTTTGCCATGACCCGTTGGAGTTGTAGGCGATCGCCTTTTACCCAAAGAAACTGGCGAAAGTTAGACGCTCCGTAATGAAGGGAAATGTGAACCCGCCGACTGGCAGCTAGGGCTATCACCGTTGTCGTGACTTCTTCTGCAATCTCTACCAAATCTTCCGGAGCAAGATTAAGCTGCAACCCCTCATTATCATTCCGGTAGACATCCAGCAGGGTCTCAACCATTTGCAGTGTGGTTTGATGACTCCGTACCATTGTTGCTAGAGCGCTTTGTTGACTGGGTTGAACTAAGCCAAAACTGCCCTGTTGAAATGCTTTTAGGGTCTCAATGGCTCCTAGTAAAGGTGTTTTTAGATCATGGGTGAGGGCTGAAGCAAAGTCTTCTCGAACACTTGCCAGTTTTTCCTGTGCTTCCAGTTTGGCTTGTTGTTGCAGCACAGTTTGTTGATATAAGTGGTTGCGATCGCTCAGCACACCCGTTACGATAAGTGCCAGTGTTGCAATCACTCGACTGGCGATCGTGGGAGCTTTAACGGTTTCAGTCCCTGGCAACCAGACATTCATTAGGGTGAGAAAACAGGCAATCAGAGTTATCTGAAAGGTGGTTTTGCGGCTCAAATGAGCACTCGCCAGCAAAATTGGACCAATGTAGAGATAGCCAAATACATAGTCTGGTGGAGTTGAAAACTCTAGGAAAAAAACCACTGCAAAGAGTCCCATCACTAACCAGAATATTCTCAAGTGCCAGTTTTGTGAATGAAAAATATGTTGAAGTTGCAGCATTTGGCTCCTGAAGCAAAAAAGACAGTAATTGAGCCAGTTCTATAGTTGTAGACCGATCATTAACCTAGCAACAAAAGACACCCTTGAGGTGAGTTTCGGCTGTGCTCAACCCGGTTCTATCTTTCTAGGTGTAGAACCTATATAAACACCTTCTAAACACCTTCTAAACACGTTCTAAGCCCTACTCCCTGCGGACTATACCAGTCATCTAAAAAGGTGAATAAACGCTGCTCTATACCTTGTAATTCTTGACCTAGAGGCTCACCATCAATGAATAGAAGTGGTTGAAAGATTTAGCGAGAGACTTGCAGATCAATATTGATCTGCTCTGTACCAAAATGTACTCACGTTCAGGGCACGGCAACGCCCCTACGAGCATTGATTGGGGCTGGGTATTTGATTGCTGCGATCGTTCCCTATTAGTCTACAACCCATTCACCCATGTCGGAGCTTAATGACTCATGCTGCAAGGATGGATTCAAATTGCATTAACGCTGATGATTGTAGTGGCAATTACGCCATTTTTTGGTCAGTATATGGCGCGTGTGTTTATGGGACAACGCACCTTCCTTGATCCGGTGCTCAATCCTTTAGACCGAGCTATTTTCTTGCTGAGTGGAATGCGATCGCGAGAGGAGATGACAGGCTGGCAATATTCGCGGGCAGTGCTATATAGCAACCTGGCAATGTTGATGTTTATCTACCTGATTTTTATGCTTCAGGGAGTGCTGCCTTTTAACCCTACTGGGCTACGTGCGCCTTCCTGGGATCTGGCTCTGCATACGGCAATCTCCTTTGTTACAAATACAAACCAGCAGCACTATTCTGGTGAGACGACCTACAGCTATTTTAGTCAGTTTGCTGCTTTGGGGTTCATGATGTTTACGTCGGCGGCAACGGGCATTGCGGTGGCGATCGCCTTTATTCGGGGGTTGACGGGCAGACCACTGGGCAACTTTTATGTGGATTTAACCCAAGCAATTACCCGAATTCTATTACCGATCAGCATGGTTGCTGCCCTTGTCTTTATTGCTGCTGGAATGCCTGAAACTCTTTCAGGCCCAGCTATCGTACCGACTTTAGACAATCCGGCAGTTAGCCAAGCGATCGCGCGGGGCCCGGTAGCCCACTTCGAGATTATTAAGGAGTTGGGCGAAAATGGCGGCGGGTTTTTTGGCATTAACTCGGCTCATCCGTTCGAGAATCCTAATGGGTTGACGAACTTAATTGAACTGGTTGCCATTCTCTCCATTCCTACATCATTGATTATTACCTACGGTATCTTTGCCAATAACTTGAAGCAAGCCTGGTTGGTGTACAGCATTCCACTGGCAATTCTGGTTGGGTTTATTGTCATTGCGGCGATCGGAGAGTATCAGGGCAACCCTGCGGTGAATGCCCTGTTGGGTAGTGAAGCTCCCAATTTGGAAGGGAAAGAAGTCCGATTTGGTTGGGCACAATCGGCTCTCTTTGCTGTGTTTACAACAGCGAGTATGTGCGGGGCTGTTAACAGTTTGCACGATTCATTGATGCCCAATGGTGGCTTTGTCACATTGTCTAATATGTTTCTGCAAATTGTGTTTGGCGGGCAGGGAACGGGAACCGCCTATCTATTTGCCTACTTGATTCTGGCGGTATTTGTGACAGGGCTAATGGTAGGGCGAACTCCCGAATTTTTGGGACGCAAGATTGAGAAACAGGAGGTAGTGCTGGCGAGTTTTTTGATTTTGCTAGTTCACCCGATCGCCATCTTGATTCCGGCGGCAATTACCCTGACCTTCCCTGAACAACTGGCAGGCATCAGTAATCCTGGATTTCATGGGCTATCTCAGGTGATTTACGAATATGCTTCTGCTGCTGCTAACAATGGGTCTGGGCTAGAAGGATTAGGCGATGCCACACTCTGGTGGAATTTGAGTACCAGCTTTAGCTTGCTGGCAGGGCGCTACATTCCGATCGTGGCATTGCTCTTGCTGGCAGATAATATGTCCCGCAAGCAACCCGTCCCCGCGACGGCTGGAACCCTGCGTACCGATACGGGACTGTTTACCGGGGTCACGGCGGGCGTGATCCTAATTTTGGGCGCACTGACGTTCTTTCCTGTTCTGGCGTTGGGGCCAGTTGCAGAGGCATTTCAAATTGCCAAAGGAATTGGGTAGGAGTTTTGAACACTTTTTAAACACTTATGGGAAGCACAAACGAATCTTCTACACCCTCTCGCTCAATGCGGCTTCCTAGTGGTCGCCGCGACGATCGCAGGCATACGCCCAAGGTGAATCGCAAAGGGCTTTATCAACAGGCAATCCGAGCATCCTTTGTCAAACTAAATCCGCAGGTTGTGGTGCGAAATCCAGTGATGTTTGTGGTGTGGCTGGGCACGATCGTCACGCTGCTTGTCACCCTTGATCCCAATTTATTTGGCACTGTTCAAGCAGATATTGGGCAACAGCGATTATTGAATGGCATCATCACCTTCATCCTGTTTTTCACAGTTTTGTTTGCTAACTTTGCCGAAGCGATCGCAGAAGGACGGGGAAAGGCCCAGGCAGATGCACTGCGATCGACCCGCTCCGACATGATTGCCCGTAAACTTCTCCCTGATAGCAAGATTCAGGAAATCAACTCAACTGAACTGCGTCGGGGTGATCAGGTGAAAGTGATTGCGGGAGATATGATTCCGGCGGATGGGGAGGTGATCCAGGGTATCGGTTCTGTTGATGAGTCGGCCATCACCGGCGAGTCGGCTCCTGTCTTAAAACAACCAGGCACAGATATTGCCAGTTCTGTTACGGGTGGAACTCGCCTGCTCTCTGATGAATTGATTGTGCGAATTACTTCTGATCCGGGGCAAGGGTTCATCGATCGCATGATTTCCCTCGTTGAAGGAGCCAAGCGCACCAAAACCCCGAACGAAATTGCTCTAACGGTTTTACTAGCAGTGCTGACCCAGGTGTTTCTGATTGTCGTCGCGAGACTCCTGCTATATCTGGATACATCGCTGGCTTTTTGGACAGTCTTGGAGGAACCTCAGCAGGCAACAGTTTACGTGCTGGAACCAGCATCGCCATTCTGATTTCTCTACTGGTGGCACTGATCCCCACGACGATCGGTGGGTTGTTGAGTGCGATCGGCATTGCAGGGATGGATCGAGTCGCTCAGTTTAACGTGATTGCTACCTCTGGACGAGCCGTAGAAGCTTGTGGCGATGTGAATACCCTTGTTCTAGATAAAACTGGGACGATTACCCTGGGAAATCGTTTAGCCGATGAATTTATCCCAGCGAACGGTCACTCCCTTCAAGAAGTCGCCAAGGTTTGTTTAGCGGCCAGTGTGTTTGATGAAACCCCAGAGGGGCGATCGATCGTCCAATTAGCTCAGAAGTTAGGCGCAAAATTTGACCTCAATGGACAACCCGCAGAGGGGATTGAATTTTCTGCCCGGACTCGGATGAGTGGAACCGACTTCGATAACCAGGAGTACCGCAAGGGAGCGGTGGATGCAATTAAAGGTTTTGTGCGTTCACGAGGGGGCAAGTTCCCTCAAACCTGGATGAAGCCTATGAGCGAGTGTCTCGCTTGGGTGGAACTCCCCTCGCTGCTTGCCAGGGCAATGACATCTATGGTGTGATCTACCTCAAAGACATTGTAAAACCGGGTCTGCGAGAACGGTTTGACCAACTGCGACGCATGGGCGTAAAAACCATCATGTTAACTGGAGACAATCGGATTACTGCTTCTGTCATTGCTCAAGAAGCCGGAGTGGATGATTTCATCGCCGAAGCCACCCCCGAAGACAAAATTGATGTGATTCGTACTGAACAGGCTCAAGGCAAACTGGTTGCCATGACCGGAGATGGCACAAATGATGCACCTGCCCTAGCTCAAGCTAATGTGGGTCTGGCAATGAATTCTGGAACGCAGGCAGCCAAAGAAGCGGCCAACATGGTGGATCTAGACTCTGACCCAACCAAGCTGATCGACCTAGTGACGATCGGCAAACAATTGCTCATTACCCGTGGTGCATTGACGACATTCTCGGTTGCCAACGACATTGCCAAATATTTTGCGATTATTCCCACGATCTTTGCTGCCGCAGGAATTGGGGCACTCAACATCATGGGTTTGAAGAGTGCTCAATCTGCGATCGTCTCCGCCCTGATCTACAACGCCCTGATTATTCCAGTCCTGATTCCTCTAGCTCTGCGAGGTGTGCAGTTTAGACCATTGACTGCCGATCAATTGCTGCAACGCAATATTCTGATTTATGGGCTGGGCGGCATTATTGCTCCGTTTGTTGCCATCAAAGCGATCGATTTGATTTTGCCATTGTCTTAAATTAAGTAAACCCCTTTCTAGATATGAAACTCAATCCTCTAAAGCCATCACTTACATTACTGCAAACAACGACTCAAGCAATTGGAGAAGTCTCGGAAATTTGGTCAGAATGGCGCAGGCAAAAATTGCCACTGTACTTGTTTCTAGCCCTGTGCTTTAACCTGATCGTTGCGCCAGTAGTTTATGCCGCTAGCGGCAATGAATTCTCTCGCACTCAAGCCTGGGCATTAGGGTTATTGGGGTTGGCAACCGCTGCACTTTCGATCTACTTGTTCTTTGTTATGTTCGCACCGGAGAAGTTCTGATGAGTTTTGCACGCGAGGCAGGTAGAGCCATTCGGTCTACCCTGGTACTTTGGGTGATCACAGCCCTGATTTATCCCTTGGTGATGGTTGCTTTTGGGCAGATTGCCTTTCCCTTCCAGGCAAATGGCAGTATTTTGACCAATGCTCAAGGTCAACCCATCGGATCAGCCCTAATCGGACAGCCTTTTACCAGCGATCGCTACTTCAAGAGTCGCCCCAGCACCACTAGCTACAGCACTGCCGATCCGACCAAAGATGAGGCTGGCGTTCTCAAAACTGGTATATCGGGCGCAAGTAACCTGGCTCCATCCAATCCTGATTTGCTCAAGCGAATTCAAGAAACCACTGCTCAATTGAAACAGGCAGGCATTCAACCAACGGCAGATCTGGTTTATACGTCTGGTTCTAGCCTTGACCCGCACATTACACCCCAAGGTGCTAGAGCACAGATTGCACGAGTAGCAAGAATACGGAGACTTCAACCAAACCAATTAGAAGGCTTGATCAATCAAAATACAGAGAGTCGCTTCTTAGGCATCTTTGGAGAACCGGGTGTAAATGTGCTAAAGCTCAACCTTGCCCTAGACGCATTAAATAGCTAAACAAAGGGAGCCTCCCAGATATGTAGCATAAATTGTGCTTCGACTTCGCTCAGCCCTCCATGACTCTGGGGGTTGAGCAGAGCCAAAACCCAGGACAAGATGCCAATGTCAGATTTTTTATTGCCAAGCTAATACACAGCAGTTCTAAATCAATGGTTCGGACAAAATTTGAGCAGGTTTTAGACCTCAAACCCTGATTCAGCCGTGAGCAGGATATTATTTTCAAAGTTAGCGCTACACCT
>JAAUOZ010000119.1 GCA_012034655.1 Leptolyngbyaceae cyanobacterium CSU_1_3 | reverse complement strand
GTTGCGTATAGTGCTTTTCATCCGAACAAGAAGCTAATTGTTTTGCTTCCTTTGGCTCAATTTAATTCTTGAACAGGTCTATTATTTGCGAGAGCTACGAGGAAACGAGGAGCCAGTTTTTCTAATTCGCAACGCTTACAAGCCTCAAGGCTATGACGCGCGGTTCATTCAATCACCCGACCGGGGCGCGATTACGGCTGAGTTATTGAATGACATTGAAACACTAGAGACTGGCAAGCTATTCTACGTTTCCACAGACGGCCTTGCGACCAGTGAATCTCTAGCGAGACTCATTCAGCAGAAATACTCTGACAAACGAATCTTGGTCATCAATTCTAAGACGAGCGGCGATGAGGATGAGCAGGAGTTCATGCAGAAACCCGATACCGTCTTGGATCGCTACGACATCATCATCTGCTCTCCGTCTGTGGCGACTGGGGTAAGCATTGAGGCACAAGGTATCATTCAGCGAGTCTACGGCATCTTCCTGGGGGTCAGTTCCACCGATGCCGACATCGCTCAATCCCTTGGTCGGGTTCGAGAACCTGTTCAGCGGGTGGTGTGGTGTGCGAAGTCCGGCTCAAATTATTCCAAAGTCAGCCGATCGCTCAATCCGCTGGAGCTAAAAGGACATCTACAAGCCCTGTCCAGCACCACAGTCAGCCTAATTCGCTCTAGCCTGCGCGAAGACTTAACCGGACAGTTTCAAAGCTACGATTGGCAAGCCGATCCCCATGTCAACCTCTACTGCAAGCTGGCGGCTGACCAGAACTTCGCCATGCGCTACCTGCGAGAAGCTGTACTGGTTCGGTTGAGATTTGAGGGGCACCAGGTCACGGTTGAAGATTGGCAAGCTGACAACGCCACCAAACTGCTTCTCCACCAGGCAAAACAGGAATTGCGTCAAATTGATGCGGAAGCGATCATTGGGGCTGAAGATTTGACGTATGCCGAGGTCATGGTGCTGGAGCAGAAAGAGGGGTTAGAGCCGGATCAGCGATTAGCCGTCGCCAAGCATTACCTGAAAGACTTTTACTGCTTGGAAACCCTGACCGTTGAGGATGTGCTGCGGGATAACGAGGGGCGCTGGCGGGGGGAGCTGCTGAACTTGGAGTCTCAGCTGTTTCCCAGTCTAGTAGGCTGAGGCTTAAGTTGATATACTATCATCGAGCCGAACGAATGGAGAAACAGCCTTGCCACCCCTGGCTCCAAAACCGCTTAAGTTAGCAAGCGATGAACGGGAACAACTGCAACAGTTGGTTAAAGGTCATAACATAGCTCAACAGCTGGCCTTGAGGGCACGGATTATTCTCCTGGCAGATGAGGGAAAGAATCATCGGGAAATTGCTCGAGCCTTGCTGATTAGCCACCAAATGGCACGTCTGTGGCGGACTCGGTGGTTGGCAACGCAGTCAACGCAAAGAAGCGTGGTCGAACGATTGCAGGACAAGGAACGCAGTGGTGCACCTGCCACCTTTGAACCGGAGCAAATCTTATACTTGTTCAAGCTGGCTTGTGATGTGCCGAGTCATTATGGACGTCCCATTAGTCAGTGGACAAATCGAGAACTAGCCGATGAACTGGTAAAACAGGGAATTGTGCCCAGTATCTCTGCCCGTCATGTGGGACGATTATTGGCCGAGGCAGACCTAAAACCTCACCAGTCTGGCTACTGGCTCAATCCCCCCCGACCCAAATTTCGATACCAAAGTAAAGGATATCTGTGAAGCCTACCTCCAGGCCCAAGCCCGTTGTGAGGAGGGAGAGCATACGATTTGTCTTGATGAGATGACGGGAATCCAAGCCCTGGAACGCAACGCCGGGGATCTGCCCCTCCGTCCTGGCAAAATCCAACGACGAGAGTTTGAGTACACTCGGCATGGGACGCAAACGCTGATTGCTATCCAACGACGAGAGTTTGAGTACACTCGGCATGGGACGCAAACGCTGATTGCTAGTTTCGATGGGGTGACCGGGGAAGTGATACAGGCCAGTGTGGGTCAGACGCGCACGGAGAGTGACTATCTGGCTCATGTCCAACAAACTATCGCAAGCGACCCAGAGGCTAAAAAATGGCATCTGATTATGGATTGCTTAAATACCCATCAGTCGGAGTCTTTGGTGCGTTATGTAGCTCAGGTGGAAGGTTTAGAGGTGGATTTGGGTATCAAGGGCAAAAGCGGCATTCTCAAATCGATGGCCAGCAGACGGGCGTTTTTGAGCGACCCCAGCCATCGGATTGTGTTCCACTTCACTCCAAAACATTGCTCGTGGCTTAACCAGGTTGAGATGTGGTTTAGGATTTTGATGCAGAAGCTACTTAAACGGGGCAATTTTGTGAGTCAAGTAGATTTAAGAGAACGTATTTTTCAGTTCATCAAGTACTTCAACATGACGATGGCGAAACCATTTCGGTGGACATACAGAGGAAAGGTTCTCCGTGTCTGAATTGGTATGCTAACTTAAGCCTCAGCCTACTAGTTATTACTCGTGTGTTCAATGCACCCCGCGAACTGGTGTTCAAAGCCTGGACGGAAGCCAAGCATGTCGAGCAGTGGTTTGGTCCTAAAGGCTTTACCACTCGTGTGACGGAAAATGATCTGCGTCTGGGAGGGCAATGGTACTACATCATGATTGGTCCCGACTGAATATCCATCCAAAGGAGTGTTTCGTGAAATTGTGCCACCAGAACGTATTGTCACCACGGATGAATTCGGTGAAGGCATTGAGAAAGTGTTAAATACTGATTTGCCTCAGGGAATGGTTGTCACTGTTCTATTTGAGGATTTGAATGGCAAGACGAAGCTGACGATTCAGGTTGTTTATGAGTCCGCCGACGATCGCCGCAAGCATGAAGAAATGGGCGTGGTAGCAGGATGGAATTCTTCTCTGGATTGTTTGGAAGAGCACTTGGCAACAATCTCAGTCTAACTAAGGTCAAATCATAGTTGGACGGCACAGCCTATAATTACTCAAGCGTAAGGGGCGACTGAATGACCGATCTGATTCTCACCACTTTCGATTGGGTTCCCGAAACTCCGCGAGGCTACGTACGTGACCTCCGGGTGCGTTGGGCACTGGAGGAAGCTGAGTTGCCTGCGATCGTGTTCAATTCTGTACTCAACTGTTCAAAAGCAGTATGAAAATTGTAACGAAGCGATTTCTTCTACGCGATTTCATTCAGGCAGATGAGCCTGCATTTTTCGCCTACCGTGCTGATCCACGCTATGCCGAATTTTGTTCACAAGAAGAAGTCTCTCCCAATCACACTTGTGAACTTCTGCGCCTTTTCAAGCAGTGGGCAGCCGAATCCCCTCGTTGTAACTATCAGCTTGCTATTATCGATCGCCGGAAGCCCCAAGAGCTAGTCGGCTGTTGTGGGTTGCGGCAAGAACACTCTGATTCCGATTGGGCAGAACTGGGTATCGAACTAGCCCCCCAGTTCTGGGGCCGTTATGCCTATGCGATTGAGATTGCCAGTGCTTTGATTGAGTTTGGCTTTCGCAATCTGGGGTTGAAAGAGATTCGAGGGGTTTCTATTAGTGCCAATCTCCGAGTTGCTCGTCTGGCGCAGCGGTATGGATTTGTTGCGGTTGACACTCGTTCTAGCCCAGATTGGATGGGTGAACGAGGATGGCATCAGATTGAATGGCAGCTTAAACGAGAGTCATGGGAGAGTTTTGCGATTCATTAGGCAACGTTAGCAATCATTAGGAGGTTGTATGACAACGTTTGACCAATTATCTTTCGCCTTGAAACTATTTGCTACTCTCGGTTGTGGGCTGATCGCCGGAGTGTTCTTTGCCTTCTCAACGTTTGTGATGAAGGCATTGGCTCAACAACCCACAGCCCAAGGCATTGCTACCATGCAATCGATCCACATCACGGTCATCAATCCCTGGTTTATGACAGCATTTCTAGGTACGGGTGTCGCTTGTGTAATTCTCATGGTTTCCCTGTTACTCAATTGGCAACAACCCAACGCCATCTATTTGCTGGTCGGCAGCTTGCTCTATCTTGTGGGCACTTTTGGGGTGACGATCGCTTTTAACGTACCGCTAAATGAGGCACTGGCAGTTGTCAAACCCGTTAGCCCTGAAGGTGCAAACCTTTGGGCAAAATACCTGACTAATTGGACGTTTTGGAATCATGTGCGATGTGCGGACGATCGCTGCCCTGTTTGCTGCAACAGTATTGACGCTCTCGTTCAACAAATAATCATTGCACTAGCAGAAAATGGAACGGTGAAAATGCAGATTCAACAAACCTTTTGGGCGGCTCGGTTTGGAATGCTGGTGGATCAGTTTGGAACGCCCTGGATGATTAATTGCGATCAGCCAGGGTAGTCATTGGGTTACTGGAAACAAAGGAGATTAAATGACAAGCAAGCCTGACTCATTCCACTTCAGTTCAACTTATGTGGTGCTTGAGGATAACGGAGATGCTGTTCCAATTGCAGTCAGCGATCGCTTCTATCAAGACCTGGAACACCAGTTTGGCGACTTCAAGGGGAAGCGACTGATTTCGCACTATACATTCGAGAAAGACTGGGATAGTTGGGAAATGCATCCCGCTGGTGACGAATTTGTGTGTTTACTGTCAGGTCAGGTTGATTTTGTCCTGGAGCAAGATGGCGGTGAACATACGGTATCTCTGAATGCGTCCGGTGCTTTTGTTTTAGTACCACGGGGTATCTGGCATACCGCAAAAGTTCATGAGCCTAGCTCCGTATTGTTTATTACACCTGGGGAAGGGACACAATGCCGAGCGATCGCCAGCAAGAGCGATTAACGTAAACATCGCAAAAAGACTTCTCAGAAGGTGAATTAAGCGGTTCAGTAACTGGGAGAGATGGCTGGGGATGAAAATACTAGTGACAGGAAGTGCAGGGCATTTAGGTGAAGCATTGGTTCGTACTTTACAAAATACGAATCACAACATTATCAGTCTCGACTTACTTGATTCAGTGTTCACAAGTCAGGTTGGGTCGATTTGCGATCGCGTTCTGGTTGAGCAGTGCATGAAAGGGGTGGATGCCGTCCTCCACACCGCAACTCTGCACAAACCTCATGTGGCGACTCACAGTCGGCAAAACTTTGTTGATACCAACATCACAGGCACACTGAATCTTCTGGAAGAAGCTGCGATCGCGGGTGTGAGCGCTTTCGTTTTCACCAGCACCACCAGTACCTTTGGCAGTGCCCTAACCCCGCCTGCGGATGCTCCAGCGGCATGGGTGACTGAAGACATAGCGCCCATCCCTAGAAATATCTATGGTGTAACCAAAACTGCCGCAGAAGATCTGTGTCAACTGTTCCACCGCAGCCATCGCCTTCCCTGTGTGGTCTTGCGAACCTCACGCTTCTTTCCAGAGGCAGATGACAATCCAAAAACACGACAGATGTTTGAAGATGGCAACGTTAAATCTAATGAATTTTCTCTATCGAAGAGTAGATCTGGAAGACGTAGTGAGTGCCCATCTTCGTGCAATTGAAAAGGCTGCTGAGATTGGATTCGATCGCTACATCATTAGTGCGACGACTCCCTTTACTCCTGATGACTTGTGGGACTTGCGATCGAATGCTCCACAAGCGGTGAAACACAGGTTCCCGGACTATGAGGAAGAATACGATCGTCGCGGCTGGAAGATGTTTCCTGACATTGAACGAGTGTATGTCAATCAAAAGG
This sequence comes from Leptolyngbyaceae cyanobacterium CSU_1_3, assembly GCA_012034655.1. Lineage (GTDB taxonomy): Bacteria > Cyanobacteriota > Cyanobacteriia > Leptolyngbyales > Leptolyngbyaceae > JAAUOZ01. The sequence goes on along the minus strand of JAAUOZ010000119.1, from coordinate 11,138 downwards.
CAAGGAACGAACTCGGTTGGCAGCCCAAGTATGATTTTCGGTCTGTGCTTGATAGCCTGAAAGCAGGAGCCGACCCACGAAGTTCGCTAGTGCGTGCAGTAGAATCAAAGGGATACCATGCCCACAAATTTGCAGCAGGTTGTTACCCGGTACAGTAGTTTTTAGAGGTTTCCAACCATGGCAGAGCAGAACCCTTGCATCTTACGAGCTGAGCAAATTGCTGCCCATTCGCAAACCTTTTCCCATCCCTGGAATCCTAACTCTGAACTGTCAGGAACTCAGTTGGGACGATTGGTCGGGTTGAAGCGTACAGGTGTCGGCGTGGTTCGAGTTCCTCCGGGCAAAGAATCTTTTATCTATCATTCTCATTACCGAGAGGAAGAATGGATTTATATCCTATCGGGGCGGGGCGTTGCAGAAATTGATGGAGCAGAGTTTGAAGTGGGTGCAGGAGACTTCATGGGTTTTCCCACGCCTTCCGTTGCTCATCATCTTAGAAATGCGGGGGAGGAAGATTTAGTGTATCTCGTGGGTGGAGAGAATTTGGAGGTCGAGATTGTAGAGTTTCCGCATCTGGGAAAACGGATGCTGCGGCGCGGGGATACGGTTGAAATCTATGACTTTTCCGATGCTGAACCGTTTGGCGCATTGGAAACCTAAACTCGGTTATGAACCTCAGTTCGCTTAAGGAGGAGATTCTATGACTGACATTCCGAAAATTGTTAATCTGAACGATTTGGAATGGAAAGAGGCACATTACTCTGAACACTATACAGGCTGGTCTAAGCGATTAACTCCCGGTATGGATCGCAAGCAGGGGCATATTGGGATTGTGGTGGAGCGATTGAAGCCAAAATCGCTCTCTTGCCCCTTCCACTACCATGTGCATGAAGATGAGTTTTGCCTGGTTTTAAGTGGTAAAGCACTGCTACGCTATGGCGACCAAACGGTTGAAGTCAAAGCAGGAGATGCCGTTTCATTTCCGCGTGGTGAACGGATTGCCCACCAATTTTACAACCATACCGATGAGATGGTGGATATTTTGATGGTGGGTGAAAACCTGCCTTATGAAGTGTGCTATTACCCGGATTCAGACAAATGGCTGTCGAGATCCATTGGTAAAGTTGGCAAGTTTGAAAGCACCGATTACTGGGCAGATGAGCCAGAACCGCCTGTGATGAAATCTAAGAACTGAATTAGGTGAAGGCTAATTTCATATCAATGCTGTAATTGAATCATCCAATCTATTCATGAAAGTTTTAGCGATCGGCGCAACAGGTTTTATCGGGTCACAGGTTGTTCAGCAATTGATGCTGAAAGGACATCAAGTTGCTCTGTTTCATCGACGCAAAACCAGAGCCAGTGAACTGAAATCATTGGTGCATTTCTGTGGACATCGCAATGAGCTAACCAATTTCAAAGCTGAATTTAAGCAATTTGCTCCAGATGTTGTGCTGGATTGTATTCCTTACACCCAAGCACAAGCGCAGGATGTGGTTCAAGTGTTCAGGGATTGCACCCAGCGCCTTGTTGCCATTAGCAGTGGAGATGTATATCGCAACTATGAAGGACTTCAGGAAAAAGGAAAGCATCTCCCTAACCCGATTCCCTTGGCGAAGATGCACCGCTCCGAGAGTCGCGCTATCCGTATCGGGACGTTGAGGAATTGGATTTTGAGTTTAAGCAGGACTATGACAAAATCCTGGTTGAGCAGGGGTTGATGAATGTTCCAAACCTTCCTGTCACTATTCTGCGTCTACCAGCCGTGTACGGTGGGGGCGATCGCCAACATCGATTTCTTCCCTACCTTCAGCGGATGGTTGACCAGCGACCAACGATTCTGTTAGAAACAGGACAAGCCAATTGGTATTGGTCGCACGGCTATGTAGAGAATGTGGCAGCGGCGATCGCGCTAGCTATCACCGACGATCGTGCAACTGGACGAATTTACAATCTTGGTGAACCAGCGACTCCCACTCATCTACCACGCCTTCAGCAGCTTGGTCAGGTGATTGGATGGAAGGGTGAGATTATTTCGGTTGCCAAAGAAAAGCTTCCCAATCATCTTCAAATGAATCTCCAGTGGCGCTATCACCTGGCAATTGATACAAGCCGAATTCGGGATGAGTTGGGATATGTTGAGCCGATCGCAACTGAGGAAGCCTTGCAAAGAACAATCTCCTGGGAACAGTCAAATCTGGCTGACTCAACCAGTACCGAACTGATAGAGCAGTATCGCATAGAGGATGAGATACTGGCTGAATTGAGTTAAATTTCAATGCAGATTTAGCGGTATCCAGTTGCATCAGCCGGTTTACCCATTTCTGTCACCTCCTGAATGTAGCGCCACGCATCGGGCTGAGAACCATCCAGATCGGTAAAGCCGTAAACCTGCGCCAGTTGACCACTGGAAAGGGACTGACCATTCCAACGAGCCACTTCTGAATCGCCAGCAAGATGAGCAACGGCACGTCCGACATAATGGGGTGTTTCGGAGATAATGAAGTGGGGTTCCTGGGCTGTCGCATCCTGCCAATTGGCTTCACGCACACCAAAATGATCCAGCATCATTTCGGAGCGCAACCAGCCTGGAGTGAGACACACGGCAGTGCAGTGATGAGGCTGAAGTTCTTGTGCCAATGCCCATGCCATGCGAATGATGGAATTCTTGGCGAGATCATACATCAATGCCTGCCGATAGTGCTGCTCGTTATAATCTGCGGTTCCATCGGTGAGTTCAACGACTAATCCGCCCGGTTTTTGAATTAGCAGCGGCAGAGCAAAATGACTGGTGATCAGGTGAGTCTCGATCGCCACTCGTAACAGGCGTAACCCACGCTCCAAATCAACCTCCCAAACGGGCTTGTCGAACTCCGCAAAATGTTCTGCACCAATGTCATTGATCAAAATGTCTAATTGTCCTTGCTCCTGCTCAACACGAGCCACGAGCGATCGCACTTGTTCTGGGTCTAAGTGATCGACCTGAATAGCGATTCCGTTTCCACCTGCTTGATTGACTAACTCTGCCGTTGCTTCGATTGTTTCAGGGCGATTGTATTCCGATCGCTGAGTCCGAGTGCTGCGTCCTGTTACATACACTGTTGCTCCGGCTGCACCCAGTTCGACAGCAATGCCTCGACCAGCACCACGAGTAGCTCCCGCGACGATCGCAACTTTATCTTTTAGTGGTTGCATAATTACCTCTCAAACTCGTTCTAGACGGTTAATCAAATTCACTGTCGTTGGTTGAACTGACTTTGTTTATCGAGACGCAGAGCTAACACCCAATTGGTTCATTAGTCCCATCACGTCGTTCTTCACCCAACTTTCGGTAATTCGACCATCAACAATTCGCACAACGGTTAGACCTGTCATGGTTACAGCCTTACCTGTGGCTGGAATGCCGAAGATTTCGCCCTGATGGGTTCCTCGTGTGGTGGCGCGGGAGCAAACTTTGTCGCCATCAGCAAGCTGGTCATCAATGGTAATCTCAAGATCAGGAAAGGCAGCGCGAAATATAGAAACCACCTGCCTAATGCCTTCAGCCCCTGGTAGGATATCTGGCGGTGCTTCATGGTAGACATAGGATGGAGACAGAATTTCATCGAGCAAGTCCAGTTGCCCCTGGTTAAACACTTGCTGAATATAGCGCTGGTAAATGGCTTTGTTGCGATCGGTATTGTGAGTAGTCATCATTCTCTTCCTCCAACTGTGTATCTTTTCAACAGCATAAGCGTGACTACCTGACACCCCTTGTCATATTTCAGCAGTAGAGTAGAAAGTAGTTCCGATCGCCCTGAGAAGTGTTATGCGTGCCGATCGCCTTCTTTCCATTCTGATGCTGTTGCAAGTACATTCTCGTCTGACTGCACGAGAGTTAGCAGAGCGATTAGAAGTGTCTGAGCGCACCATTCTGCGCGACATGGAAGCCCTCAGCAGTGCCGGTGTCCCAGTGGTGGCAGAACGGGGTAAGGGCGGCGGTTGGGGTTTGCTGGATGACTATCAAACCAGGCTGACCGGACTGAACCTGACGGAAATACAGGCGTTATTTCTACCAAAACCGACTCATTTTCTGGCAGATCTCGGTTGGAGTCAGGCATTTGAAGCGGCTTTGCTCAAGTTGCTGGCGGCGTTACCCGCTGCCAATCGTCAGCAGGTCGAGAAAGTGAACGAGCGGATTCATGTTGACCCGACGGGCTGGCATCACTGGAATGAGGAGATGGCTGCCTTTCCCATTCTGCAAACTGCTGTCTGGCAGGAACGTCAAGTTCATCTCAACTACAAACGCGGCAATGGTCAGCAGGTCGAACGGTTGGTCAGTCCCCTTGGATTGGTAGCGAAAGGTAGTATCTGGTACCTGGTGGCAGCAGCAGGTGCAGAAGTGCGCTCTTACCGAATCTCGCGGGTGCAGGACGCGACACTGATGGATGCCCCCTGCGATCGCCCGGCGGACTTCAATCTGGCAGATTACTGGCAACAATCGACAGCAGAATTCAAAGCCAATTTACCCTCCTATCGGGTGATTGTGCGGGTCGCTCCAGAAGCGATGGCTTGGCTACGTTATGGCGGATATTTTGCTCGCATCGATCGAATTGACTCACGTGATAAGGATGGTTGGACTTCCGTATCGCTGCGATTTGATGTCGAAACAGCGGCTTGTGCCTATGTGCTGGGATTTGGTGCCCAGATGGAGGTGATTGAGCCATTAGAATTGCGCGATCGCATTGTAGAAGCCGCAAAAGCGACAGTTACGCTTTATACCAGTCGTTAAATCGAGTTCGATACTCTGCTTTTTCTGCTTCACTCAAAAACGTGGCTTCCAGCGTATTGAGATTCAACTGCCACAACTCCTTCCAGTCAAAGCCCTGAGTCGCTAGCGTCAAATACTCATGGGTCAGGTTGGTACTGAACATGGGTGGATCATCGGAGTTGAGCGTGCAGTAGAGTTCAGCGTCCAGCATTTGTCGAATTGGATGCGGCTGAGAGCGTGGCAACACTCCTAGACAATAGTTGCTTTGCGGTGAGACTTCCAGCGGTGTTTGTAAACTGCGGAGTTTTTCAACCAGCACATTATCTTCCAGGCAGCGAATGCCATGTCCGATTGGGCATTGACAGGGCTGAATCGCAAAGCGTTTGACGAGTTGTGCGAGTTTTTTGGGGCGGTCTATCAGGAGACGCTTGAGCGTGACCCAAAGCCGCGTCAACGAGCCAGAGGTGGGGGAAGGAAAGCACGATTGCGGAGCATGGAAGCCAAACTATTCTTCATCTTGTTCTATGTCAAGGCGTATCCGACGTTCGATCGTCTCGGCTGGTTATTTGATTTGGAACGGGGACGCTCGAACCGATGGGTGCATCGACTGCAAGGGATTTTAGAAACTGCTCTTGACAAGAAGAGGGTGCTGCCTGAACGCAAGATCGAGAGTATCGAGCAGTGTTTGGAGCGTTTTCCAGAGGTGAAGGTGGTGATTGTGGATGGCACCGAGCGTCCCGTACAACGCCCACACGAAAAAGACAAGCGCAAAGCTCACTATTCGGGTAAAAAGAAACGGTTTACCCGCAAACATATCACCGGCAGCACGCGCCAAAAGCGGGTCATTGTGTTGACCCAAGCCAGACCTGGGAAGATTCAGGACAAGCGCCAACTCGATGAAGAGAACCTGGTGGGCAACATTCCCGATGCGGTTTCTGTAGAAGGCGATTTGGGATTTCAGGGATTGCAAAACAAGTTTGTCAACATCCATCTGCCCCATAGGAAGCCGAAAGGTAAGGAATTGAGTGACCAACAAAAGCAGGAGAACAAGGAATTTAGCCGTCAACGGGTCGCTTGTGAACATGCCCACGCAGGGATGAAGCGTGATAACGCGGTCTCTGCCATCTATAGGAATCGTGTGCCTGATTTCGATGATCGTTTGATGCTCACGGCAGCAGGATTATGGAACTTCTATTTAGAAGCTTCCTGGCTTGGACAAGGAAGAGAAAATTAGTCTGTGCCTTACTTTCGACGTTTTTATTAAGCAACAAGTCTATTAAAGGGGACTGATTGCATAAACAGTACCACTCCACTTCAGCTAGATCTTGGTTCCATTTTAAGTGCGACCCTGGTATCTGCGAAGCAGCGCGCTTTTGAGGAGAACGATCGAGCGATCCCAGGAATAATGGGAGATGATAACTGCCAATCCTGAGCCAATGCCTGAGATTATCTGGACATCCTATCTTCGTTACCGTGCAACCCAAAGAGACTTTGACCTTGACTCGATCGAAACTATCCTACGCTTCTCCAACGAACGATACTATGATGTAGAGACAAACCGAGCGATCGTCGTCGGAAAGCATGATGAACAGCTAGTTTTAATTCCTTACGAACAAAGCGAAAACACGATTACACCGATTACTATTCACGTCACAACTCGGCAGCAAATTCGACTTCGTCTAAAAACGGGACGGTTCATTACAGATGTCTGATACTAAACAACCATTGCCCCAAATAAACTACTTCAAGGAAGAAGACATTCTTCATCTGCTGATCACCGAAGAGCCAGAATCAGCAAGTGTTGAAATCAGTCCGAATGTCACTGCTGAACTGAACGCAGCCGGAGAGTTGATTGGTGTGGAAATTCTGAACGCTAGTACTTACATCCGAGATTCTATTTTGGAATCTGTTCAGGGGAAGCTGTTGAACCTAGTTCGCAGTGAAGCATAGTTGCGCTCGCCCACCCATAGGTTACGTTGGTTACGTTTCACGCTTCAATCCAACGTCTGCACCGGCTTCGCGGTTGCCTTGCTTGAATGCCGCAGGCTATCCCGATTCGACCAAGCGATCGCTGGTTCTGTAGACGTGGGTGTAGCTGAGAAGTGCGATCGCTGATGAAACTTCTCTAAGGTCTGGGGGGAAGCTCGATCGGCGACAATCGAGTCGGATCGGAGGGAGTTGGCGGCGGTGTGGTTGCGGGTGATCCCGGTGAACCAGATGTCCCTTCTGTTGATTTTTCAGCGTTTGCTGAGGTAGGTCGTGGCGGTGATTTTACTTCAACGGTTTGAATAACGACTGTTTTTTCGACTTGTTCACCCGATCGATTCGTTACTTTTAGCGTCAATGTTTCACTACTAGAAGACTTACCCAGAGGAAACCGCAGCTCATCCTTTAGTTTAACCTCACCCGGAGCCGGAAGTAACTCAACTTTTGTCCCCTCGGCTCCTTCAACTTGCCAGGAAATGGTCACCTTGATCGGTTCTTGACCTGGGCCAATTTCGTATATGAGTTTCGGATTTTGAGCGACATCCTGGCCATCTACTTGAAACGAGCGAATTGTGGGTTTTTGAGGAATGATTTTGATGACTTCTGTGTTTTTTGTAATCTCTTGATCAGAGGCTTGCTGAGGAACCACGACGAGTTTGAAGGTGTAGTCTCCGGGTTTTGATGCATCCGTTGGGACATTTTGACAAATTAAACTCGCTGCTTGAAGGCAATAGGGTTGTAGATCTGCGGGTAAGTTCCCGTTGACGAGGGGATAGCGTTTGAGAGAACTGCTAATCGAACCATCTGGAGCGATGCCCACGAGTTTGAGTTCTTTTATTTGACTGGGATTGTTGACCTCCCAATTCAAGCGAATTAATCCTGTAGTTGGCTCGACGAAACGTGGACTAGGCAAAGGCGGTGGTTTGCTAACGACAGTGGGAGGGGTTGGTAGAAGCGAAGCCGTGACAGTGGCTAACGGCGAAACTACTACAGTTGGTAAAGAGATTGGGGGTGTTGGAGTGGTTGAAGCTGTTGGGGTTGTTGGAGTGGTTATTAAAGTTAGCTCCGCAAGGAAAGCAAGAGGTTTATTATCAGTTTACAGTGGAGCATCCACCGCAGTTAAATCTAGTTGGGTTGGATATTTAATTAGTCAAATTATTGATAGTTAAATAAGATGAAGCTGGGGATGAGAGATTTATAAAATCATTGACAAATCTAATATAAATCCAGGTAAAACATCCTCACTAGACAAAGTAAGAGGGTTTTCGAGTATTTCTACTTCTGTATCGGGACGATAAATTTCTACACGTCTATTTTTGCGATCGATTAACCAGCCTAATTTTGCACCATTTTGAATATATTCCTGCATTTTTTTTTGTAAATCTTTGAGGGAATCTGTTCTTGATCGCAATTCGACAACAAAATCGGGACAAATTGGAGCGAAACCTTCTTGTTGTTCAATTTTTAGACCATTCCAGCGTTCGAGTTTTATCCAGGAAGTATCGGGAGAACGTTGTGAACCATTCGGAAGCAAAAATCCGGTAGATGAGTCAAATACTTCCCCTAGATGATTTTGTAAGTTCCATATTTCTAACTGGGTGGTAATTTTGACATTACGTCTACCTGTATCGCTACCAGTTGGTGGCATAATTATTAATTCTCCCAATGCGGTACGCTCGAATCTATAATCGCGGTTTTTCTGGCACAATTGGAAAAACTGCTCATCTGTTAAATCAATTTCTAATTTTAAAGTTGAGGGCAAGTTAATATGTGTTTGCATGTATTTGCCTCAGCATTAATGTTTAATCCCTATATTTATGTAGTTTAAACCTTGTTCATGTTGAAAATCGATTTTTCCAATAGACTATCTTTTGAGGAATATTACGTTGCACCTTTGGAATATATAGTAGTAATGAATTACACCTGTGTTGCGCTTTGAGAATGAACAGCGATCGCTCAATTAAAATCCTGTTTTTAGCATCCGATCCAAGTAATGCCTCTCGGTTACGTTTAGGGGAAGAACTGCGTGAAATTCAGGAAAAGCTACAATTAGCAAAGTTTCGAGACAAATTTGTATTAGAACAAAAGATGTCAGTACGTCCTGGGGATATTAGTCAGGTGATACTGGATATGAAGCCACAAATTATACATTTTTCTGGGCATGGTTTAGAAACAGGTGAACTTTGCTTTGAAGACGCTTTGGGAAAAATCCAGGCTGTAAATCCTGATGCTTTAGCTGCATTATTTAAGGTTGTTCGTAAACAGGTTGATTGTGTTTTTTTTTAATGCCTGCTATTCCAAAAATCTAGCAAAAGCGATTTCTAAGCATATAAATTTTGTTATTGGTATGAACCAAGAAATTGGCGATCAAGCTGCGATCGCATTTGCTGTTGGTTTCTACAAAGCTCTTGGTGCAAACCTCCAAATCGATGGAGCTTATGAATTAGGCTGTGCTGAGATTCAATTGCTGGGTATTCCAGAATACCAAACACCTGTTCTTTATAAAAAATATATAACTAAAAAAAAAGCTATAACGAGCAATCCAGAGCCAGCTAAATATATACTCGTATTGAGTGCCACAATCGATGAAGTTAATAAGCCCTTAGCAGAAGCCCTCATAGCTCATTTACGTCAGATATCAGGAGATACATCTATGACGTTACAAAAAATTGAGTCAGGTAGTGTAAAACTATTCTTAGAAGGTTCTCAAGAGGGATTAGAGCAAATATTGGCTTTATTGAACGAAGGAAAATTAACAGAAATATTGGGTATTCCCGTTCAATCGGTGCAAATTTTAGCTAGCCAAGAACAAGTAAAACAAATTATTCCAAATTCACAAAATCAAGCCTTAATAAACAGATCAATACAACAGGGTGTTGTTGGAGAAGATAATTTTATTGCAAGACAACAGATCGTTGTGATGCAAGCTTTAAAGCAGGGTTTCGAGGAGCGCAATCTCACGATGGCAACGGTTGCGGAACAACTAGCACAAGACTGGTACTCACGTTTGGAAATTGAGTGTCCAGAACAGAGTGCAGCGAATCGAGAAAGTATAGTTAATTGGTTATTAGGGAGCGATCGCGATCGGTTTGACGAACTAGATCGTAAAGATTTAAAAATTTCCAAGCAAGCAATGGAGTACCGTTATCGCATTTTACAGCAGCGTTATTTAAGTAAAGGACGTGACAGTGCTTATCGCAACCTAATTGCTCGTTTGGGTAGTTTAGTGACGTTGCGAAATAAAATTCAGACCTGGATAGCATTGAGTCCAGACAGAAAGCGTTCGGTAATGGATGTATTGCAAGAAGTTATTCAAGAACTGCTACAAAGCGATAATTATATGTTGTCGCAGATAGCTTACATTTCTCAATGCACAACCGAACCAAGATTAAAAAATGCACTGCTATTTGCCAGTGTCGAGGAATATTGCCTGCGTCCAATACATAATCAACCACTAATAGTTTATCGATTTGTTAATTATTTGAGGAGAACACCTCAAGTGTCAACTAATGACTTGCTCAAGTTGGCATCTGAAGAGCTTTTAGCAGATGATAACGACAACCAGGTTAATTTAGTTGTTGATAATCAACTAATGTACCAATACCAAGAAGTGCAGGAACTAGCGGTACTGCGAATTTTACGAAACGAAGTCAAAGAAGAATTTGAGAACTACTTAAGAGAAAATCTTGGGGAAGAAGCAGTATTATGGTTGCGAATGTACTTGCAAGGGAAAACGCAAGATGCGATCGCGAAAAAATTAGAAAAGCCAATTAGAGAAATTTATCGGTTGCGAGAAAAAATCAGCTACCATGCTGTGCGTGTTTTTGCCCTCGAAGGAAAACCCGAACTTGTCGATAGTTGGTTAGGTACATCCCTTAACGAGCATAACTTTGGCTTGACACAGCAACAATGGCAACAGTTGTTAGAAAAAATATCTCCAACCCAAAAGCAAATCTTAGAATTGCGAAAAACTGGAGACAATATCGAAATAATCGCTCAAAAGCTAAAACTCAAAGCACATCAAGCAATGGGAGAATGGACAAAAGTCTATCTTGCAGCTCAAACTTTATTAAACCGAGATTCTGCATAGTGCTTAGAAATTACAACTCAACTACTACGCTAGACTAATAACACCTAAGATTGTATAACAGCTATGTCTGTCGTTCAAAATTTTGAAATTTCAGATGACACCCTAGATGATGCCCCAGATGGTGTAATATTTCCTTCAGGTGATTTCTATAGCGATGAACCACCCTTGGAAACATATTTACATTTGCAGCAAATGCTGCTATTCATCAAATGTCTAGATTGGTTGTGGCGCGATCGCAATGACTTTTTCGCTGCGGGAAACCTTACAATCTACTATAGTTCCCGCAAGCTTAAGTCGGAAAAGTTATCTCCT
>JAAUOZ010000118.1 GCA_012034655.1 Leptolyngbyaceae cyanobacterium CSU_1_3 | reverse complement strand
TCTCCAAATTCTCAACCTGATCTAACCCGCGATTTTAACTATACTGCGTCAGCCTATAGATTTTGGTTTAGAAGGGGTGTGGGGGCTGCGCCCCAGCCAGGGGTTCCACCCCTGCACCCCGTCCAAAATCTTTAATTTTATGCCCTGACAAAGTATAGCACTAGACTCCGTACCAGAACTAATCACATTATCGTCAGGCGTTTCCTTGCGATGCCAGTTACCCTCTTGAGTGCGATGAAAGCCCTGCTTAATGCTGTTCCAAGCGACGCTCATCGCGGCATCTCAACTCAAAGCATCGGCCTGAGCATTTTTGAAGGCAGCCAGGAAGACCTGATCGGAGCCATCCATCAGTTGGTCTGTCACCTCAGCAGGCAAAGAGGTGCTCTGTTCGTCTACGTCTTCTCGTTGCTCTGCTTGCTTGTCAGCGTCGAGCCGATCGTTGACCTGATCTATATTGGTCGATTCATTTATCGATTCATCTAGCATGAGCTTGACCTCCCAATTTACGCTTTGCAGAAATATGCTACAAAGGGGTTCGAGAAGATTCATCCTTCTAAAAGAAGGAGCTTCGATCGCGGTATCTCTGCCAAAAAGAAGACTATTTCTGAGTAGAATTGCCCAAAATGCAGCCCGATCGGGCCGCTAAATGGAGGTCTAAGCGATCGCGATTCCAGGTCAAACCTCCAGCACCAAACTGTATTCGATCGGGTTGAGTTTTAAGCCCTGTGGTTGCCCAATCTAGGTTGAGTTTGAGATCATCTAGACCCACATTTAGGGCAACAACGACTTCTTCGCCTCCGAGGGTGCGGGCAAAAACGTAACCTGCTCCTTCAGCATGAAGCACTTTGTAATTGCCAATTCTCAAGGCAGGGGAGGCATGACGCAGAGCAATCAACTGACGATGGCATTCTAAAATCTCAAGATTCCAATCTGCTTCAGGGGGGAAGCCTCTGCGCGAATCTGGATCGATCGCCCCTGGCAACCCAACTTCGTCACCATAGTAAATGCTAGGCGCACCGGGATAGGTCATCAGCAAGAGAGTAGAAAGTTTAACGCTATCTACATCGTCGCTGGCAATGGTAATGAGTCGGGCTGTGTCATGGCTTGCTAATAGATTGAGTTGCGTCAGTTGAATTTGCCAATCATAAAGCTGCAACAGATCTTGAATCTTCTGGGCGTAACCTGGCGCTGATAGAGAAGGATACGGTTTATAGTCGCGGCTCTCAACCTGATCGAGAATCACACGATCGCCGGCCGCGAATGCGATCGTCGGGCCTGTGAATAGATAATTCATCACGCCATCAAACTGAGTGCCATCAAGCCATTGCCGTGAATCTCCCCACACTTCTCCAACGATGTAAGCATCAGAATTGATGGCTTTGACACGATCGCGAAACTCTTGCCAGAACCCCTCGGCTCTGATCTCAAATGGCACATCTAGCCGCCAGCCATCAATGCCAAATTTGATCCAATATTCGGCGATTTCCATAATGTACTCACGCACCTCTGGGTTGTCATGATTAAACACAGGCAGCGCCCGATTGCCTACCCATCCCTCGTAGTTAGCCGGAAACTCACCATTGTAGGCATTGACTGGCCAATCGTACACCTTAAACCAGTTGACCCAGGGCGAATGAGGCCCATTTTCTAGAATGTCATTAAAGAAGAAAAAACCACGGCTGGAATGATTAAATACCCCATCTAGAACGACTCTAATCTTGCGTCGATGGGCGGCATCTAAAAATTCTCGAAAGGCATCATTACCGCCCAAGAGCGGGTCAACTTGATAGTAGTCGTGAGTGTGATAGCGGTGGTTGCAGGCAGACTGAAAAATTGGGGTGAAATAGATAGCATTGATGCCCAGATCTTGAATGTAGTCAAGTTTTTCGGTTACACCCCAGAGGTCTCCTCCTTTATAGCCCTGCACGGTTGGTGCAGCGTGCCAAGCTTCCCAACGATCGTGGCGCAACAGGTGTTTATTCGGTGTTTTTGTTTTGGCAAAGCGATCGGGGAAAATCTGATAGAAAACGGCATGTTTAACCCAATCTGGCGTGTGAATTTGCATATTAATGAGTGTCCTTATATCCATGCAGACCGTTTTTTAGCTTACAGCTTTATGGTGTTAATTAATACCTGCATTGATACATAGATTGGCAAAAGAACTAAGTCTTAAAACACTACAATTTATACCTTAAGACCTATATAAATAAACATACATAAACAAAAATTTTAGTTCTCGATCGCTCATCTTTTTTATATATAAAATTGTAATTTTTACTAAAGTAGCAGCGTGGAATTAAAGCCAAGGGACTTGCAGTTTAATAACATCCCAGTTAATTGAGTTAGATTTCGTCAACGCTGGTTGCTGAACTGGTATTTTATTTTCGGGCAAGTCCCCAACTAGATGCCGGGTTTCGACTTTGTTTAACCCTCCTCGATCGAAGATCTTGAGCACAGCTACTAAGAGAAGATTTGAACAGTCTTCGTTGATCGCCTCGCCCATCCCTCTTCCCTCTTCCCTTCCTTCGCCTGCTTGTCTGCCAAGATCGTGAATCTGAGGTTTAATTGGGCGTAGCAACTGCATACTCTCTCCTCCAAAAAATTCTCTCTAACAATCATCTATGTCCACTAAAACGATCGTATCTCTAGCTCTGCTGACGTTTGTTCCTATTTCTATTGCAGCAGAGCGATTGGAATGGGGAGCATTGATTGTCTTCATCACATCGGCGATCGCCATCGCCCCCTTGGCGATTTGGCTGAGTACGGCAACCGAAGAAATTGCCGTCGTCACAGGGCCCTCGATCGGCGGTCTGCTCAATGCGGTGTTTGGCAATGCCACTGAGTTGATCATTGCCCTAGTTGCCCTCAAAGCGGGATTGATTGACATTGTGAAAGCTAGTCTCTCTGGAACAATCATCAGCAATTTGCTCTTGGTGATGGGGTTGTCGATGTTTCTGGGGGGGTTGCGCTACAAAGAGCAAGAGTTTCAGCCTGTGGTAGCCCGTGTGAATGGCTCAACCATGACCCTAGCGGTGACGGCGCTCGTGTTGCCTGCGCTCGTAGCCTATTCGTCTAGCACGGTGAATGAGATCGAAATCAGCAAAATCTCTGTCACCACGGCGGTAGTTTTGATGGTGGTTTACGCTCTGACCCTGCTCTTTTCCCTCAAGACGCACAGCTATTTGTATGAAGTCGGGCTATCGACCCAGGCAGAAAAAGCGGACGAAGAACCTGCTGAAGCCCACGCCAAACCCGATCTGCGTCTGTGGTTGGGCATTTTGGTAATTTCTACGATCGCCGTTGCCGTTGAGTCAGAAATTTTCGTCGGGGCGGTCGAAGAAGCCACCGCCGGATTGGGACTCACGCCGCTCTTTACCGGGGTGATTTTGCTGCCGTTGGTGGGTGGAGCCGCAGAATATGTCACTGCTGTGCGGGTGGCGGTCAAGAACAATATGGATCTATCGGTCTCGGTGGCGATGGGGTCGAGTTTGCTAGTAGCCCTGCTGGTAGCTCCGATTTTGGTGCTGGTGGGGCAAGCGATCGGGCAGCCGATGGATCTGAGCTTCAATTTGTTTGAGGTAGTCGCCGTGACGATCGCCGTTGCAGTGGCTAATTTGATCAGCTTAGATGGTCGATCGAATTGGTTAGAAGGGATCTTACTGCTGGCAACCTATGTGATTTTGGGGGCCGCCTTTTATTTCAATCCGGCGTAGTAAAACTTACGCCTCTCTCAAATAGCTGAAAAAAATTGAGATTTTTCGGACGATCGCACAAAACTTCATCTACGCTCAAGTAAAGAGGCAGTTGATGTTTATTTGGCGGCGAAACTCTGATGCAAACTCTTCCCACGGCAACCCATTCAGAAACCATTACGCTGGATGTGAGCGGCATGATATGTGCGGGCTGTGTCAAAGCGGTAGAGACGCAACTCGCCCAACAGCCTGGAGTCATCGCAGCTCACGTCAACCTAGTGACCGAACGCGCCACCGTTGAGTGTGAACCAGGACTCAATGCCCATCGCTTGGCTGAAAAACTGACCGCAGCCGGGTTTCCTAGCCAGCCCCACTCCCCTCAGGGGTTGCCGCAAGCTTCAGAATTCGTCGATCCCGCAGAACGGCGACGGCTCGAAGCGCAAAAACAAACTCGCCGTCTGACGATCGCCATTCTGCTGCTGGTGTTTTCAACGATCGGACACCTCAACCAGTGGGTAGGCATTCATATTCCTGGGCTGACGAATATTTGGTTTCATTGCGGGCTAGCGGCGCTGGCTCTGCTTGTGCCAGGGCGATCGATGGTCATCGACGGGTGGCAAGGTCTGCGCCGCAACGCACCCAACATGAACACCCTCGTCAGCCTAGGAACGATCACCGCCTTCAGCGCCAGCCTTGTCGCCCTGCTCTTTCCCCAACTGGGCTGGGAATGTTTTTTTGACGAACCCGTAATGCTGGTGGGTTTCATCCTCCTAGGACGCACCCTAGAGCAACGGGCCAAGGGTCGCGCCGCTTCCGCACTCCAAGCGTTGCTGGCTCTGCAACCCCAGACGGCAAGATTGCTCGCAGACCCCACCACAACCCCGCCTACGGTTGTAGAAGTTCCCGTCGATCGTGTGCAGGTGGGTCAGTTTCTCCAGGTGCTTCCGGGCGAGAAAATTCCGGTGGATGGTGAGGTGGTAGAGGGGCAGACGACCGTAGATGAGTCGATGTTGACTGGGGAACCTGTGCCCGTGCACAAGCAAGGAGGCGATCGACTCTCCGCCGGAACACTCAACCAGTCGGGGGCGATCGTGCTGTGTGTCACGAAAATTGGCAGAGACACGACCCTAGCGAAAATTATTCATCTCGTCGAAGAGGCCCAGTCCCGAAAGGCTCCCATCCAAAAATTTGCCGACACCGTAGCCGGATATTTTACCTACGGAGTCATGACGATCGCTATGCTCACCTTTGTGTTCTGGTACTTTTGCGGCACTCACGTCTGGCCAGATGTATTGATGACAGGCAGTTGGGCCCTTGGCAGCGAGCACGCCATGATGCACACCACCATCCCTCACCCCGTCCACCCGACTCCTCTACTTCTGAGTCTTAAGCTTGCGATCGCCGTTTTGGTCATTGCCTGCCCCTGCGCCCTCGGACTCGCCACCCCCACCGCCATTCTCGTTGGCACTGGCATCGGCGCAGAACGCGGCTTACTGATTCGCGGCGGCGACATTTTAGAACAAGTGCATCAACTAGATACGATCGTCTTCGACAAAACCGGAACTCTGACGATCGGGCAGCCTACCCTCACAGACTGTCTGCCTCATCCCTCTTGCACCGTGTGGCACAGCCAAACCCGCCTCCCTCCCGCCTCCCTACTCCAACTTGCCGCCACCGTCGAAAGCGGCACTCGCCACCCCCTGGCAGAGGCAATTCTTCAGGCGGCTCGACAGCAAGAAATTTCGCTGCTTCCAGCCCAAGACTTCCACACCGAGCCAGGGTTGGGGGTGTCTGCCACCGTTTTGCTTTCTAGCTCAGCCCCCCAGCAGACTTTTTTGGGGACACTAACCTGGATGGAGAAAATGGCGTGGCAATCAGTGATGCCGTCCAGTCTCAGGGGCAAGCTCTGGCGGCAGCAGGCAAAACCATCGTCTATGTCGCAGTTGAGCAAGATTTCATTGGGCTGATCGCCGCCCAAGATGAAGTGAGATCGGAGGCCAAATCAGTTGTCAACTCTTTGCAGAACATGGGCTTGCGCGTCATGATGCTCACGGGCGATCGACCGGAAACAGCCCAAATCGTCGCCCAAGCGATCGGCATTCTTCCCCAAGACATTCGCTCCGAAATCCATCCTGCCCAAAAAGCTGAAGTGGTGCGATCGCTGCAAAATTGTGTCGGTTCTCAAGGTGTGGCTATGGTTGGGGATGGCATCAATGATGCGCCCGCCCTGGCCCAGGCTGATGTTGGCATTGCTCTGCAATCGGGAACCGATGTCGCCGTCGAAACCGCAGGCATTGTTTTGATGCGCGATCGCCTCACTGACGTGGTAGAAGCAATTTGCCTCAGTCGTGCAACGTTTAGTAAAATTCGCCAAAATCTGTTCTGGGCATTTGCCTATAATCTATTGGGTATTCCTGTTGCGGCAGGTCTTCTCCTCCCTCGGTTTGGGGTTTTGCTCAGTCCGGCGGCAGCAGGTGCTTTAATGGCTTTTAGCTCTGTGAGTGTGGTCGTCAATTCTCTTTTACTGCGTCAAACTTTTTCTCTCTTTCGCCCCTCAAAACAATCGATTTTTTAGTCAAAAATATCTGACATTTTTGTGGTCTATTGAATGAAGAGCACAAGAAATGTCTTTAAGGCAAACAGTTTTAGCCTTTTTAACAAACTTCGCAACTCCGGTATTAGCACTGAGTCGTCCCCTAGGGAGTCGGGTATCTTAGCTAAGTAGGTTGCGCCTCAACGCTTCTAGTCACATAGCCACCTATCAGAATTTTCATGCCCTCAGCACCACACCAAAATCACCTCATCATCATCGAAGACGACAAGGGGCGACGAGAGTTTGTTCTCGATGGGCCGGTCTATTCGATCGGTCGAGATCCCAAGTGTGACATTCGTTTGGTGTCGCAATTTGTGTCGCGTCGTCACGCTACGCTACTGCAATTGCCCAATGAAAATGGCACTTATTACTATCGCATTGTGGATGGCAACCTCAAGGGCAAGCCGAGCGCAAACGGGCTATTGATCAACGGCCGCAAACTGCTGACTCACGATCTACAAAATGAGGATGAGGTGGTTTTTGGTCCCCAGGTTCGGGCAATTTATTATTTGCTCAAGCGAGACGCGGTGTTGACGGTTCCACCGGATGAGTTTGATATCACGCTGATCAGCCCCAATATGGTAGGGGAGCCAGAAGACTAACTTAGGGACGTGGATTCAATCATTCCATCCACTGCAAGGTTGTCTCGCCCTCACCCCAGCCCTCTCCCAATTTGGGAGCTTGTCATTACCAACAAGTCTTGAAAGCGCCACTAGAAGAGGGGTTCAGCAAGTACTCTGTTCTCAATAATCTCTGGCTATTGAGAACGGGTTACGGGAGAGTCAGTGCTCTAGAGGGTTAAATCGCTGCTATTTCTACGAAAAAGATGTTGGTCATGACAAGCCGCATAGGCGGATGGGGAATTCCGCGAGTCAGTTAAACTTTGAGCATTAGTTTTTTGAGGGATACAAATGGATCGATCGAAGTTCGTTGCTTATCTCACAGGTGCGATCGCTCTTTTCTTGGGCATCGGCTATCTTGTTCTGGTTCAATTGCTCGATTTTCGGGGCGAAATGCTACCTGCACCGATCGTGGAACTAGCGCCAATCGTGGAACTAGCGCCAATCGTTCACGGTTTCCTCAGAGGGGCGATGGTGCAAATCCTCTGCCATGGGTTCCAAGTCTAGGGGCTGCGGCTCGTCTAGTTTGGCATCTAGTTGCAGCGGACGCACCACCCGTGCGATCGCATCCTGCACAAATGACTTGATAAATTCGTCGCGCCGATTGAGTTGAAACTGACGCTGCACCACCTCGGTAATGCCACCGTCGCCCCAGTCTTGATCATGGCGAAAATATTCGATAAAACTCTTCCCAGCAATGCGCGTCAGGTAGGCCGCACTCACCCCCTGAATGGCTCGCCCCACAAGAAACCCGCCCACGCTCAGTTGCAGTGCCCTAGAAACAAGCTCGATCGCCCCCTTGACCACTCCCAAACTCACTAGCGTCTTCGCCAAAGAGAACGCCAACTCCCTCCCCCGTTCTTGATTGATTTCGCAGCCATACACCTTGCCCATCTCGACCACCATCTGAGCATTTACCGCCGCCGTCGCCAACAGATCCACCACGGGCAGCGGAGTCACGGCTACCACACCGCCGCCAACCCATTGGAAGCGATCGACGATCGCTTCTGCCTGGCGGTGGCGTTGTTGGTCGATCGAGGTGCGCGCATCTGCGCCCAGCCGTTGAGATTGCAGCAGAATATTGTCCGCCAGCAAATCGTCTCCCTCGTCTCGCAAAATTGCTGCAATGCAATCAATCAACGGCATAATTTCTTGATTCATTTGTACGGTCTCACCCGTTGCCAGTTTCACGGGTTGCGGGTTGGCAGCGATCGCTACCACGTCTCGTGCGGCAACCAGCCCTCTGACCCGTTCTCGCAGTCGTGCCAAAACCGCCTCCAGATCTGCCTCTGGAAACAAATCCGCTTTGTTGAGCACAATCACCGATCGCTTGCCAATTTCTGCCAGCACCTTGAGGGGGTCATACTCAGACTGGCGCAAATCGTTGTCTAGCACAAACACCAACAAATCTGCCTCCGTTGCCCAGCGTTTGGCTAGTTGTTCGCGATCGCTTCCTGCGGCGCCGGCTTCTAAAATTCCGGGTGTGTCGGTGAGAATGATCTCGCGATCGACTTCTGGCAACTGCAATCGATAGGTTTCGCCGACTTCCGTTGTGCCCATGGGTGCGCCCACCTTGCCGACCATCCGCCCCATCAGCGCATTCACCACCGAAGTCTTGCCAGCAGAACCCGTGCCAAAGACGACAACCATAATTTCGCCCCGTGCCAGGTTGCGCTCGATTTCCTGCGATCGACTCAACAGTTCTCGCCGCACTACTTCGTCTTGAATTTGCTGCACTTGGGTGCGAACGGCCTTGAGATTTTCTGCGGCCGCTTCAGATTTAATCGGAGAAACCTTGGGAACCGGGCGACGAGCGCGGTTCTTTTGCTGTCTGGGCAACCAGAACCCATAGTAGACAAACGCGCCAATCAGCAACGCCATCAGCACCACGATCAAAAAGATGAGTACCGATCCCAAGAACGGGTAGTACGACAATTGCCATGACAGTCGAGACAGCGAATCGATCAGCCAGATCATCATCCCCAAAATGAAGGTCAGACCGATGATCAGAGTCAACAGACGAGGAAAGGGCATAGACAAGGAGACGATAGAAATCTTCCTCTATTTTGCTTGATCGATCGCAATCAAAAGACGCTGAGGGGTGAAATCGATCGCTGTTCAGTTGAAGGATCATGCTTCTACGGAATTTTTGAGAGATCGCTACTCTATGTATTTGCTTGTATTAATTCACTCGCTCGATCGCTTCATTTAATTCAGAATTCAGGGAGGTTTAACCTGTCTCAGTTCAATTAAACTTACCGACTCACCGGGTAGTTGACTTTAAAATACGAATTTCCTATCTTCTAGAGGTTAACAGGATGCCAGACCTACATCTGAGCATCTCACCCCAGTTGAGACAAAGCGTATGAGCCTTTTTGAACAAATTCTCAGTGCCGTCAGCAATCCTCAGCAGCAGGCCAGCACCGACCAGTTAGGCAACATTCTCGGCGTTGCCCAACAGTTGAGCAGCAACTATAACATTGACCCTGCAATGACGCAGACTGCCCTATCAGTCGTGGGAGGCTACGTACGATCGGCACTCCAAGAGCAACAGTCCGCAGCGGGCAGCGACCAGGTGCAATCTCTAGTCAACCAGTTCAGTGGGTTGGGCAGCAACCCGCAATCTGTTGAGGCGCTTTTTTCGCCTGCCCAACAGCAGCAAGTTGCCAACGAAATTTCTCAGCGCACCGGACTCAACGCTGGCACGATCGAAGCCCTGTTGCCTGTTTTGATTCCCCTTGTCCTCAACCTATTACACGGTGGCGCAAACACCCAGGGCGGCCAGTCCAGCAATCCCGTCCTGAATGCCTTTTTGGATGCTAATCAAGATGGCAGCTTGGATATGGGCGACGTGATGGGGCTAGCCGGGCAGTTCCTCAGTCAGCGAGGATGAGAAATAAGAGATAAGGGATAAGGATCTATCAATGCTGGAGATCTTCGCCCTCATCCCCTAACCCTTCTCCCAAGTTGGGAGAGGGCCGGGGTGAGGGCAAGACAACCTTGCAGGTTGAGCAGAGTCGAAACCCGATTCACGGGTCTTTTATTTTCATGCAAACCCCTTAGGGCGATTTCTAGGAAGTAATTGACTGCAAAGCGACTCTTCAGAGCGTAGGGGCACGGACTCCCCTTGCCCCTACGCGGGATCATGCTTTGATCACAAATCGTCTAAATTCACGATTTCGATCGCTCGATCGAACTAGCGCATCTTCTTTTTAACAAGGGCCAAATCTTAAGTAAGGGAAACCTACCTTACTTCTGTCATCCCTCATCCCTCTAATACCGACTTTTGCTAAAGGTTTTTCCTCCTGCGCCGTTGTCAGCCTTGGGTTCACGGGGCTTGGCTTTGTTAACCTTCAACTCACGGCTCAGCCACTCTGCGCCGTCTAGTTCTGCGATCGCGGCATCTTCTTGCGCGTCGTCTTCCATTTCCACAAAAGCAAAGCCGCGCTTTCTTCCAGTCTCGCGGTCAGTGGGCAGGCTGACTCGGCTCACAGTGCCATATTCAGCAAACACTTCCCGAAGATCCTCTTCAGTTGCCTGAAAAGATAAATTGCCAACGTAAATAGTCACGATTCTCTCCAAACCAAATGTGAGGGCGAACTCGGTTAGAGCATCGAAGCGGTCAATAGTCCCCTCCGGGGTAACTGTAACCGAACTCTTGTTCGCCAATGATTATAACTGAATCTTCTCAGAAGGTGAAGCATAAGAGCGGCGTTTCGTCTAGCGATAAAAGCAGGAATTGTTATCAGCAACGTGGTTAAGTCTTATGCAGATAGAAAGCTTTTGTGTCAATTTATTTTGACATTGTCAACTTGAGGTGTGAATTTGAGGACTTTAGTGGCAGAAAAGAAGCTTCACAAAAATTTGCGGCATACGTAAGTACGATCGAGATGTTCTGGGTAATTTACCCATCGTCCCGATGCTCTGCAACCTCAACCTCAACACTTCAAAGATTCCTCAAAAGAGGCTAAAGTGCTGACTCTGCATAGCCTTTAGGTCAATAGAAATGAGTCGTAGACCCAAATCTACGGATAAAACAATCAGGTTCTGATTCGTCTTAACCTGGTCTTTAATGTCTAGGTGTACCCTAATGGGGTTAACTATCAGAATCACTAGATTTTATGGTTTTTTCTCTGAATGCAACCCGCTTGGGAATTTCGGCTCCTGTCTTGGCACTGGCGTTGGGGTTAGCCTCGTGCGCTCCCCAAACAACGACAACTCCGGGTGCTAGCCCGGCGGCTCCGGGTGCTAGCCCGGCGGCAACCAGTGCGGGCGGGGCTGTCTCCATTAGTGGTGCAGGGGCAACTGCGCCTAACCCACTCTATCAACGTTGGTTTCAGGAATACAACAAGCTCAACCCCAATGTTCAGATCAGCTACGACTCGGTGGGTAGTGGCGCGGGTGTGAAGCGCTTCACCGACCAAACCGTTGATTTTGGCGCATCTGACGCTACCCTCAAAGAAGAGGATCGGGCAAAACTGCCTGCCGAGCGCGGTAAGGCGATTCAAGTTCCTTCGACCGGGCTGTTTGTGGTCTTTGCCTACAACCTTGATGGGGTCGATAATCTTAAACTTTCTCGTGAAACCTTCTGCGGCATTGTCGATGGCTCGATCAAAACCTGGAATGATGCCAAGATTGCCAAAGACAACGCTGGGGTGGCACTACCTGGAGATGCGATTACCTTTGTGCACCGATCGGACGGCAGTGGAACCACCGATATTTTCACCAAGCACATCGTCAAAGCCTGCCCCAACTGGAAAGCTGGCGACGGCAAAACCGTTGAATGGCCCACCGGAACAGGTGCAAAAGGCAACGAAGGGGTCAGCGCTCAAATTCAGCAAACGAAGGGCGCGATCGGCTACACCGAGTTTTCTTACGCCAAGCAAACCAACTTGAAGATGGCGACCCTGCAAAACAAAGCAGGTGAATTCATTACGCCCACGCCCGAAGCGGCTGCCAAAGCCCTCGAAGGTACAACTGTGCCCGAAGATTTTGGTCTCAAAGTGCCCGATCCCGAAGGCAAAGATGCTTACCCGATCGTCAGCTTGACCTGGGTGCTAATGTACGAAAATCCCAAAGATCCCGCTAAGGCAAAAGCGTTTTCTGATTTCATGCGCTGGGCCCTCAAAGATGGCAAGCCCTTCGCAGTCGAGTTGGGCTACATTCCCCTACCCGATGAACTAGCAACCAAAGTGTCAGCCACCCTGGATACAATCAAGGTAGCTGCCAACAAGTAGCACAGGTCATTCGGTTATACAGGTCTACACCCAGTTAAGTACTTGTATAGCCCAATGGGTAATCTTGCTTAGGATCGTAAATTAAATCAGGTGGAACAGTCGAGACGGCTGTTTAAGTCAGGCAAGATGCCCGACCCACAAGGCTTTTGGAGTGATTTAATCTACAATTCTTAGCTCTTTCGTTGATCCGTGTTTAGCATTCGGTCTGGTGTCGTTCCTCACTTTTGTTCTGCTTCTTCTCCGGTAGGTCTCTATGGCTTCAACTGATCGTTCTTCTCCTATGTCCTGGCAGCGCACTGGGCTGTCGCGTTCTATCGACCAGGGCTTCGTCTGGCTCACAGGGGCCTTTGCAATCGGGGTGGGAGTTGTTCTACTGGCAATTGCACTTCGCGTCGGTTCTGATGCGATGCCTGCAATTCAGAAATTTGGACTGGGGTTCCTCGTGACCAGCCGTTGGAGCGTCAATGACGAGGTGTTTGGGGCGCTCACCCAGATCTATGGCACGATCGTCACGTCTTTGATTGCGTTGCTCATTGCTGTTCCGATCGGGATCGGAGTGGCACTGTTCTTAAGTGAGGATTATCTGCCGCCGCGCATCCAACAGCCGATCGTGTTTCTGATCGAACTGCTGGCTGCGATTCCCAGCGTAGTCTACGGACTCTGGGGTATCTTCGTCCTGATTCCAATTTTGCGCCCGATCGGCATCTGGCTAAATGCCAACTTTGGCTGGTTTCCTCCCTTTAGTGTTGCGCCTGCGGGGCCGGGCATCTACGCAGCAGGCATCATTCTTTCGATTATGATTTTGCCGATCATCGCGGCGATTTCTCGCGATGCGCTGGTGGCCGTTCCGTCAGAATTGCGCCAAGCCGCCTATGGGCTAGGCGCAACTCGCTGGGAAACAATTTTTCAGGTGATTTTGCCTGCTGCATTCTCCGGAATTGTCGGCGGCATCATGTTGGCGCTGGGTCGAGCGATGGGCGAAACCATGGCTGTAACCATGGTAATTGGTAATACAGATACCATTCGATCGGCTTCTATTTTGTCTCAAGGTTCCACCGTTGCCTCCTTGCTGGCCAACCAGTTTGCCGAAGCGAGTGGGCTGCAAGTAGCCTCGCTAATGTATGCAGCGCTGATTTTGTTTGGGTTGACACTGGTAGTAAACGTCCTTGCAGAATTGATTGTCCGCCGCTTTAGCTTAAAACTGTAGTCAGAGAAATTCTAGAAAGATTGAGTTCGGTAAAAGATTGATGTTGGTCTGCTGAATTGAAGTTAGGAAAATAAGATGTCTAGTCCAGAGTTCGTGAGTTCCCCTGCTCCTAACATGAAGCGATCGTCGTCATCGCCTCGTACCTTGTTTTCTACCATCATGACGGGGGTAGCCTTCGCCTGTGCGGCTCTGGCATTGATCCCGCTTGTCGCCGTACTGTCTTATGTGCTAGTTAACGGGATTTCTCGCCTCAGTCCGACTGTATTTGTTGATTTGCCATCCGCACCCGGACTGCCAGGAGGCGGCTTTGGAAACGCCCTGATCGGGACGATCGCCACCGTGGCCATCGCGGCGGCGATCAGCATTCCGTTTGGCGTGATGGCATCTATCTTTCTCTCCGAGTTTTATCGAGATACCAACCTGGCAGAAGCAATTAACTTTTTGACCAATGTCTTGAGCGGCGTGCCATCGATCGTCGTTGGAGCCTTTGCCTACGCTGTGGTCGTCTTGTCTACGGGCAAATTCTCTGCTGTCGCCGGAGGAATCGCCCTAGCGGTGCTGATGCTGCCAACGATCGTCCGCACGGCAACCGAAGCCCTCGAAGCCGTGCCCAGAGACTACCGACAGGCAGCGATCGGTCTAGGAGCCACACGCATTCAAACCACGCTGCAAATTGTTCTCCCAGCAGCGATTCCGTCCATTATTACAGGGGTAATGCTAGCCGTTGCCCGTGCTGCCGGAGAAACTGCCCCCGTGCTGTTTACCGCTTCCTTCAACCGCTTCTGGAACTCAGGAGCCAGCTTAGACCCAATCAATCTCAACCCGGTCACCTACTTGACTCAAGGAATTTGGGAACCGACCGCAACCATGTCTCGCCTGGTGTTTGACTTTGCAACCGCCCCTTACAAGAATCAGCAAGAACTCGCCTGGGTTGGATCTCTGGTGCTGGTAGCTTTAGTCTTGGTGACGAGTGTCGCCTCTCGTTGGATAGTTCGCAAACGATAGACGCACGATCGCCCACCCCCAACATGGCTTCTCAGCCTTCTATTCAGCGTTTTATCTTTATTTGACACAAAACTTGACCCCTACCCACCCCCTCCTATGACTTCTAATCTTCAGAGCGCTCGCAAAACAGAAACAATCTTTCGCACTGAGAACCTCAACATCTATTACGGTAGCTTTCTAGCCGTGCGGGATGTATCGATCGAGATTCCTAAAAATCAGATCACCGCTTTTATTGGCCCCTCTGGCTGCGGTAAGAGCACCGTACTTCGCTGCTTCAATCGGCTCAATGATCTGATTAAGTCGTTTCACATTGATGGCAAAATCTTCTACCACAGCGCCGACCTCTATGCAGAAGACATTGACCCTGTAGAGGTGCGGCGGCAGATTGGCATGGTGTTTCAAAAGCCCAACCCTTTTCCCAAAACCATCTACGACAATATTGCTTTTGGTCCCCGTTTGTTGGGCTTTAAGGGCGACATGGATGAATTGGTCGAGCGCTCTCTCAAACAGGCGGCCCTTTGGGATGACGTAAAAGATAAACTCAAAGCCTTGGGAACTGACCTGTCTGGGGGTCAGCAGCAGCGCTTGTGTATTGCCCGTGCTGTGGCCGTTCAGCCGGACGTAATCTTGATGGATGAACCCTGTTCTGCCCTTGACCCGATTTCAACCCTCAAAGTTGAAGATCTGCTGCAAGAACTCAAAGAAAACTACACCATCGTCATCGTGACCCACAACATGCAGCAGGCTTCTCGCTCTGCCGATCGTACCGCTTTCTTTAACGTGGTAGCCAACGAGAAAGGGCAGAGAACGGGCTACATTGAGGAATACGATCGCACCGAGGTCATCTTCCAAGCCCCCACCAAGAAAACGACGCAAGACTATGTGAGTGGGCGTTTCGGCTAAAACCCTGCTATACTTTGTCAGGGCATAAAATTAAAGATTTTGGACGGGGTGCAGGGGTGGAACCCCTGGCTGGCGCAGCCCCCACACCCCTTCTAAACCAAAATCTATAGGCTGACGCAGTATATATTGCCCGGAAGGTTACAGCAAAAATTATTTGATTCTCCTCCTCATCCCTCCCCTTACTTTCCCGCAAACGCTGCATTATAAACTTGCTCATTTGTTGCGGCTGACTTGAACAAATCCACCACTGGCTGAGGATAATCTACACCTATCTGCATCTCAAACCGCTGTTGCTCTACCGGAATCAGTTTCCAAGGCTCGTGTACCTTTGCTGCGGGGATTTTGCCAAGCTCAGGAAGCCAGTGTTTTACATAGTCGCCCTGCGGATCATAATCTCTGGCTTGCTTGGTGATGTTGAAAAACCGGAACCCCCGCGCATCATTGCCCACGCCAGCCGTGTAGTTCCAGTTGCCCCAATTGCTGGTTACATCGTAGTCAACCAACAGCGACTCAAACCACTCCGCCCCCATTTGCCAATTGATCCCCAAGTTTTTGGTCAAAAAACTCGCCACATTCTGCCGCCCCCGATTGGACATAAAACCCGTTGCCGATAGCTCTCGCATGTTGGCATCTACCAAAGGGAACCCTGTTTTGCCCTCGCGCCAGAGATGAAACCTTGGCCAGTCTTCCTTCCAGGGAATGGGAACACCGCGCAGGCCCGATCGTCGAAAAATTCGCGTCCCATGTTTTGCACAAATAAATCGAAAATAGTCACGCCACAGCAACTCAAAAATCAGCCAGTAGGTAGAGTCGTTCTGAATGCGCTGCCGCTCGTAGTCTTGCACCTGCCAATAGATATAGCGAGGCGATAGGCAGCCGTGCGCTAGCCATGCAGAAAATTTGGACGAATAATCTCCTCCCAACATGCCATTGCGAGTTTCTTTGTAAATCTTCAGGTGATCTTGTTGCCAAAATAATAGTCGAGCCTTGCTTTGCCTACGGTTTCGCCACCTTTAAAGTCAATCACCCCACGGGGATCGGCGACAGGAGCTTCTAGACCAAAATCCTGCACACTAGGCAGCGCTCCTACCTCGACTTCTGGCAGCGTTGGAAGGGTTGTTGGAGCCGGAAACGCCTCATAAATGGTGGAAGATTTCTCAACCTGTTTGCGAAAACTAGTAAACAATTCGGGTAGGTTTGCCACCTCAAAGGGCAAATCATCGGGGTGATAGAGCGTGTGTCCCCAAAACGATTTCGTCTCAATTTTGTGCGACTTCAGGGCAGTGCTTATGGCTCTCTCAGCAGACACCTCTTCTGAGGTAGTTTCGCGGTAAAAATAGACTGCCGTCACATTTAAAGCTTGGGCTAGTTGGGGAATGACGACTTCTGGTAAACCACTTCTGAGGATCAAATCGCTACCGATCGCCCGCAGTTCTCGCCGCAAGTCTGCCACGCTTTCTAGCAAAAACTGAGTCCGAAATGCCCCTGTTTTGGCAAACCCATAGGACGTTAGTGCCAAAACTGGCGCTGATCGAAACAATAGAATGGAATTACCTGTGCCCCCGATCGCA
>JAAUOZ010000117.1 GCA_012034655.1 Leptolyngbyaceae cyanobacterium CSU_1_3 | reverse complement strand
TCTCCCAAGTTGGGAGAAGAAGGGTTAGGGGATGAGGGCGAAGATCTCCGGCATTGATCAATCCACATTCCTTAGTTTGTGGTTTGTGGTTTGTGGCTTGTGTTTGTGGTTTGTGATTGTCGAGTCACGACGAATGAATCTCTGAATCTTGGATCATCGCCACCCCTAGAAGCTTAAGGAGATGTGAAGGGGAGTTACTCTATCAATAGTTGGATTTCATTTAGCTAAAACTTGATGCAAGTTTACTCAATCTTTACTTCACAACTCTTACAACTGTCCCCAGGCTGACCTTTTGAAAAAGCTCCTCCACATCTTTGTTGTGCATCCGAATGCAGCCATGAGACGAGGCTTTGCCTACTGATTGAGGGTTGGGTGTGCCGTGAAACCCGATCCAGTTTTTGCCATCTGTCCAGAAGCCGATCCAGCGCCGACCCAGGGGATTTTCGGGATCGCCCCCGGCAATTCTCACCCCTTTGAAGGGATGTACCCAGGCGGGGTCTTTGACCATTTCCATAACTTTGAAGTCGCCCGTAGGAGTTTCCCAACCAGGACGGCCCACCGCGATCGGGTAGCCCTTAATTCTATGGCTGCCCCGATAAACCATAACCTGGCGCTGGCTCAGACGAATTTCTAGCCGCAAAGCTTGGGAAATCGCTGGATCGTCAGTTGTAAGAGTCTGAGAAGGGAGTATGGGAGCATTAGCCAATGTAGGCTGTGTTGCCCAGGTAGACGCGAACAGCAAAAGGCTCGTGATTCTTAGAAATCGACTCATCATCCACCACAGAAATAAAACTACATCAACGAGCGAATCAGTTTGCTAGCGATTCGATCATCTGTCTCTAGGGTGAGAGTACCAACTTTTGTGTGGAAAGTCGCGATCGAGGGTCGCAAGGCATAGTTCGATCGACCCGTGTAATTTTGCAGAACCGAGACAAAATGCTATCGCTTTTTGATAGAGCAACGATCGAACCAGTCTTGATATAAATCAGAATGAGTTGAGTCATCTAGCTCAATTGCAACTCGAATGCGTTTGCAGCCGTGGGGAGACTGGTGAGCGATCGTATCCATTAGCCAGGCCACCGTTTTTGGAGAGTCAAATTCTCCTACCGCTTCACTAGCAGCCCGATCAGGGCTGACTTGGTAGCCCTCAGGAATGTAATCTTTTAGCTCTAGATCGGTTTCGCTAGCCAAGTCAATTTCAAGAATTTTTTTGTGTTCGGGGTTGATCTGTTCTACGATCAATTTTTCACGTCGAACCGGAACTTCGATGATACGAGTTTCAATTTGTTTACGGATAACGACTTCCCCAATTTTTCGCTTGATAAAATCGACGTTTAACCGTTCTTCTAAAAGCTGAATAGATTGCTCTTGAACCACTGTTTTTGAAATAGACTCTGGCGGGGTAGAAGATTCAATCACTCCTTGCGCTCTCGAAGAAACGGGCTGATTTTCTAATTCGCTCAGCGCTTCTAAATCAATCTCTTGAGTTTGGCTTCCTTGCTCTAGGATGATAGATCCTAGGGAGTTAGAAGTTGGTTCGATCGAAGAAGTCATAGGTTGTTCGTGCTCCAAAAAATTCTAAATATCTGCCTGTGTAAGGTCACAAAAAGGGGTGTTTGAGGGAAGCTCAAATTACCTCATCGATCGACTAAAAATTTGAAAAACATTTAAACTTTTAGATAGAAACTTTTAGATAGTTTTAAGTAGTGGGGTGAATAGTAGTGGAGTGAACTTAAACTTAAGACTCTTCTCCTTGAGGAGAAGAGGAGCGAGAAATCTGATTCTCCTCACCCCAGGGGTGAGGGCTTCCGAGAGCCTTGCGTAAGTCCTAACTTATTTCTTAAAGATACAGACAGAGCCACCTAAGATTAGCTCTGTCTGCACTCTCTTCAAAGGCGAATCGCAATGCGATCGAGGAACTATTTGCGACGATTTGCAGGGTCGCCATCTACTAAGGGACGACCCTCAGTGTCAACATTTAACTCTTCACGACGAATCTGGTCTTCAGCCGTTACCGTATCTTGCTCGACGACTTTCTTCACACTGACTTCTTCTCGCACAAACGCTTCTTTGTGGATATCAGGAGTTTCTTCGTAGACTTCCATGCGGGCTACTTCGCCTTCTTGGAAAGCTGCCTCACCAGGGGCAACTTGAGTCGTAGAAGTTGGGGTAGTGCGCTCAATGACAACTCGCTCTTTTTCGATCGGAACCGATACTGTGGCGGTCTCAGTTTCTACGCGCTTGCCGATCGTAACTTCACCTGTTTTAGTGCGAGTCTTGCTAGCAACCAAGCGTTCTTGGTAGAGCCTGAGGCTGGGATGTTTTGTCTCGTCGATCGCATACAAATCTTCGTCATAGTCATAGTTGTAGCTGTCGCGATCGTAGCTCTGTGTTCCTGCACCCATCGAAGAACCTGTGTAGGCAGCGCCTTCTACGGGGATGGGAGTATCCAAAGGGGTAGGCGACTCTAAGGGAGTGTCTAAATTGGTTGCGGCACTCGCAGCAGTGGGGCGGTAGATATTGCGTACTTGCTCTTCTTTGTCGTAGTCAAGTTTCAGATCTTCAGTAAACTCTGGTAGGGCTTCAACCTGCTGTTTAGTCAACCCATCTGCATAAACGCGACGAGCTTGATAATCAATTCTGGCCCGTCCGATCGGCAGCATAACTTGCTTACCAAAAATCCAGGCTCCTGTGTTAATGATCAAATAGCGAAAGCATCCTTCTTCGTCTACCAAGACATCATCCACACCGCCAATTTTTTGGTCGCCAGAATACAAATCTAGACCTTTAATATCTTGACCATCAAAGTGATCACGATAATTTGGATCGAAATCTTTAATCTTGTAAAGCGGCATAATATTTTCCTCAAACTTGCTGATACGCTCACAATCATAGGAAGCCCTAATTTTTCATTCATCCTTCTTATGACTCAAAGCGCTATTTCTAGCGACTGAATTTTCTGAATATTTCAAAGTTTACTAAATGGCTACTAAAGATGTTTATTTAAGTGAAGCTTAATTGAAGGAGTCATGCATCTTTATTGAAGGCTTAAATTCGATATTTAAATAATTTAATCTTCTAAACTTTCTGTGGCTGCAAATTTAATTTTTATAGGCAAGAAATTACTAAAATTAAGGTTATGTCAGATAATATGTTGCGTCTATTTTTTACGACTTTGTATAGATGAAATCTGAATTTTGGCTGAAATTAATTGCCCAACATCGAGCGATCGCGATCATTCGTGCGCCTCAAATTGAGTTAGGAGAACAGATGGCCCATGCCGTGGCGGCGGGTGGAGTCAAACTAATTGAAATCACCTGGAACAGCGATCGTGCCGCCGAATTAATTGACCAACTCAAAACAGACCTGCCAGATTGCACGATCGGCACAGGCACGGTTTTAAATTTGCAGCAGTTGCGATCGTCCATTCAGGCAGGGGCAGAGTTTATTTTCACGCCGCACGTCAATCTGTCGCTCATTCAGGCCGCGATCGCGCAAAATATCCCAATCATTCCGGGGGCGCTGACTCCGACGGAGATTGTGACGGCGTGGCAAGCTGGGGCAAGCAGTGTGAAGGTTTTCCCAGTCCACGCTTTGGGCGGAGCGAGCTACATTCAAAGCTTGCAAGCAGCGATCGGGCAAATTCCACTGATTCCGACGGGCGGCGTAACGGTGGATAATGCCCCAGATCTGGTTGCCGCAGGCGCGATCGCCGTCGGGCTGGCGGGCAATTTGTTGTCTCAACGGGCGATTCAGTCTAGAGATTGGCGCACGATCGAACGGCAAGCGAGGATATTAGTCCACCGTTTGCAGTCTGTGTGAGAGGGTGATTCGATCGCTTGGGTCAACTCAAGTTTTCGATCGCCTGATTCACCCACTGGGAAAATTTTGCCTGATCGGCGGCAGAGATGTCTCGCATCACCTCAGCCAGAATGACCGTTGCGATCGGCGGCAACACATCATTTAGTTCTCTGCCAGCCGGGGTCAGCCAGATCCGCCAAACTCGACGATCGTGGGAATCGCGTTCGCGGCGAATCAGTCCCCGTTCTGCCATGCGATCGAGCACGCCGGTCAGCGTTCCTCCCACTTGCTGAAGTTTGTCGCCAATGTTAGAAGTGGCCAGCCCGTCTTCTGTCCATAGACAACAGAGCACTACCCAGTGAAACGGCGTTAGCCCCAGAGGATCAAGCTGCTCTTGAAACCGCCGAAGCATCAGTTGAGACAAGAGCTTGACCCGATAGCCCAAGGTGTAGGGCGCTAAAATTTCTTGCCAGTTTTGCCTCGACTTAGGAATCGGCGCACCCACCGAATCGGACGATCGCTGGGTGTTGGCAATCATACGATCGAGCAAATTTGAGATACATTCCCGATCGGGGTAGGAAACACCAAACAGCGCTTGTTCTCGCAGTTCTACGCCCAGTGGCGGCAGAATATCCTGAAGTTTTTGCCCCGATGGGGTCAGCCAGATCCGCCAGACTCGACGATCGTGGGGATCGCGTTCGCGACGAATTAAAGTTCGGTCTGCCATGCGATCGAGCACGCCGGTCAAGGTTCCGCCCACTTGTTGCAGTCTGTCTCCGATGTGGGAGGTGGCTAGCCCGTCTTCTTCCCAGAGGCAGCAGAGCACGATCCAATGAAAAGGAGTTAGCCCAAAGGGTTCGAGGCGTTCTTGGAATTTGCGTCCCAAAAGTTGAGAAAGAAGCTTGATGCGATAGCCAATGCCACAAGGAGCCAAGCTGATTTGAGTGGGGGGTGAAATATCCTGTCCCATTTACTAGCGAAATTTATAGAGCTTTAGAATACTTGGCAGCCAGGCAAAGTCAATTCTGCAACGCCGTAGACTGAGCGCAAAACGCCCCTCTACGATCGAATTGAAACCTGCCTACTTAGTAAGCTTAATCGTAAATTAATTTTCTCGACGCTACTGCTCAAAGAGTCGTCAAGGGATGAAGAGTTCTTAAGAAGCAACT
This sequence comes from Leptolyngbyaceae cyanobacterium CSU_1_3, assembly GCA_012034655.1. GTDB lineage: Bacteria > Cyanobacteriota > Cyanobacteriia > Leptolyngbyales > Leptolyngbyaceae > JAAUOZ01. The sequence goes on along the minus strand of JAAUOZ010000117.1, from coordinate 11,902 downwards.
TGAGGATAAAGAAGACAGCGATTCGTTCGGAGGGAAGAAGTCCGAAGTGACTAATTTTTCGTTTCTCAGAATTGTGAATTAAATCACTCTCATTGCCAACTCGTGATTCTCAATCGAGTAATAGCTTAGGAGAAGTGAGCCAGAACAGTTCGCAAGTGCCGACTACTGCGCCAGAAGTGGGAACCGTTAGCCCGATCGTGCCGGCCTTTTTGAGCACAAGCCTGCCCTGTGCTTTGCCCCAGATTAGTCTTTCTGCCCACGTACTCAAGATCGGTTCGTGACCGACCAGCGCCAGAGATTTGTTCGCCGCGCTCCAGGTTGCTAACCAGTCTAGCCACGCTTGCATGTCGCCCCCCGGAGCCAGGTAGGTGGCCACTTCTAGATGATGGCTCAGTTTGGCCGCTTGCAAAATTTCGGCGGTTTGTTGCGCCCGCACCAAAGGACTCGTCAAGATCAAATCGAACTGCACATGCAAATCGTGGAGGCGTTTGGCAACCTGGCGAGTTTTGCGTTGCCCTTCATCGGTAAGGGGGCGATCGAAGTCGTTTTCGTAATCGCCATGCTGCCCTGCGAGGCCATGGCGAATCAGGTAGAGGTTGAAGCTGGCCATGGCAATTTCAAAAGAGGGCTAATTTTTGGGGCTAGTCTTTTTGTTCTAGGCGCTTTTGCCATTCTGCGTCGATCTGATCGGCGCGATCGAGATCCTGTTCGACCAGATCGCGATCGGTGGTATAGATTAGATCGTCGTCTTGGATCACAGTTTCTGCTACAAATTTTTGGGCGTAGAGCAGCTTCTGTTCTACCACCGGGTTGACGTGTTCTGAAGACAAAACTCGCTGCTGACGTTGCCGATTTCTATCGAGAATTTTTCGGTTGCGACGCTGAATCCACCCATAGCGGATTAAAGGAGTTCCCAAGTAGGCGAGGCTATATCCCACTGAGAGCAGGGCAATTACCTTGCCAGCGCCTCCGCTCACCAACACACCCAGAAAGCCCCCCAGCCCCAACAGCACCACCCCCAAACTGGCCGCCAAAATGACTTGCCCCCGGCTCGCCTGGCTAAAGGCAAACAGTGATTCTTTCAGATAAGTCGCGATCGACTGAGGATGCGATCGCCCAACCGTCGTCTGCAACTCTGGAAAGTGATAGACCATTTGCCCTTCGGGGCTGACCTCCGGCCTGCCATTAAATCGAGCCAGCACGGGCAGCATATATTGTTCATATTCTTGCTCAAACCCCTGTCCCACTTCGTCTAGATAGGGGGCAATCTGTTCGGCGATCACGGCTCCTCTGTGGTTGCGAATGACTGTGCCGATCGTCTGCCAGCGTCGCTCTTCTAGCTGAGCATTGGGGTTGCCATCCCCAAACAAGAACGAAAACACCGACTCAAGAAAATTCATCTGAGGCTTGTCGCGCCTACGATCGTGCCGTTGGGTGTCGTAGTTGGGGGAGAAGATCCAAAAGAAGTCGGGGCTGATCCAAAACCCTGGCAAGTCAAATCCACTATCTGAGCCGCCGCCATCGTCGTCACCACGACTGGAATTGATCGCCAACACAGCCACAATAATGGCCACCAGCGCCGCGATAATTAGCCCGATCAGCACAATCCCAAAGGAGATGCGAATTAGATAAAACAAAACACGCCAAACCTTGCCCCACCACTCTTTGAGCCGCAGCCGAAAATATTTGTCGCGCAGAACGTTGCGAAAATCTGGCGGAAACTCGAAGATCATGTCTCCCGATTCTGCCACCTGGAGATGCCCGCCTGTTTCGGAGGCTAGCACCAACAGCCCTTGCTGCGCCAGATTCACATTTAACCCCGCCTGGGCTGCCACATCGCCGATCGTCACGCGATAGTTGAGCCGCTCTACTGCCTTTATCACAGCGGGGTCAGGGGTCAGATTTTCCATGCTTTGCCATGAAGTACAGGGTTCTGTCTCCAGTATAGGAAAGGCATTCTAGGAAAGGGGGTGGGGCCGTTGAGGAATCGCAAAATTTTGGCACACTTCGCCACGATACCCAAGGGCGCTAAACTAAATAAGCAGCTTTGCACGATCGTCGTTTTTTAATCCTTAACATTCGCCCTATGCCTAGAACTCAACGAAACGATAACTTCATCGACAAAAGCTTTACGGTGATGGCAGACCTGATTTTGAAGGTTTTCCCGGCGAGTCGTAAGGAGAAAGAAGCGTTTGCCTACTATCGAGATGGCATGTCGGCGCAGGCAGAGGGTGAGTATGCTGAGGCCCTAGAAAACTATCAGGAAGCCCTCACCCTTGAAGAAGACGACAACGATCGCAGCTACATTCTCTACAACATGGGGCTGATTCATGCGAGCAATGGCGAACACGACATCGCCCTAGACTATTACCACCAGGCGGTTGAGCTAAACCCTCGTCTGCCACAGGCGTTAAACAATATTGCCGTAATTTTGCACTATAAGGGCGAAAAAGCCAAAGATGAGGGTCAAGATACCGAATCAGAAGCCTTCTTCGACAATGCTGCCGACTATTGGAAGCGGGCAATTTTGCTTGCGCCCAACAACTACATTGAGGCGCAAAACTGGCTCAAGACCACAGGGCGATCGACGATGGATGTCTATTTCTAACGTTTTTTAACTCTCTTTTGTTGTAGTTATTTTGTTGTAGTTATTTTGTTGTAGTCATTTCGTTGTAATCATTTCGTTGTAGTCATTTTGTTGTAGCCATGCTCGATCGTCAACAAGTCCAAAAGGTCGCGTTACTAGCGCGTCTTCAGCTAACACCCGCAGAAGAGGAAAAATTTACGACGCAACTGAGCAGCATTTTGGATTATTTTGAGCAGTTGAGCGAGTTGGATGTCAGCGATGTGCAGCCGACGACCCGCGCGATCGATGTCAGCAATGTTGTTCGTGCCGATCAGCACAAACCTTCCTCTGAACGTGAAGAAATTTTGGAGGGCGCACCCGATCGGGAGGGAGAATACTTCAAAGTGCCCAAAATCGTTACAGGAAGCTGATCAACCAGCCCAAAAACAGATCGGCTTTTAAGGTCTATTTTGATCCGATTTTGATCCGATTTTGATCCCATTGCTCACACTTGCTTGATTATCACTGCGCCGCTTTCGACATCAGCCGTTTACACAAATTCTGTCACTAGCGTTATCAACTGATCAAACAGTTCTTTCAACGCTGGAAGGTGGCGTGCTGCATAGATGCCGCCTAAAATCCAAACAAATGTTCTTCCCAAGAAATGCCTTCTTGCAAAGGCAGAATACCCCAAAGGTATTTGCTATAGAAAAAACTCAGCAACACTAAAATTGACGCTGAAGAAAGACTACGATCGAAGTAAGCCAACGAAAAAAGGAACCCCAAGTATCCAAAAACGACACCGCTTGCGCCAATGTGAACGACGACCTTTCCGCTGCGATTTCCCTCGCCGACGAGCCACGTTCCGATGCCACTCGTCAGCGCGACGATCGTAGTCACTGCCCCAAAATTACTTGGGTCTTGCAGCAAAATTAACCCGCCAAAGGTGGCAAACCCGATCGTATTTCCTTCGATGTGTGCCCAATCGCCGTGGAGAAAGGGCGCAAACAAAATTCCTTGCAGTCCGCCTAGACTCCGTGGGCGAATCCCCAAATGATTTAGCGACCCTCCTAGAAGACCAAAGTTAACGATCGAAACAATCCAGGCAATCAGCACTAAATAAACCAAATATCGAGTTTCATAGAGCCAACTGTTGATCACAGTGCGACTAAAATCGTTTTGCATGGGTCGGGGTAAGATTGAGTTCGCTAGAATCTGCCAACTTATCCTACTCTGAGAGACCGCGATCGTAGTTTTTGTGAATGGGCTTCGGGTTCTATGTCCTATCGTTTTGCGTTGCTGATGAGTGCCATTTTGCTTGTTCCGATCGGGGCGGTGCTTCGATTCTCGCAGTGGTTTGGCTTGGCATGGCTGCATGATGCATTAGGCAGCGTTGCTTACGAAATGTTTTGGATTGTGCTTGTCTTGTTTTGTCTTCCTAAAAGGTCGCCCCTGAAGGTTGCGATCTCGGTCTGTCTGGCCACCTGCACGATCGAGGTGCTCCAACTTTGGCAACCTCCACTTTTGCAGGCACTCCGCGCCACCCTTCCCGGACGCTTGATTTTGGGCAACACCTTTGCCTGGTTAGACTTTCTGCCCTATGGGATCGGGAGCTTTTGTGGCTGGGCTTGGGTGCTATTTTTGCGAAAAACGACTCGAAGACATGAAAGCAGTTTCTAACTGCTTAATCCCGCGATGCAACGCTACGATCGTCCGCGATCCCAGGGTTCGAGCAATGGCAGCGATCGCCTGTCTGCTACCAAATTTACAGAATCCCTGACAAAAATCGAAAAACTTTTGGTCATCCGCCAGGCAAGCGACCCCAATCCATTAGAATTACGTATCGGGGAAAAGTCTGAAAAAATAAAGGATGAAGCATGAGGGATAAACAGGGTGTAAATCCTAATCCCTAGCCCAGTTCCTACCTCCTTGACCCTTGCCCTTCTCTACTCCATCCCCCTTAATTGTTATGCCCAAGGTTCTTGTGTCCGATCCCATTGATCAGGTGGGAATTGATATTCTCTCCCAGGTGGCTCAGGTTGACGTAAAGACCGATTTGACTCGTGAGCAATTGGTCGAAATCATCCCAGATTATGATGCCCTGATGATTCGCTCTGGTACACGAGTCACTCAAGAAGTGATCGAAGCGGGAAAACTCTTGAAGATTATTGGACGGGCCGGTGTCGGAGTCGATAATGTCGATGTAACCGCGGCCACCCGCAAAGGCATTGTCGTCGTCAACTCACCCGAAGGCAACACGATCGCCGCCGCCGAACACACGATCGCCATGATGATGTCGCTGTCGCGCTATATTCCCCAAGCCAACGAACTCCTCAAGGGCGGCACATGGGATCGCAAAAACTACACGGGTGTTGAGGTCTACAAAAAAACCCTGGGCGTGGTGGGCTTGGGAAAAATTGGGGCGCACGTTGCCACGGTGGCTAGAGCCATGGGCATGAAACTGTTGGCGTTTGACCCGTTTATTTCTAACGATCGCGCAGAACAATTGGGCTGTCATCTGGTAGACCTAGACGTGCTCTTCCAGGAAGCAGACTACATTACTCTGCACATTCCCAAAACCTCAGAGACCGCCAACTTGATCAACGCCAAGGCGATCGCCAAAATGAAGCCCACCGCTCGGATCATTAACTGTGCCAGAGGCGGGATCATCGATGAAGCAGCACTGGCAGAAGCGCTCCAGGCGGGAAAAATTGCCGGGGCCGCGATCGATGTGTTTGCAACAGAACCGTTGGGTGAGTCGCCGCTCAAAGCGTTGGGCAAAGAAATTGTCCTCACACCCCATCTAGGAGCTTCCACCGAAGAAGCACAGGTGAACGTGGCGATCGACGTAGCCGAACAAATTCGCGATGTACTGCTCGGCCTACCTGCTCGATCGGCGGTAAATATTCCGGGCTTGCGTCCTGATGTGCTAGAGCAGTTAAAGCCCTATCTGCAACTCGCCGAAACCCTGGGCAACCTGGTTGGGCAGTTGGCTGGCGGCAGAATTGAATCGCTCAACATTGGGCTGCGCGGAGAATTAGCCACCAACCAAAGTCAGCCGATCGTCGTAGCCGCCCTCAAAGGGCTGCTCTCCCACGCCTTGCAAGAACGGGTAAACTACGTCAACGCCAGCATTGAGGCCAAAGAGCGGGGCATCCGCGTGATCGAAACCCGCGACACTTCGGTGAGAGACTATACCGGATCGCTGCACCTAGCAGCCAAAGGGGCGTTGGGCGAGCATTCTGTCACAGGGGCACTCTTGGGCGACAACGAAATTCGCGTCACCAGTGTCGATGAGTTCCCCGTCAACGTGCCGCCCAATCGTTATATGCTCTTTACCCTGCATCGCGACGTACCAGGGATCATCGGCAGAATCGGTTCCCTCTTGGGCAATTTCAACGTCAACATCGCCAGTATGCAGGTTGGCCGTAAGATCGTGCGTGGCGATGCCGTCATGGTCTTGAGCATCGACGACCCCCTGCCCGAAAACGTGTTGAATGAGATCAAGAAGATTACAGGAATCCGAGATGCCTATACGGTGACTCTTTAGAGGCGTGAGAGGGGGTTTGGCACACGATGCGAAGGAAGAAGGGTTAGTATGTTGCCGCCAATAACGACTAGATTTGGACTTAGGAGATTTCTAAGCAAAACCTTATCCTTTGCCCAACGGTGGATTTTCTAACGTCAAAGTCCTTCAGAATGGGGAGATTTAGGAGCGTTCTAAGAGAGGTAAATTTGAGAGGTAAATTTTTGAGCAGAAACTTCCTAAGGTGTTGCCGAGTCGTGGAAGGATGGCAGTCAGATTGCTGGCTTTTTGATCAACGCCAGCTAAGACTCTGGTTCAGAAACTAAGAAATGAGAATTAAATAAACTGTAAGGCTTTGGATGCACCCTCACCCCCCGCCCCTCGCCCAAGTTGGGCGAAGAGGGGAGCAAGCAAGAGTCCGGTTCCCCTTCTCTCAAGTTGGGAGAAGAAGGGTTACGGGATGAGGGCGAACTCAGGCAATCAAACTCACAAGTTATTTAATTCACGATCCTAAGTCAAAAATGCCAGCGCGACTGTTTTCCTCCTTTTCCTCGACAATTCCCAAATATACTTTGTCAGGGCATAAAATTAAAGATTTTGGACGGGGTGCAGGTGGGTGACTGGCTGGGGGCTGCGCCCCCACACCCCTTCTAAACCAAAATCTATAGGCTGACGCAGTATAGTTCTCACGTTCTGAATTGATTTCCCGCCTCTCTCCTCCTTCGCTCCTCCTCTTTTCTTTCCCTCCTTCCTCCCTTTCTTCATTCCTGTAACTCATGGCTAATAGCTGGTGGGAAATTCAAGTTTTGTGTGATGCTGCTTTTGATGAGGTGGTATTTTGGCGATTGGAGAAGTTTGGTTGTCGTGGGACTTCGAGCCAGATTAAGGGATCGTCTTGCCTGGTGTCTGCTTACTTGCCGCAGCAGCAAGCGAGTTTATTAGATTTGTCGGCACTGTCGTTGCTGATTCGCCAAGATGCACTCTGTGTTGAGTCGTCGCCGCCGATCGTGCAGTGGCATCTCATCGGTGAAGAAGATTGGGCAAGTAGCTGGAAAGTGCATTGGAAGCCTCAAGAAGTGGGCGATCGCTTTCTGATTAACCCCGCCTGGATCGCGCAGCCCAAGGAAACCGATCGCCTCATCCTCACCCTGGAGCCTGGCGTGGCCTTTGGGACGGGCGACCACCCCACCACCCAACTGTGTCTGGAGGCGTTAGAGATGCGCTTTAGCGATCACCCGCAAAATAGTGTGGTGGCAGACATTGGTTGCGGCTCAGGTATCTTGTCCGTAGGGGCAATTCTCTTGGGAGCCAGTCGGGCCTACGCGGTAGACACCGATCCCTTAGCCGTCAAGGCGACGCGAGAAAACATTGAGTTAAACCACATCGACCCCAAAAGGTTGACCGTAGGAGAAGGCAGCGTTGAGCAACTAGAAAAGCTGATCAGCGAACCTGTAGATGGGCTGCTGTGTAATATTTTGGCTGAAGTGATTATTGATTTGATTCCGCAATGGAAGTCGATCGTCAAGCCGACGACCTGGGGCATTTTGAGTGGCATTTTGCTGGAGCAGGCTAAACCTGTGGCAGACACCCTCGAAGAAAATGGTTGGATCGTTGCAGCACTCTGGAAACGTGGCGATTGGTGCTGCTTGAATGTTCGACGATCGTAGGCTACCGACGATCGCTAAATTGCCTGAGGCAATTTCCTGAAAATGTTGCGAAATCAATTTTTGGTCGTCAGGGCAAGGCATTGCCAGGCCCTGACAGAAATTCTTAGAGATCCTGAATTAAATCAAGTGGAACAGCCATCTTGGCGGTTGAAGCCAGGCAAGATGCCCGGCCCACCCAGTTCTCGGAGTGATTGAATCCCTGATCCTTAGTCAATGAAACCCATCAACGATCGAGCATCGTCGATCGCATTCGAGGCGATCGGGCGACCGCCATAGCCTGCTTCCGAATTCATCAACGCTGGATCGCTGACCATAATCGGCCTACCAAAAATGCCACTTTCGCCTTCAATCATCTGCACTTCGCTATAGAAAATTGGAGAATCACCCACCATATCCGCCACCCTGAGTCCATTCGCCTCGATCGGGCGACCTCCCATCAACGTGCCGTAGATAGCCATGGGGCTGGCCGCGATCGGACGAATGCCAGCCGACTGAATCGTGCCCACCACTTCCATCTCACTCGACATAATAGGGCGGTTCCAGATCGACAGGCTGGGCTGGCTGTGCAGTTGAATGGCTCCCTCTGGTGAGTCAGCCGCTTCGGAGGTTACGTCAATCACTTCTGTACTCATGGTGGATTCTTCCTTGGGTGGATCTGATAAATCTGAGGATTCTGTCACATCGTTGCTGTTTACCTCTGCGGGATCGCTCTCCTGGGGAGGGCGATCGGTATTCTTCGCATTGGAACTGCTCGAACTCCGGCGGCTATTCGTTCTGCTGGTGCGATTGGTGACCATATCAACTTAAATTTGGGATGAAATTTGGGATGAGTTGAGACGCTAGAGCCGCAGGAGCGATCGCTGAGTTTAAATTTCAAATCTTAAGGAAACATTATAGGTCATATTCTGTGCCGCAATTCCGTTGCACCAACGAGCAGAAGTTATAGCTGTGATTGGTGTTGCTAATCGAGCAACCTCATTTCTGCGACGCAAACTAAAAAAGGGGACACCGTTTGGCATCCCCCATAGATTTCTAGGAAAAACCTTACCCTTTGCCCAACGATCGGATCTTCTACAGGCAAATTTCCCAACGCTGGGGGAATTTAGACACCATTCCAGCAGGGGTAAATTCTTGAGCAGAAGCCACCTAAGATCAGCAATCGTAAGTGGCAGAACCTAGACTCTGGCAGTCAGCACTGCTTCCTTCTGAGTCAGACGCTCATAGGTCGCCCGCATCTTCAAACCTGTCAACACTTGAAATAGCCCCGTTCCATTATTAGAACCTGGATATTCGCGGTGCTTGAGCAACAACTCGGTGAGTTCACCATTGTACTTCGTCGAAGTTTTGCTCAAGTGTTGCTCAATGTAAATCACTTCTTCAAGCTGATCAAACTGACCATCTACTTCTAGAACCGACACACTCTGCCCATAGTGAGCATCGGGCCCATAGTACATCTTGATGCCAGGGTAAGAGCAGGTCAGCTTGCGTCCGCAAGGAGTCCAGTGGATGGTCGAGCCTTCATCAAATAGGTAAGCTGGCTCTAATCCTTCCACGCCGTCGCGCTGCACCATCTGCACCCGCAGCACCTTCCGCTCTTGATCGTCTTTGATCAACTGCGTCGGCAGCACTTGAATCACCACATCCGCAAACTCTTTTTGTGGGTCGATAAACGCTTGAAAATCGGGCTTGCGGGCGTTGATTTGGGCGAGAACATCTTCGTAGGTGTGACCCCGTTCTGCCATGTCGCGCTGAATTTTCCAGGCGATTTTTACTTCGTCACTAATGTCGAGATAGACGCTGAAGTCAAGCAAACCGCGCACTCGCTCGTCAAACAGGGGATGCAGTCCTTCGATTACAACGATGTGGTTGGGCGCAATCAGTTCGGGAGGGTCGATCAGTCCCGTTTCGTGGTTGTAGATCGGTTTGTTGATGGTTTGCCCCCCCTTAAGCGCTTTGATTTGCTCATACATGAGATCAAAGTTGTTGGCTCTGGGGTCGAGGGCGGTGATGCCTGTTTCTTTGCGCTGCTTGCGATCCAGACTGTGGTAGTCGTCTAGGCAGATGACGGTGACGAAATCTTCCCCAAACAAATCTGTCAATCGGCGCAGAAACGTGGACTTACCGCACCCGGAGTCTCCGGCGACACCGATTAAAACCACGCGGTCTGGCGTACTGGTCATAGGTTTCCTCTAACGAAAAGTAATCTAATAATGGGGTTCTGGTTAACCAGCGATCGGCTGTCGGCGGGCTGTTTCAACCTCAGCGTCGGCAATTCTTATAGAAGATCGGCAATTCTTAAAGAATAGTGCTGACTTTTGCTGATACTCGCAGCAGCCATGCAAAATATCTCCTAGAAGCGCAATCTGCTTCGCACGAGTCGAAAGCAGACATCCACAACCAAAAACATTGCTGCAAACCACTGGAGAAAGGTTGAAGCTTCACAATTGAGCATTTAATACTGGTCAGCGTTAAATACTGGTGAGTATTTGGTACTTGAGTATGTAGTACTGCTTGCTAGGGTAGATTTTACCAAATCGTGATCCCACTCACAAGCTTTCTGCGGACTCAATCACTAAACTCTTTTATTCTCAAGCGCCAAATACCAACTTCGGACTGAAGAGAGACGAAATTAATCTGAACTTTATATTTAAGCACCCAGTCATCCCCTTCCCCTCTGTAAAGTGAAGACGGGTGTGAATCTAGAACTTAAATAATGGCAATGTGATTCGGCGGGTCGCATCTCAAGGTTGGTGAATGAGACACCTTGCAGGACAATATTAAGTTAGGTTAGGTCGGAGATATTGATCGCAATGTTTAATTCAAGTGCAACGGGCGCGGGAAACACTCCTTCGGGGAGCCGCGTTTTCCGGTATGAAGTCATGGGTCTGCGTCAGAGTCAAAATACCGATCGAATGAGTTATCCCATTCGACAAAGTGGCAGTACCTACATCACAGTGCCTTACGACCGCATGAATGAGGTCATGCAACGCATCTCACGCATGGGTGGCACGATCGTCAGCATTCAGGCGATGGATGCCAATGGCAACTTCACTGAAAAAGTTACCCTAGAACAGTCTACAACCCAGATCAAGCAGGACACTGTAGAAAAGGGCACTCAAGCAAGAGAGGACAGCAAGCCTATGACTCAAGCAAAGACTGCTACGACGGACGTTCCAGTCAATATTTACCGACCCGCAAATCCTTTTGTCGGTAAGTGTCTGTCGAACGTTGAACTGGTGGCAGACGGTGGAATTGGAACCGTTCGGCACATCACGTTTGATATTTCGCAAGGGGATCTCCGTTACTTAGAAGGTCAGAGTATTGGCATCATTCCTCCTGGAACTGATAAGAACGGCAAACCTGAGAAGCTAAGACTGTATTCGATCGCTTCGACTCGTCACGGTGACCCCGTAGATGACAAAACGGTTTCTCTTTGCGTCAGACAGCTAGAGTACAAGCACCCTGAAACGGGTGAAACCGTGTATGGGGTTTGTTCGACTTACCTCTGTCACCTCGAACCGGGTGCAGATGTGAAGATCACGGGGCCGACGGGTAAGGAAATGCTGCTTCCTCCCGATGAAGACACCAAGGTGATCATGATGGCCACTGGGACGGGTATCGCCCCGATGCGAGCCTACTTGTGGCGTATGTTCAAAGACAACGAAAAGGCAGCAAACCCAGATTACCAATTCAAGGGGTTTGCGTGGCTGATCTTCGGGATACCCACTTCCGCGAACATTTTGTACCGGGAAGAACTCGAAGAGATGGAGCAAAAATACCCTGACCACTTCCGTCTCACCAATGCGATTAGCCGTGAGCAGAAGAATAAGGACGGCGGCAGAATGTACATCCAGGATCGCGTGGCTGAACATGCGGCCGAACTGTGGGAAATGATGCAAGATTCTAAGACCCATACCTACATTTGCGGGCTGAAAGGCATGGAAGACGGCATTGATGCTGCGCTTTCGGTCGAAGCTGCAAAGGTAGGAGTTGAGTGGAAGGATTTCCAACGATCGATGAAGAAAGCCGGCCGCTGGCACGTTGAAACCTACTAACCCTTCAGCGTGGGTCAAATTTAAAGTAGGTCAAGAAATCAGTGATTCTTGGATTGGGGCAGCGATCGCTGTCCCCACTTTTTTTTTG
>JAAUOZ010000116.1 GCA_012034655.1 Leptolyngbyaceae cyanobacterium CSU_1_3 | reverse complement strand
CTAGAAAGAATTTTAGGATGTCGATAGATAGAAGTTGATGCTTAATTTCTTAAAGTCTAACTAAATAAAATTAAACAGATTAAAACACTCTATAAAGGGGCAAACTCAGTCAGAAATGATTCGCTTTTTAATAAGCTTTACTCCTTAGTCGGAGGTTTTAGTAGACGACTATGGGGCAGAGTTTAGCAACTTAAGTTATACAACTCTATTGAGGCGACTTTTGATAGTTATCATCAAAGAAGCGTCAGTCTAAGGCGTTAGAGAAGAGATAACTAAGGAACAATCACAAAATTAAAACACTCGCTTAAGCTTGACTTTATCTATTTTCTGAAACTCTTAAGCGGTAATGGTTTCGACACATCAGGTTTTCTCTAGACTTTTTTTGATATCGGCTAAACAGTAGACATCCCAAAAAGTTTGAGCGCCTGTCTGCAATTCAGGCTCGATCGCAGACGAGTTCCCTTTTAAATGGATAAAGTCGAGCTTAGAGGGTGTTTGAAACGTATAAAAAGCTTCCTCACGGCGTTCTCGATCGCCCCACACTAGAAGTTGAGATTAACGGTGCGAAGTCCCCTGAAGGGACTAAGAGCCAATTAAAATCGGGTCTTCAGTCCTTTTCAAAGAACGTGGTTCGATTAAGCTCCAACTTCCAGTCTGGGGCGGGTGAATGCCGGAACGATACTCTTCAAACACCCTCATCAGACAACAACCAGGAATGCTTCTAAAGATCGATTTGAATTGACTCCTGCTTGAAGGGTAAATCTTGATTAATTGCGTCGATTTCTTGTTGTTCTAAATCATTAACCTGGTGAATGTGAGAACGCAGGATTTGTGACAATCGACCGTTGTAAAAACGATGCAGCGAATAGTTAGGAGTAGCAGGAAACCCGCGTCGTTTTTGTGTCGCCCCCCTGCACCCGGATCAAACAGTTGAATGCCGTTTTGGATCGCCCATTCGATCGGTGCATAATAACAGGCATCAAAGTGCAGACAATCAATCTCCTGGTGTGATCCCCAATAGCGCCCATATAAGCGATCGCCCTTTGTAAGACAAAAGGACATGCCGATCGGGTGGCGATCGTCCATTTCACTATAGGCGGCAAAAAAAACGACGCGATCGGCGTAGCAAGTATGCAATTGCTCAAAGAACTTTTTGGTCAAATATTTACTACCCCACCAGCCAAATTTGTCGCAGGTGTCGCTATAGAAGTTGTACATCAACGGAAAATACGATCGTGGAATCTCATCCCCAGTCAACGCTTTGAGGGATAGCCCCGCCGTACCAACGGCTTTGCGTTCTCGTTTGATGTTGCGGCGCTGGTTGGCGTTAAACGCTCCCAAGTAATCATCAAACGTTTCGTAGCCTTGGTTTTGCCAAATATAACCGTGGTGCAGCCAACTGCTAAAGCCGTGCTGCTCCATCGTCGATCGCCACTCAGGATCGACATACAAAAAGTTGCAGCCAGAAATTTGATGGTGACGGCAAAACTGATCGATCGCTCCCACCATTAGCTCAGTCAATGTCTCTTCATCTTCGTCAGGGGCAATCAAAAAACGGTAGCCCTCAGCCGGTGTAAAAGGCGACATGCCTAGCAGTTTTGGGTAGTACTCAATCCCCAGCCGACTCGCCACATCTGCCCATTGATGATCAAACACAAATTCGCCGTAGCTGTGCCCCTTCAGATAAAGGGGCGCGATCGCAATCAGGGTGCGATCGCGCCACACCGTCAAATGGTTCGGCAGCCATCCCGATCGTGCCGTCGTGCTTCCCGACGTTTCCATGCTGTGTAGCCATTCCCATTCCAGAAATGGCGTTTTCAACGGCATCGCCAGCGCATCCCATTCTGTCTGAGGAATTTCACCAATTTGATTGATCCAGGCAACCGAAAATCGAGGCTTGAGTTGTTCGACCATAGCCAGAGTTGAGCACATCACAGACTCTAATGTAGACGAATCTTTGGAGGGATGAAGACCAGGGGGAAGGGAGGACTCAAAAACTAGGGTAGCGGTTGACTCGGTAGTGGAGGAAGACTTCCTGGGCGATCGTTTGGGCTTCTATCAGATCTAGGCGGGGGGCGATCGTGGTTGAGAATCCCACCCCTTCCACCGGAGTCGGAGCCTGTGCGCCACCCAAGATAAGGGGGCAAATCGTCAGCCAGAGTTCGTCGATCAAGTTCGCTGCAAACAGCGAGCTAACCAACTCTCCACCCCCCAACACTGCCAACCGAGCGCAACCCAGGTCAAAGAGTTGCTCAAAGGCGCTCAGCCAATCGATCGCTTTAGATCCGGCAGTCAAAATTTTCTCGAATTCCTCACGATCGCGCCAAAGCTCAGCACCCATCTGGGTAGTCAACAACCAACGGGGAACAGGCTGCGAGAAGAATCGGTAGGTCGGGTCAAGGTTTGCCGATCTCGAACAAACGATCTGCACGGGTTGGGCGGGCTTTCCTGCGTGGTGGCGTTGTGCCAGCAGGTCAGAATGGGCAACCTTGAGAGTAGTGCCATAGGCCCGAAGCGTTCCGGCTCCAAATAAGACCGCATCAGACTGGGCGATCTGAATTTCGAGATGGGATCGATCGATCTCCGAACCAAATCGAGCCGGAGCACGATTGACATCCGCAATTTTGCCATCGGCACTCATCGCCAAAACAACCGTAGTGTACGGTAACGACAGGGCAAAATCTCCAGGTATCACAGCATGATCGACCATATTCACCTTCACAACTCAAGCGTCAGAGATTCTACCAGGCTCCTGCAACTCAACCTCTAGTTAACCTCTAGTTAACCTCTAGTCACCCTCTAGTCCTCTGTCAGATTTGAATGGACGGATCGGGAATGGGGAAGCGGCTATTTTTAAAGGGTTTTCAGCCCCTTAAAAAATTCTTGACAGACCACCCGCCACCCACCGCAAGACCCCAACCCCTTCTTGTCTCCCTCCTCCCCATCAAGCGCCCCACCTAGCTCATTGCCGAAAACTTAAATGTGGCTCGATAGAAGTGCATCCTCTCAACACTTGAAATATGCTGTTCTTAAGTCTTTTATCAAAGATTTGTCTAAACAGCTATTTCTCCCCATGGCCTTGCTGATCAGAGATCTGAGTCGGCGGCTGGAGTTCCTGATTCTTCGTTCTCAATCAGACAAAATCATCCTGTCGTTCAGCAATGCCCTCGGCATCGCTCCAAGTCTGCTGACAGGATGCAGACCCCTGATCAAATTTTTGCTGTTCGGTTATGAATGTCGGGTCAAGAGCATCCTATGACTAAGCCAAGTCACTCGTCCTTTCGTCGTATTTTGCTGTCGCGCCTCCTGTTGCTCAGTATTCCGGTCTTGTTGGCTGGCGAAATTGTCGCCTACCGCAAAGCTCGCTCTGGTCTACTAGAAACGGCTCGTCACAATTTAGCCGAAGCCGCCATCCGCAGAGGAGGAGACCTCGCCTCGACGATCGCCGCCCTGAGAACCAATCTGCTCACTGCCACCGAAGCCTCGGCGTTGCAATCCAGTTCACCCAAAAAGCGGCAGCGCTTTCTCGAACAGTTGCAGCAAAATTCAGCGATCGCCACTCAATGTGTACAACTCACCAATCTGCAAACGCAAAAAATAGAAGCCAGCACCTGCGGTAATCGATCGCTCTTGCCGCCTGGGGCAAATTTCTGGGCCAACCAACCCCAAGGGCAACTGGCAAACCCCAAGCAGGTACACCTCGCCCTAACCGACGGACTGAGGACTGCCATCACCCCTGACGACAATCAGCTAAACCTGATCTTGAGCGCTCCCGTCTACCTCGCTGCACCTGGAACTGCAAAACCCGGAGACCCCGCAACGCTACGGTATGCATTGACTATGCAAACTGATCTCTATCAGCAAGAAGCCAGCCAGGGCAAGCTGATTCCAGGGCACACGGTGATCATCGACCAAGATGGGCAAATTTTGGCCCATCCGATCGCCGATCGAGTCGGGCGCACCATTCAGGCTGGGGCAGATGCTGAGCGCTTACAAAGCCTGATCAAGAGCGCGATCGCGGGCAATCAGGACACGCTACATTTATTCTCCTTCGAGAAGGATGGGGCAGAATGGCTGGCAGGCTACAGCCCAATGGAAATCGCTATCAACCCTTCAGAATCGCGTACCTGGGTCATTTTGGCCGCAACTCCCCTCGAATATGCGCTTTACAGCCTACAAGAGATTCGCCAAGTTCTGTTAATTCTCACCGTGGGGTTGGTAACTGCGATTTTGTTGGCAACTTTATATTTATCTAGAGAGCTAGCCTTGCCGATCGAACAACTGAGCGACTACGCCCTACAGATTCGCCAAAGATATTCCTCCGATCGTGCTCCCAAAAACTTCAAAGTCAAAGAACTCAACCACCTGGCAGAAGCGCTAGACAACATGGTCGATCGTCTCGAAGAACGGGCAGAAGAGCTAGAATCGGCTTGGCAAGAGGCTCAGGCTGCCAATCAGCTAAAAAGCGACTTTCTAGCCACCACATCCCATGAGCTACGCACCCCTCTAAATGCGATCATTGGCTGTGTGCGGCTGATTCAAGATGGCTGCTGCGACGATCGTGAAGAAGAGCTAGAGTTTCTGCAACAAGCGGACGATGCCGCCATTCACCTCCTGAAAATTATCAACGATCTCCTAGACATTGCCAAAATCGAAGCGGGCAAAGTCGAACTAAATTTACAACCCATTCAAATTAAAGAACTCTGTCGCCAATGTATGAAAATGGTGCAGCCGGGGGCAGAAATGAAGCGGCTGAAGCTCAACATGGAAGTAGATCAAAGAATTGATAGCGTCCTAGTGGACGAGCGGCGCGTGCGTCAGATGGTGATCAACCTGCTCTCAAATGCTGTCAAATTCACCCCAGAAGGCGGACAGGTGAAATTGGCGATCGGTTTGGGCTTTGGGCAACAGCTAGAGCAGGATACCCGTCCCGATCGTAGCCCCATCAACCCCAACACACCTTATCTACGAGTGGCGGTGCAAGATTCGGGCATTGGCATTCCTGAAGACCGATGGCATCTACTCTTCCGCCCCTTCCAGCAAGTCGATTCGTCTCTAACACGCAAACACGAAGGCACAGGATTGGGACTCGCCCTCACCAAAAGACTCGCCGAACTTCACGGAGGTACGCTTTCTTTCACCTCCACGATCGGGCAGGGCAGCACCTTTCGCATCTGGCTTCCCCTTCTAGAACCCAGCACTGATCTTCTTCCCTCGATCGACACCCTAGAGTTACTCCCCACAACCAGTCGAGTGAGCGATCTAGAGATCGATCGTCTCAGCATTCCCAACAGCTAGGAGACTTGCAAATCAATAAAGGACACACGTTCAGGGCACGGCGGGCACTTTAGTTTTGCTTTCGTCCTTTGGGATGCCATTCTGCTCTCATCCCTCTCGCGAAGCCAACCCCTACCCCTCATCCCTCCTCAGAGGTTGCAGAGGCATCGATCGCCCACCCTGCCGCATCGATGCTGACAACGCCGCCAAAATCTGCACCAGTTCCGCCCCTACCCAGCCTGAAGAGATCTCAGAGGGCTGATTTTGCTGCGCGCAGGTCAGAAAATGATCACACACCTGCTTGAGCGGCTCACCGGGTGGCAGTTCTAGAACTTCACGACTCTGGGCGATCGGCACAAAGCTCGTTCCCTGTTGCTCAAGCTGCCCGTGTTGAATAGAGAGCGATTCTGAGGCAAGTTCATCAAAAATCAGCGTGCCTTGGCTGCCTACAATGCTTATTCTGCGCTGCTTGTCAGGGTTGAGCCAACTTAGATGAAGGGTCGCCTGAAAGCCACTTGGGTAGCTTAGCGTCACCCAAGCGACATCCGCCAAACCTTGCGGAAACAAATCTGACGGGTGCGCTTCTAGTCTTGCCCCTGGCTGAAGCCAAACCTGACCGTTGGCCCGCACTTCGCAGGGCAGTTCACCCAGCCAAGTGTTGAAAATCGCGATGTCATGAATCGCCAAATCCCACAGTGCATCTACATCCTGTCGCACGGGCGCAAGATGAGTCCGGGCGGCATACCCATACCGTAGATCGCCAAGTTTTTGGGTCGCGATCGCTGCCTTCCCTTGCGTCACCGCCGGATGAAACAAATAGGTATGGTCGATCACGAGTTGCCGTTGTTGCTGGGCGGCCAGACGGCACAGTTGCACCGACTCTTCTAGATTTAGCGTCAAGGGTTTTTCGGCCAAAACGTGCAGTTCTGCCTTCAGGGCAGATGTGATCAGCGAATCGTGTGTGGCGGCGGGGGTGGCGATCGCTACCCCTTCGATACCGTCCAGAGTCATGGCCTTGTGCCAATCGGTCGTGAGCAGAGTCTCCTCGCCCAAATCAAATCGCTTGGCGGCGGCGGCGAGGTTTTCAGCGTGAGGATCGACCACTGCCACGACCTGAGATCGTGGATTTTCTAAAAAATTCCGCAGCAAATGTATGCCCCAACGTCCAACGCCCAACACCGCAATTTTGGTCTGATCTGACATTTGTCTACCCTCCTGCTAGTCTCTACTGAGAGCCAAAAATGCCTCCTGAGCCGCAGCTTGTTCTGCTGCTTTGCGCGATCGCCCCGTTCCTCGCCCCAGGCATTGCCCCTGAATCCACACCTCCGCCGTAAAGCGGTGGGGATCATTGTGAGTTTGCCCAGCTTCTTGGGTGCGATATTCAGGTAAGGTTTTTTGATAGCCCTGAGTCCAGTTTTGAAGGGCAGCTTTGTAGTTTTGTCGGGCTGGATCAGCCAAAATTTCGGTAGACAATTGTTGGAAGTGTGGGTCGAGCCAGGGGCGAACCAGTTGCAAGGTGTGCGTACTCAGATAGAGTGCCGCTAAGACTGCTTCTAAGGAGTCGGCTAGGCGAGATTCTCTGCCCGCCGTATCCGCCATTGCACCAGGCGAGACGAGTAAGTAGCGATCGAAGCCATATTGGTCGGCAATCAGCGCCAGAATGCGATCGCTGACTAAGACCGATCGCATCGCAGTAAAGTCTCCAACCTTCAAATCAGGGTAGGTTTCTAGCAAAAACTCGGCCGATGCCAGCTTGACCACTGCATCCCCCACAAACTCAAGCTGCTCGTAGTTGTCTTCGGCTGATAGGGTGGAATGCGTCAACGCCAGATCTAGCAACTGCCACTGAATCGGCGCATTTTCGGGCAACCCCAGTCTTTGAATCAGGCTTTCTAGCTGTTGCTGACGACGCGGATATTGTAAAGTCATCTAAAAAATCGACTCTGGAAAAAAGATACAGAACACTCCTTCTATACCCTACTCCTTATGTCACCGACCCGTACCTCTCAATGTCTTGCAATACTCGCTCTACGTTTTGCTCTGCGTTTGGCTTTCAAGCAGAGCGGAGAAACTCGTAGGTGCTGCGAATTTCACTGATGGTTGCGGTAGTCAACAACGGAACCTCGCTCACCTCTCGAAGAGCGGAGTCGATCGTAATTGTGGTGACTTTTAACTGATCGGAAGTCGGCAAATAGGCAGGAGACTCTAGCTTACCTATCTGCCAATGCTGAAAGCGAACATTCTCGATCGTTGCAGGAAACACCCCTGCCAGCATGGCCAGCACTTCACTCGGCAAACTGACAACCACCTGCCGCCCAAAAAATTCTTCAAAGCCAGCCAGCAGACGCTCTGCCCGCAAAGACGGATCGGGATGTTCAACAATTTTGTGCAGCCAACGCCCCCACTGGATTCTTCTGCCATAGGCTCTGCGGCGATCTTCGAGGGTGGAGACAGCCAGCAGTTCGGGGGAGCCAATGGCAATCACCGCCTGATAATTTTGCTCTGCCAAACTTCCTACGGCAGCTCCTGGGCCAGCAAACTCAGCGTGAAATTCTTTGCAGAGAATGAGTCCGCTCTTTTTCTGTTCGCTGATCGCTAGAATGGGTTCGGGAGGGGGAAAGGCTTCCGAACGAGAAGGCGCAAGAGTCGTAGTGTAGCTGTTCACAGAATTATCCTACAAGAGGTAGGTATCACGAGCTTCCAAGCTAGGGTAGACGTTCTAGCCATTTCATCGTAATTCAGGTTTGAGGCATCCTGTGGAGCTATGAGGTTGACTTTGCGGAATCTACATAATGGCAAATCTTATTTGAAGACCAGTAGTTGACACTCCCCGCTCTAAGAGAGACGGAGATTCTTGGATCTACGACATGACTTGCTCAGGCAGGTTTGCACCTACTTGAGTAGAGGACTCATCTCCCAAAGCGTTACTCGGTTCAAGACCGAAGGTTCCGATATGCCCTACCGTACCCAATCCTCGACTCAGGATATTTCTCGCTGCATTATGATCTCTGTCCAACACGCACCCACATTTACAGACATGAGTGCGTGTACTCAAAGCTTTTTTGACCACTTCCCCGCAGCTAGAGCATTCTTGGCTGGTGTACTGAGGATTCACAGCGATCGTGATCCGCCCAAACACTTTTCCGAAATATTCCATCCATACTCGGAACCGATACCAAGAAGCATCGTTAATCGACTTAGCAAGACAATGATTTTTCACCATATTCTGGATTCTCAAATCTTCGTAAGCCACTACATCGCTTGATGTGATGACGCACCGCGCCAATTTTACGGCGTGGTCTTTACGCTGCCTACTTATTTTGAGATGGCGCTTCCCTAAAACCTGTCTTGCTTTCCGTCTGTTGTTTGACCCTTTCACCTTGCGAGAAACACGACGCTGTGACCGCTTAAGAACCGTTTCACCTTTACGGAGAAACTTAGGATTCTCAATCATTACGCCCTCTGAATCGGTGTAGTAGTCTTTCAGTCCCACGTCTAACCCAATCGTATTTCCCGATGGCTCTAGCACTTCAACTCGATTCACATCAACACAGAACTGAACATACACGCCATCCGCCCGTTTTACCAGTCTTACCCGTTTGATTTGGTCAGACTGGTAGAAGCTCAGATCCCGTGTTCCTTTCAGCTTCAATTTGCCGATGTTCTTCTTATCCGTGAATGTGATGCTTTTGCGATCATCTGCCAACTTCCACCCAGAGGTTTTGTACTCAACTGAGCGACAGTCCCTTTGGAATTGTGGGAAGCCCTTTTTACCGGGAATTCCCTTCTTGCAGTTCTCGAAAAAGCGATTGATTGACGACCAGGCTCGTTCTGCGCTGGCTTGTCTTGCCATGCTGTTGAGTTCATTTGCAAACGGGAAATTCTTTGCCAATACAGCACAGTATTTGTTCAAATCGTATTTATTCACTTTGCTGTTATCCATCCAAAAGCGAATACAGCTATTGCGAATGAATTGGGCGGTACGAATTGCATTGTCTACCGCTTTGAATTGGCTTGATTTTCCGTATGCCTTGAACTCTAAAACAAGCATCGTTTCGTTGCTTGCACTTGGCGAAGCCTAATCCGTTCACGATACTCTTACGCTAACACAAGCAGCATAAGATGGGTTGAAAGTCCTTCTGTTTCTAGTTCCGAGAGATTAGGGCTTGCGCCCTGTCGCTATCCATTCCCGCCGTGTAGACGGACGGGGTATTCCGCGAAAAGAGATAATAACTTAATGGACAAAAAAGAAGCGCTGAAGTAGGGGGATGAGGCGGGTCAGATCGATCGCTTCTGGCGCACCGCAGCCCAGGCAAAAATGGAGAAGAGCCAGTCATAAGCCGGGTTCTGTTCTTTGAATGCCAGGCAACCAAAGGGCAGTTATCTATCTAGGACATCTGTTACCAGATGCCTCAAGCGGATTCGCTATGAGAAGTTTTCTCCTCATAACCTGGAACTGGAAAAAGACCAACCGTTGTTCCTTCAACCTTGCTCCTAGCCGGGGTTTACCGAGCCAGCACCTCTCGATGCTGCTGGTGCGCTCTTACCGCACCTTTGCACCCTTACCAATGAGGAGGGATGAGGGAGGAATGGGGGAGAAGTTTGTGTTCTCCGCCCTGCCTTTGACCTTCAGCCGTTCTGTTGGCGGTATTTTTCTGTGGCACTATCCTCACGATCGCTCGCACTGGGGGTTATCCAGCAGGCTTGGTCTTTGGGGAGTCCGGACTTTCCTCAGACGGGTAGGGTTGCTACCGCGTCCGCAACTGCCTGCTCTGACTCTTCTCCATCTTTTAGTTTAGTCGGAGTTGGACAGGGGACGAGGGATCACTTCTTCTTGCGAGGGTTCCAGGGGAGGCCGGCTGTCCAGTTGAGTTTGGTGAGGGTAAAGTTGCAGAGAACCTGAGTGCGATCGCCCGTGGGAGAAGCGTTGGTTCCAGCGAGGCGTAGGGCCAGGTAGAGGGAAAAATGTAGCTGAATTTTGCCTTCAACGAATTCTTTGTAGCGCTTTTTGACGGCATCGGGCTTTTTGGAGTCGGGCTTGCTGAGATCGATGACGGTTTTGGTGACTTCCATTCCTCCGTCTTCGCCTTTGCGGGTGAGCATGTCTTCGGCGGCAATCGTTTCTTTGAGGGTTTTGCCTGGAGCGATCACGCTGAAGACTTGGTTTTGGAAGAGATCGAGCGTTGTGCCAGGGGGGAGGCGGGTGACTCTGCGCGATCGCTTATCCAAGTCGGTTAGAGAGCAGTAGTCCCAATCGACATAGATAGGGCGATCTTGGGATTTATTTTCAATGCTGATGGCGAGTTGCTTGAGCTTGTCAAACTCGTAGTGAGTGTCAAATTTGAAGCTGACATGCAAGAATTTCTGTGAGATTGTGGTCTGCGAGCTGCTGTTTGAGGTCATCGTCATCTAGCTGAATTTTAAACTCATCGTTGAATGAATCTACGATTTGGTTGAGGACATAGGTAATGCACAGCAGATAGACCGTAAATAGCACAAAGTCGAGTTCAGTCATGGTTGACCTTAAACCGTAAAGACACCAAACGGTGGACTCTAGACCTTATACCATTTCGTTTCGCGTTCAAGACATTTCTGTAGGAGTTTTATTGTAGATTTGTGTTTTGGAGGTCTTTGGAGTGGGGGGTGTGACCCCGCATTTAGGGATTTGGAGAAGTTGAATAAAAAATCGACAGAGACTTGATCTCTGTCGATCGATGATTATAAATCAGGGGATTTTCAAAAAGGTTGTTGTTAGCGATCGGAACGATGTTTTTGGGGGTTGGTTCTCCTTCGTAGGGCTGAACGCCTGTAGCGGGATAGGAATCATCGGTGGGCCCAAAGATGCGCCTCATTGCACCAGAAACATAGAGAATCATGTCGTCGAACACTTTGGGAATGCTCATAAGATTTACCTCTGAATCGGGTTAATTGGATGCAAGCTGAAGCTGTTGCTGCGCCCAGTTGATTGTGTACTTATGCCTTGCGACTTGTCCTGTATTAGTCTTGTCTTGATCTGGTACGGGTCTTGAACTTTATGCAGTTTATGAAACCCTAACCTTGACCACTTAGATTATGCTAAACATCGCTCTATATTTCCAGTGAATGCATTAATTGTTTATGTTTTGTTTGAGTGATTTGAAATTTGTTGATGTCTTGAAATTTTTAGGATAGTTTTGTTTCATTTCAGAAACAAAGAGGCTACTTTTGGGTGACTGCGATCGACTAAATCTTAATTTTTCAATTAGAAAAATTAGTCATTTGCTGTCCTCTATGTGCTGCCATTCAAAGGTCAGGTAGGGTGATCGCATTCAGCCTTTGGGCACTGAGTTGGCAGGTGAGCACGATCGCTGCTGCAAGTTTAGAGAAATTTTGATAGAAAGCACTATAAATAAGTGAAATTAAAAAACTTAATTCTAATTTAATCTGAGTTTTTAAGGATTTATTGGGCTTTTTTTCAGGATCGATTCAAATTTCACCTATTGACTTTTGGTTTTTTTGACTATAATTATGGACATAGCGCAGGTCGATCGAGCCTTGTCGTTGCCCACGAGCCTCCATCAATCTTCAGAGCAAAACGTCAAACCAAGGAGAACCGGGTGGAAACCGCAGAACTAACCCTACAGGCAGCAGACTACAGCTTGCTAACCGACCTCTATCAACTGACAATGGCAGCCTGTTACGTGGGCGAAAACCTAGCTCAACGCAAAGCCAGCTTTGAACTCACCGTGCGGCGTTTGCCAGCAAAATTTGGCTATCTAGTGTCTATGGGGTTAGCCCAAGCACTGGATTATTTAGAAAAGCTACACTTCAGCCCTGAACAGATTGCAGCCCTTCAGAAAACCGAAATTTTTGACCATGCGCCAGAGCAATTTTGGGCGCTGCTGCAAGACGCTCGATTTAGCGGCGATGTCTGGGCCGTGCCTGAAGGAACGGCTGTTTTTGCGAACGAACCTTTGCTGAGAATCGAGGCTCCCCTTTGGCAAGCGCAACTTGTCGAAACCTATTTGCTCAACACGCTGAACTATCAAACGCTGATTGCGACTCGTGCCGCCCGCCTGCGAGATGTAGCAGGGGCAGAGGCCACGTTGTTGGAGTTTGGCACTCGCAGGGCATTTAGCCCCCAGGGATCAATTTGGGCGGCCAGGGCAGCGCTGGCGGCGGGTTTTGATGCGACCTCGAATGTGTTGGCGGCGTTGAAGCTGGGGCGCAACCCGACGGGAACGATGGCCCACGCGCTGGTGATGGCGTTGAGTGCGATAGAAGGTAGCGAAGCGGAGGCATTTGCTGCATTTCACCGATATTTTCCGGGTGCGCCTTTGTTGATTGACACATTCGACACGATCGCCGCTGCCCAGCGCCTATCCCATCAACTCCAGCAAGGCAAACTCAACCTCGCCGGGATTCGGATTGATTCTGGAGATCCGATCGCGCTGTCTCAAGAAGTTCGTCGCCTATTACCTGGCGTTCCCATTTTTGCTAGTGGTGACTTAGACGAGTGGAAAATTGCCGAATTCAAGGCGGCAGGTGCTTGCATTGACGGCTACGGATTAGGAACTCAACTTGTCACAGGTTCTCCGGTTAATGGCGTTTACAAATTGGTAGAAATAGATGACATTCCGGTTATGAAGGAATCGCCCGGAAAGATCACCTATCCTGGTCGCAAGCAAATTTTTCGACTGTTGAAAAACGGCATTGTGCAGGGCGATCGCCTGGGTTTGGTCAGTGAGTTGCCTTTGGTCTCCGAACAGCCTTTGATGCAACTTGTATACAAGCAAGGGCATCGCTGCAAGAGCCAGAAAGCCTTGATGAAATTGCCCAAAGAACAACCGATTCTGTCAGAAGTTTGTCGATCGCTACACGCGAGATTAGTCAACCTGAATCATCGCGATCGAGCTTTCTGAACCACTTATAAATTTGATCAAAGCAACCCAAAAAAGCACTAAATTCTGGTCAGTCATCCCTCACGGGCAACGTACCAAAGTCCACTTCTCATCCTTCATCTCTCATGCTGACTATTGCTCTATTTGGAACCAGTGCCGATCCTCCTACTATTGGCCATTTAGCGATTCTTAGGGAGCTATCTCAACAATTCGATCGAGTCGCAGTCTGGGCATCAGACAATCCATTTAAATCCCATCAAGCTCGACTCGAACATCGAACTGAAATGTTGCGTTTATTGATCAGCGAGTCAGACTTTTCTCAACAGAATGTACAAGTGTTTCCAGAGTTAAGTAGTTCTCGAACCTTGATGACAGTAGAACGAGCAAAAGAGCGCTGGCATGATGCAGAATTTACTCTAGTAATCGGAGCAGATTTAGTTAAACAACTACCTCAATGGTTTCGTGTTGAGGACTTGCTAAAACAAGTGAAGCTACTGGTTGTTTCTCGACCGGGATATATCGTCGTGCGCGATGATTTGAAGCGCCTGAAACAAATGGGGGCTAAGGTCACGATCGCTCATTTCAAGTCGCCTGATGTTTCATCGACCGCCTATCGTGAACAGGGAAATACCGAGGGTGTCACCCCTCAGATTCAAGACTATATCGATCGGGAGCAACTGTACGGATGTCACGCACGCAGAGAAAAATTGCCCATCCATTAAAGGGGGAGGCACTTGCAGATTTTAGAGTTGGCGTTGATAACGCTATTTTTTCGGTCGATACGGCACAAAATCGGCTGCTGGTTTTGTTGGTGATGCGTCAGGAGGAGCCGTTTCTCGATCGATGGAGTTTGCCGGGGACTCTAGTGCGTCAAGGTGAGTCGCTGGAAAAAGCCGCCGATCGAATTTTGTCAGAAAAGATTCGTGCTCGAAATCTTTATTTAGAGCAGCTTTACACATTTGGGGGGCCCAATCGCGATCCCCGTGAAGCCGATGATAGCTACGGCGTGCGTTATTTATCGGTGAGCTATTTTGCGTTGGTTCGATTTGCCGAGGCTGAGCTAGTTGCAGATGGCGTGAGTGGCATTGCTTGGTATCCGTTGGATCAGTTGCCACAGTTAGCATTTGATCACAACAAAATTTTGGAGTATGGGCATCATCGTCTCAAAAACAAATTAGAGTACAGTCCTGTGGCGTTTGATGTGTTGCCTGAAGTGTTTACATTAAGCGATCTATATCAGCTTTATACAACCGTTTTAGGCGAGAATTTTTCAGATTATTCAAACTTTCGATCGCGCCTTCTCAAGCTCGGTTTTCTGTGCGATACCGGAATCAAAGTTTCACGCGGGGCAGGCCGTCCAGCAAGTTTATATCGATTTGATGCAGAAGCTTTTGCCCCCTTAAAAGATAAGCCATTAGTATTTATCTAAACATGGGGTAGTAGTAATGGAAATTGAAGAACTGTTGCCGAAAAAACGAGAAGAAATTTTAGCGATCGTCCAGAATTTAGAAGGAGATATTTTATGAAAATTGCGATCGCTCAACTGAATCCAACGATCGGGGATCTTGAAGGCAACGCCCAACAAATTTTAGAAGCCGCACAACGGGCATCTAGTGAAGGCGCACGGCTTTTACTTACCCCCGAACTTTCTCTCTGTGGTTATCCGCCGCGTGATTTGTTGCTCAATCCTAGTTTTGTTTCAGAAATGTCTAGGGTATTGCTCAAGTTGGCGATGCAGCTACCCTCTGAATTGGCGGTCTTGGTGGGGACGGTAGACTTGAATCTGCGATCGCTCGAAACAGGTGGCAAATCTCTTTTTAACAGTGTGGCACTTTTAGAACCAGGAAAAATTAAACAAATTTTTCACAAAAGATTGTTGCCAACCTACGATGTATTTGACGAAGATCGCTACTTTGAGCCTGGTAATGAAGCCAATCACTTTACGCTTGATTTAGGCTCAACTTCTATTCATATTGGCGTAACAATTTGTGAAGATCTTTGGAATGACGAAGAGTTTTGGGGCAAACGAACTTATAGCTTGAATCCGATCGCTGATCTTGCTCAAAAAGGCGTTGATTTTACGATCAATCTGTCTGCTTCGCCTTATACAGTAGGCAAACAAAAATTGCGAGAATCGATGTTAAAACATGGGGCTGTGAGATTCAATCAACCCATAATTTATGTCAATCAGGCGGGTGGAAATGATGATTTGATCTTTGATGGTAGTAGCCTAGTAGTTGATCGCAGGGGCAACCTAGTCTGTCGTGCTCGTGGGTTTGAGGCTGATTTTGCCATAGTTGACTACGATGTTGAAAAGCAAGATTTTTTGCCGAGTTCAATTGCGCCTGAGCCTGACTGTGAGGAAGCTGAAATTTGGTCGGCGTTGGTGTTGGGTGTACGAGACTATGCGCGAAAATGTGGCTTTTCTAAAGTAGTGTTGGGATTGAGTGGCGGCATTGATTCTGCTCTGGTGGCAGCGATCGCTACGACTGCCCTTGGTGCAGAAAACGTACTAGGAATTCTCATGCCATCGCCCTACAGTTCTGATCATTCTGTTGAGGATGCGCTATCACTGGCTAAAAATTTAGGCATTACAACTCAGAAATTACCGATCGCAGATTTGATGAATGCCTACGATCAAACCCTTGAGAAACTGTTTGTTGGAACACCGTTTGGGGTAGCAGAGGAAAATATTCAATCTCGAATTCGTGGCACTTTGCTCATGGCAATTGCGAATAAATTTGGATATTTACTGATTTCGACAGGTAATAAATCTGAGATGGCGGTGGGTTATTGCACGCTTTATGGCGATATGAATGGAGGATTGGCGGCGATCGCTGATGTTCCCAAAACTCGCGTTTATTCAATTTGTGAATGGCTCAATTGTAGAGACACATCAGAACTAATTCCTACTAATATTTTGACCAAAGCGCCCAGTGCCGAATTGAAACCTGGACAGATGGATCAAGATTCTTTGCCTCCTTATGAAGTGTTAGATGACATTCTCGATCGCTTCATTCATCAACATCAATCAGCTACAGAAATTGTTGCTTCTGGTCACGATTCTACGATCGTTGATCGGGTGGTCAAGCTCGTTACGATCGCTGAATTCAAACGTCGTCAGGCTCCCCCAGGAATCAAGATCACCGATCGTGCTTTTGGCACAGGTTGGAGAATGCCGATCGCCAGCAAGCGTCCGTCATATTAACATTTAGATCAAGACTCACGGGATTTAGAGAACATTTGAAACGTATAGAAAATCTCCTTGCTGCGTTTCTGCCCCACCTCAAATTGAAGGTGCTTCGCACCGTTAGCCCAAGCGTTCAGTTCAGGGCGGGCTAGGCGATCAACGGAGACTTTTCAAACATCCTCTTAGGGAGTTACAAATATTCTTTGGAGCAAAGCGAATGCCATAACTCAAACTAAGCAGCGGTTTTCAAGTTTTGAGGAGTATCTTGACTACGACGATGAAACAGATAATGTGTCTGAATTGTTCAATGGAGAGTTAATTGAAGTGCCGCCAGAGTTAGGATTCAATGAAATTCTTCAAAATTTGCAGTTGACGGCTGAAGAGATCTTAAAGGCAGGAAATAAGTAACATCAAACAAATTACTTATTCTTGAAGTCTTACAGATCAATACTTCGGACATTTTTTTGAACGATTTCAAAAGGCTTACAGGCTCTACGGTTTCAGAATTGAGCTATTTTTTCAAAGTCAGGTGTAGCGCTAATTTTGAAAATAATATCCTGCTCACGGCTGAA
>JAAUOZ010000115.1 GCA_012034655.1 Leptolyngbyaceae cyanobacterium CSU_1_3 | reverse complement strand
AAAAGTCTCGGCATTCATAAATCCACATTCCCTTGCAACTGGCAGCAATCTTAGAAACACTCATCTTGAAACCACCCCCATCTAAAGGTTCTAAGTAAATGAGCAGAATTAACTTTCAAAGGATTTTTTCAAAGCATTATCACGCCAGCATCTTGCTTGAATAAGCGAAACGATCTCACCACATGTAATTCAATTCTGTTTACTAAAGTATTAGGTTTTTACCATAAACCTTGTTTGTAATTGACTAAATTTCTGCTAAATTGAAACTTCTCAGCAGAGTTTCTAGTCACAAAACACCCTTGCTTAGAACCAAAGCAGGCATCGCTCAAGCAAATGACTGCCCATTTACACCACAGGAGTATTCTAAGGTTTTGGCTATGAACCGAATTTTGTATCTACCTTTATAATTCACTATGAAACTTTTACTAGTTGAGGACGATCAAGACATTACTGAACTATTAGCGGAAGCCCTTTCTAGCGAAAACTATGCTATTGATGTTGCGCTGGATGGTCAAGCAGGCTGGGAGTCTGTAACAGCTTGTGATTATGACCTACTTCTGCTGGATGTATTCTTACCCAAAGAGGATGGCATTAGCCTCTGTCGTCGCCTACGCTCTCATGGCTACCGGATGCCAATTTTGATGTTAACAGCGCGAGATACCCTCCAAGATTGGAAAGCCGGGATAGATGCGGGTGCTAGCGGCTACCTAGTTAAACCTTATAAGCTGAGAGAGTTGTTGAAATCGATTCAAGCTCTACTAGACCAATCTCCACTTGAGAAATCTCCACTTGTTTGTTAGAGCCAGAGCTTCTTAACGCCACAGCGATTGTAAGGGGCGATCGCAGAAATAAAATACCAGTGAATCGGGTTTCGACTTCGCTCAACCCTCGGCTTCGCTCAACTCTCGACAGTTGAAGGCTGAGCAGAGCCGAAACCTGGCTGGTGGCATATGATTAACTCGCAAATCTCCAAGGTAGAACTAACGCTAGATTGCTGTGAAAGCAATGCTCAGGAGCAAGAAAAACTGGTAGTGATTTTTTGAGAATCACTACCAGTAACCTGAAGATTGGATGTGTGTGAATGTATCGTAGCTATGTAGAACTCTTGCACAAATACTCTATTCTCACCCTAGCCCTCACCCTTTGGCAAAGCCCTCGCCCCACTCCGTGAGGAGGGCTGTCCAAATTCATGTAGGAGGTCTATTGAGAGCCAATCCCCGATCGTATTTTCCTACACCAAGTAT
This sequence comes from Leptolyngbyaceae cyanobacterium CSU_1_3, assembly GCA_012034655.1. GTDB lineage: Bacteria > Cyanobacteriota > Cyanobacteriia > Leptolyngbyales > Leptolyngbyaceae > JAAUOZ01. Next base: position 16,055 of record JAAUOZ010000115.1, on the reverse strand, counting down.
CTCGTATTGGGGATCAGGGAAAAGAATGCATACTCATACCACGCCGTCCAGATAAAACTGCGAATCCACCGCGATCGCTTTTCTGGACACAATTCATAGGCAAATGCCCCCTGCGATTGATCGATCGCAGATAAGTGACTTTCACAGCCGCAGCCATGATGATAAGTAAATCCATATTTCGATGCGATGCTTTGAACCTTCATCTGAATAGCAAACACTTTTTGAGCGTGAAGCATTGCATCCCAGGCGCGTTTGCGGTCTTGTTCGCGGGGATCAAACCGTAGGGCACGCTCTTCAAAAATATGATCGCGATAAATGGGGGCCAGGTGAATGTGGTAGAAGCTTGCCGGAAGCTCATAGCCAAACTCTTGGAACAGATCGATGCCAATGCGAATCACCTTGACGGCATCAGCATATCCATTCACCCTGGAGTCAAGCTTGTGTAGGATGGTCTCAAATTTGGGATAGTTTTGGATTTGAAAGTCGCGCCCATAAAACTCTAACGTCTCCCAGGCAAGTTGTTCAAATAGTTGAGAGAAAGTTGACTTAAAAGGAGCTAACTCTCGGCGTTCGTGAAACAGGTCAACATCCCCCTGCTCTAGCTTGTACTGAAACAATTGTGCCATTTGGACATAGCTATGAGGCTCAGGGATGCCTACGCTTGCTTTCCCTGACTCAATTTCTTGCCATATCGGCGGTAGCTGATCAATCGAAATAGCATTCTCTCCAGCAATAATTGTAATATCAGAGATTTCTTTGAGAAGCATTTATACTCTCCTAAAACAACGTAAATTCGATGCTGACAAAGGTAAAAGTTAGGGACTTGCGGATCAATCCTATATCCCTCTGAAGGGCACAGCAGTGTCATACCCCTATTAGGATCATTTTTGTCTGATATTTTATTTCCGCAATCGCTTCTTAGTTGACTGTGTGCCCGATCGCCGCGATCGCAGTTCTGACAGCTAGTTCAGTCGCTTGTGTCTCAGCTTCGACGTGCTTAGTTTCCAGATCGATCTTTACGGCAGCCTTTGGGTCGGTATTTACGATCGCTTGGGCAACTTTGTCTGCACAATTTTTACAAATAATCGATGGAACATACAGTTGGATGGGCATGATGAAGACTCCTACTAGAAGGTCGAAGTGCTTGCTCAGAGAGAAGCAAAGAATAAGGGTTCAGACGATCAAATGACTAAATTTAGCCTCGTTTCCCTCAATAGAACTCCTGCACGAAGACTCTATTCTCACCCTAGCCCTCTCCTGAGGGAGAGGGAACCAGAGAAAACAAGACTGATAGCTCCCTTGAAGGGCTGGCAATGCTCTCGCCCCACTGCGCGAGGAGGCCTGTCCGAATTCACGCAACAGGTCTAATCTATGGGCTTGAAGGCGCGAGCTTCGTATTCCCCAGAGCCATTACCTTTCGCCCTGGGCTTTTTGTGATCGCCCGGATGAATGTCATACTCCCCTGAATAGTCACTTTCCATCTTTGGTTTTTTGTGGTGAATGTTCAGAAAATACGTTAACGCTGCACTCACTAAAGCAATACTGACTCCAAAGGGCAAAATATCTATTCCACCCTCCCACTTCACGGCTCGCCCTAGAAATAAAACACTTAAGATCACAATCACAACGCTAACAAGTTTGCCTTTGAGATCGTCAAGGTTGTGAATCTCTAGCCAAGGGGGTACTTTAAGGCGCTCGTCAATAAAGAGTGAATAGAGTCCTAGTGCTGTGATGTGAAAGACAGTTGCCAGTAGAAACAAATCGATGATTTCGATGAACGATAGAATAATCGTTTTTGCCTCACTGCTAGAATGTCCTATCTTTAAAGCGAGTTCGACTGTAACAAAGGTTTGGGCAGCTCCATAGAGCAGAAGCGTGATTGATATTACAAATGAACACAGTACAGCAATTAAAATCGATAGCCGACTGCCATTAATTATCCGATTGAGCATAGGGGTGAATACATCCTACAGCAGGTTTTTACACACAAATTACAAATAGCTACGTCACTTGCAATTTGTGCAATTACAACAATTCAGAGAAATCTATGGCAATTCGCCCATTCTAGAAGGATCGAAATTCCAACGCTAGAATGGCAGGATGTTTGTTAGAGAAGGTACAGCAGAAAGAATAGAAGAATCCACACTACATCCACAAAGTGCCAGTAGAGTTCTGCGGCTTCTACCCCAAAATGACGATCGCTGGAGTAATGTCCTTCTTTGCGCGATCGCCACCACACTGCGGCAATCAAAATTAGCCCAAATGCGACGTGCAGCCCGTGAAAGCCTGTTAGGACGTAAAATGTACTGGCAAACAAATTTGTTGTTAGACCAAACTCTAGATGAAAGTACTCGTAGGCCTGACCTGCCAGAAAGGTTGCTCCCATCAGAGCAGTGGCCAAAAACCAGGTTCGCAGTCCTGCAACATCATTCTTTTTGATGGCTACATCCGCCTTGTGAATCACAAAACTGCTAGCAATCAGAATAATAGTGTTTACTCCTGGTAGCCACAACTCTAGCTCTGGAGTGCCCGCGGGAGGCCAAACGGGTGTCACCGATCGAAAGGTTAAATAGGCAGTAAACAAGCCTAGGAAGATCATCCTTCGGCGAGCAAGAACACAAGCAGCCCCACGATACGGTAATCATGATGCTCGGCTGCATGGGCAGCGATCGTCTTCTCGGTTGCCAGGTAATCGTGATTGGCTGTTTTAGCCAGATTTGTGGTTGAACTTTGCATGAGCGTTTGTTCTGTTCTAAGAATGGTCATGGGTGATGGGTCATGGGTTATTAGTCATTGGCTAATAACCCATGCAGCCTTCAACGACGGTTTGCTTATTTTTGATTGAGAGTTGCTTCTTGGCGATCGTCTGGGTGAGCCGCAACCGTTGAGCCAGACTCCGCTTGCAAGGCAGAATTGAACCCAGACAGTGTCACCGAATTGTGAGCATCCGAGAAGGGAACAGCTACTTCTGTAGTGCGATCGCCCATACCATACTCATAGAATCCCGTTACTAGCACAGGATCAGTGAGAAAGTTTTCTACCGGAGGTGGTGAGGTGGTCATCCATTCTAATGTGAGACCTCGCCAGGGATTGTTCCCTGCTTTAGTACCCGCAACCAAACTCCAGATAACATTCACTATGAAGGGGAAGGTCGAAACTGCGAGTAAATAAGCGCCGATGCTACAAATCAAGTTGATCAGGGCAAACTTCGGATCATATTCTGCAACCCGTCGATTCATTCCCTCTAGCCCTAGCTTGTGCATTGGGAAGAACGTGATGTTGAACCCAACTAGCATTAGCACAAAATGAACTTTGCCCAAAGTTTCATTGAGCATTCGCCCCGTCATCTTGGGAAACCAGTGATAGATCGCTGCATAAATACCAAACACGCTACCGCCAAACAACACATAGTGGAGGTGAGCCACGATGAAGTAAGTATCGTGAACGTGAATATCAAAAGGAACGGCAGCCACCATCACACCGCTAATGCCCCCAATCACAAACATTGAGATAAATCCCAACGCAAATAACATAGCGCTGTTTAGCCGCAGCTTACCACCCCAAATCGTGGCGACCCAGCTAAAGATCTTGATGCCTGTAGGCACAGCAATGATCATGGTAGTGATCATGAAAAACATGCGTAACCAGGGTGGCGTGCCACTGGTAAACATATGGTGTGCCCAAACAATCAAGCCCAAAAAGCTAATTGCCAAACTGGAGTAAGCGATCGCTTTGTAGCCAAAAATGGGTTTGCGAGCATGAACAGGCAAAATCTCTGAAATTGCTCCAAAAAAGGGCAAAATCATAATGTAAACGGCTGGATGCGAATAAAACCAAAACAGGTGTTGATAGACGATCGGATCACCACCCCCCGTTGGGTTAAAGAAGGAAGTGCCGACTAACAAATCAAACGCTAATAGAATTAATGCACCTGCTAATACAGGGGTTGCAATCAGCGCTAAAGCAGAAGTAGATAACATTGCCCAGCAGAACAAAGGCATCTGGTTGAATCCCATGCCGGGGGCACGCATTTTGAAAATGGTGACGATGAAATTTAGGGCGGCCAAAATGGAAGATGTTCCGAGCAATAGGACGCTGAGAATCCAAATAGCTTCGCCTGCTTTATCACCCGTTGTGCTTAAGGGCGGGTAGGAAGTCCAACCTGCACCAGGAGCACCCACAAAGAAGCTGCTTAATAGCAATAATCCTGCGGGTGGAATCATCCAAAATGCGAGAGCATTTAAACGAGGGAATGCCATATCTCGCGCCCCAATCATCAAGGGCACTAGATAGTTACCAAAGCCACCTGTTCCAGCGGGGACAATCCACAAAAAGATCATCACCGTGGCGTGAACTGTGAATAAGCTATTGTAGACTTCTCGACTCACAAAATCGACCTCTGGGGTGGCTAACTCTGTGCGAACTAGTGTCGCCAGAGCGCCTCCAACCAGGTAAAAAATAAACGTTGTCACCAGGTATTGAATGCCAATCACTTTATGATCGGTACTAAACCCAAAGTATTCTCGCCAGTGTGTCGCCTCTACCTCTTGGTCAGGAGGATGGGCGACCAGATTAGCATTTTCTTGAAGCTGCGCTTGTGTCATACAAAGTTAATCCTTGTTTGAGGCGGGTTGAATGACCTTCGCAGAAGTCAATTCTCAGGAAGTAAAGATCGATACTATGCCAAATGTTGATTGACATCATCAGTGTGATGCAGTTGCTCTAGTGCCTGGGGAGTAATTCCGATTTCTTTAGCATAGGGAGCTAGAAATTCTGTGGAAGTCATGCTGGCAGGGTTTTGAGCGATCGCTGTCTCAGAATCTATGGTTCCACTTGCAATTTGCGTCTGAAGCCAGCTATCAAACTCGGCAGGTGTCTCCACAATGACTTGCGATTTCATTGCTCCATGATATGCTCCACAGAGTTCTGCACAAATCAAAGGGTAGGTTCCCAAAGAGGTAGGCGTAAAGCTCAATACCGATTCCCGCCCTGGCACTGCATCTTGTTTTAGACGAAACTCAGGGACCCAAAAGGCATGAATTACATCATTGGCAGAGAGATTTACTCGCACTTCACGCCCTAATGGAACATGCAGTTCTCCAGCCATAACGCCACTGTCTGGGTAGTTGAAGATCCAGGCAAATTGCATTGCTGCTACATTCACCGCTAGTGCTGAAGAGGGCGAATTTTGATTGGCGATTGCCACTGTGCCAGACTCCGAAGGAGCCGCTTCCCCTACAACATTGTTGGATTCAATATTGTTTGATGGCAAAGGTGCAGCCATCGCTGACCCAGGCACTTGAGCGATCGCAGAGCTACTTTGAGCTTGAGCACTATGATCCATTGGATCACGTCCCCCAATCTGGGTGTAAACATCAAAGCTGTAAACGGCCAGCCCCAGAACCACGATCGCGGGAATGGCAGTCCAGAAAATTTCGAGGGGAATGTTGCCGTGGATGGGCAGAGCATCGGTATCATCGCCTAAGCGATGCCGAAATCGAATCGCCGCAAACACGATCGCCCCCTGCACAATGATGAATAACCCTACCGAGATCGTCATCATTGTATTGAACAAGCCATCCACCAAAAACGCTTCCTTAGAAGCTGCGATGGGTAACAGACCGTGGTGTTGACCGACCCAAAAACTCACCCCTGTGAGAAGGATGCCAGCCACTAGAGTTAAGATACTACTTGGAATTTTCACGGCTTACGCAGAACTCCCGACAAAACGTTTGAGGAATAATTTGAAGCAAATCAGTGAAATAAAAGCTTTGAATACCAGGGTGCGTCTATTCAAACTGCACCCCGGTATTTAGACAAAACTAGCGATAAGCATTACGGACTCTGACGGCTAGAATCCAGCAGAGGGAAGGGCACAGAACGATGCTAGTTGCTAAAATCGCCATTGCTGCCCATGAATTAATTGTTAGTTCGGTAAACATTGTGATTTCTCCAATTTCAAAAGATAAATCATTGAAACAAGCGATCGTTGATCAGCCCCGATAGAGGTCGCAAGGGCGGCATTACACCCAAGACTCTATGAGTAGAAGAATTGATGGGAAAGCTTTTCTGCAAGAGCCTTGGCTCTACTTCATATTGTCTAGAACTGCATCGGGTCATCGTAAATCTCCCAGCTATTCAAGGCATTTACTTGGAAATCTGTGAATCAATATTTGAGTGAGATTCACCTGCATCTCTGCCGATATATCTAAGTAAGCCTTGAGCATCCACTTCCATTGGAACAAGCTGCATGTTTCCATTAATGTTGACTCTGAAGTAAACAGTTTTGGAAAGCTGAGAATTGTTGGGGTTGTAAATCATTAGAGTCTCCTTACGATTAACAATCAAGCGATCTATTCTCTCCACGTTGCCCTGCACCATTTATTTCTAGCTGGGAGAAGCTCATCTATCGGTTCTGCACCCAAAGACTTTGAGAATATCGCTTTAGACAGGTTCAAGAACAGCAAAGTAGTTGCCCATTCAACTTGCAGGAAGTGATGCTGTAGTTCTCACAGCAAGAACCCTGAATAGGAAATTGGAATGACCAACAACCTCTTTGTATTGCAGCAAGCTTAGACTTTAAAGGGTGATAAACTTGGGACAAAAAGAGCCAAACTTAAGGCAACCGAGGTTGCTGCCAATCTACTGCGTAACAATTGAGGGTAATGGCTCACAGACCAGGCAATGGTGGAAGGGTGAGCGGTTTGTTCCTGCCCAACTGACAGGGTAAAAAGGCTGGAAGTATTCTAAACCTGCCCTATGGCACTAGTAGACAGAAACACCCGCTTAACAAGATTTTTTAATTTCTTTTTAGCTTCAAGCTAAATTGTCCCAAGTTTGTCACCATTATCTATCTAAGCTAAAGCAGTAAGTTCAAACAAATACTGATTTAATTTTACTAAGACAGCGATTTGCCAAAATCTCTATACTTCTGCGCCGCAGGCGTAGGGTCAAATTTAGGATGAGAATTGAGATATCGCAATCCTGAATAATCTGTGCATGGGCATTCTGCCTGTAATAGGCTAGAAACTTGTCCCATCACAACTGAAATAGGATTTAGCCATATCGGTAAATTAGCCGCTTAGCAGTAATAGGAGTCGTCAGGTGTCTACTAAACTTTCCTCAACCGCTCTAAGTGAGAAAATTCATGGCACAATCAAAGACTACAACCAGCATTCCTGTTAACCTTTATCGTCCTGATCAGCCGCTAATTGGTCAATGTTTGATGAACGAAAGAATTGTTCATCCAGGCGCAGTTGGAGATGTCCGCCACATTATTCTTAGACTGCCTGATAAGAGCTTTCGCTATATAGAAGGACAAAGTATTGGCATTATTCCACCTGGAACCGATAGCAAAGGGAAACCTCATAAACTGCGGCTTTACTCGATCGCATCCACTCGTCATGGAGACCACGGGGACGATCGGACCGTCTCGCTCTGCGTCAGACTCCTAGAATATGCCCACCCTGAAACGGGCGAAACTGTCTTTGGAACTTGCTCTAGCCACCTCTGCAATTTGCAGCCCGACGATGAGGTACAAATTGTAGGGCCTGTAGGAAATAGTTTCTTATTGCCCGATGATCCTAATGCAACCATTATTATGATGGCGACCGGGACTGGAATTGCTCCTTTCCGAGCCTTCATGTGGCGAATGTTCGATGAATATCATGCAGACTACAAGTTTAATGGAAATGCAATGCTGTTCTTCGGCATCCCTACCACTGCTAATATTTTATATAGAAACGAACTGGAGTATTTGCAAGACTTGGTTAGGACTAGGCTCACCATTGGATATGCAATCAGCCGCGAGCAGAAGAACATCAAAGGCGGCAAGATGTACATTCAAGATCTAATTGCCGACTATTCAACAGTTCTCTGGCATCTCCTCCAGCGAAAAAATACCTACGTCTACATTTGTGGGCTGAAAGGGATGGAAGGAGGCATTAATGAAGCCTTAAGTCAAGCTGCACTTGAGGATGGAGGAGCCAATTGGGCTGAGTACCAGAAGCAACTGAAGAAAGCTGGGAGATGGCACGTAGAGACTTACTAGTAGACCTCGGATTAAGTTCAATGACTATGGGGTTAGGGAGTGCCGAAGACTGAGTGCTAAGCAGGAACAGTAGGTGGCAATCCGCCATGAATTACTAGAACCCCGCAATCGATCGATTTCTTGAGTATTGCATTATGAAGCGTTTAAAGGCATTAGATACGATCGCAACAATGAGATCTGCTCGGCAGGCAAAAACACTCACCAGACCTGCCAAGATCGTCGATCATCAAACAGTTCGCTCTGAAGCTGATTCCGTCATTTGCAAAGCTTCAGTTTTTCAGCCTAAGCACCCCCACAACCGCCCTTCAACAGATTCAGTTCATGGTTTCTTACAAACCATGTCTCGCTATCCCTTACTTAAGCCTGCTGAGGAAATCGAACTAGCTCGACAGGTCAGGTTTTGGTGTCTGCTGAAGAACAGCGCGATCAACTTGTGGAAGAACTAGGTCGGACTCCGAAGCAGTCTGAGCTTGCTGCAAAGCTGGCAGTTAAAGTAAGCGAACTAGAACAGCGCTACAAACAAGGGCGAATTGCCAAACGCAAGATGATTTGCTCGAACTTGCGCTTAGTTGTCTCGATCGCCCATAAATATCCTAACCACAAAGAATTGCTCCCAGACTTGATTCAGGAAGGTGTATTGGGGCTAAATCGCGCAGTTGAGAAGTTTGATCCAGAGCGAGGCTATAGGTTTTCGACCTATGCTTATAAGTGGGTGCATCAGTGTATCAGTCAAGCGATCGCTCACAACTGCCACACTGTTCGTTTGCCCTACCAGACTGTGACAAAGCTCAATAAGCTCAAACAAGCCATCTGTGACTTTCACAAAGCTTCGGGTCGCAGCCCTACAGAAGCTGAGCTAGCAAAATTCTAGAAGTTTCACCCCGCCAACTGGTTGCCCTGCAACGGGTGCGTCGCCGCGCCTTATCCCTCAACTATCTTGTAGGGGAAGAAGAAAAAACTGAGCTAGTAGACTTGCTAGAAGACACCTCTCAGTTACCCGAAGAACAAACTGCTGAGACTCTCATTCATCAGGAGGTGCGAAATATCCTAGATGAGGTGCTGACCAGTCGCGAACGGGATATTGTCTTTTCTCTCTATGGTCTTTCTCAAACAGAGCCTTCCCCGTTAGATAAAGTGAGCAGCTTATACAACCTGTCACAAGATCGTGTGCGTCAACTTCAAACTAAAGCCATTCAAAAACTGCACCGTCCTCAAACTGCAAAGCGCCTTCAGAGCTTGCTTAGAGGACTCTGAAAGTGCCCTGGCGACTGTGATCAATTAAAGCCAGAATAAAGCTTTCAGCAGTTTTGAAGCAAAATTATTCAAGGGTTGCAATTTACTACTAAACAAGGCTTTAAAGCTGATTGATATTAACTTGGCAACCCAAGATCCGACAAGAACGCTGGAACTGGGTTTCGGCTCCGCTCAACTCACGAAGCCCGACCTCTAAACGGGTCAGAATAAACATTGTCGGGCTAATAACATGCCCGACCTTTGGCAAAGAGACAGAAACTAATTAAACCATCGATCGACAGGTTGCATGATTACCTCTATTCAGCAACCTGTTAACCCCTATTGATACGCAATGAAAATTCAAACTGTACTAGACGAAGCTCGCGAAGCTTTGCAAGCTTCCATTATTTACTATCAGAAAGCTCCCTTTGGAACCGTCGCTGCGTGTGATCCAGAAATGATTGCACTCAACTATGACCAATGTTTTACCCGTGATTTCATTGTTTCTGCTTTAGTTTTTCTAATGCAAGGCGAGTTTGAAATTGTTCGCAATTTTCTCACCTTGACCTTGACGCTTCAAAGTCATGAAAAGCAATTGAATTGCTTTAAGCCAGGACAAGGGATTATGCCTGCTAGCTTTAAGGTCGTGTCTAGAGGAATAAACGAGTTTATTACTGCCGATTTTGGAGAGCAGGCGATCGCGCGGGTTGCGCCGATTGATGCTTGTTTTTGGTGGCCCATTCTATTGCGAGCTTATGGGAAAGCCACAGGGGATTTAACACTGGCGCACAAACCCGAATTTCAAGAAGGTATTCGACTCATTCTTGATCTGTGTCTTACTCCCCGGTTCGATATGTTTCCCACTCTTCTGGTTCCCGATGGCTCATTTATGATTGACAGACGCATGGGAGTCTATGGCTATCCCCTTGAAATCCAGACATTGCTATATGCAGCGCTGCAAGCAGCCAGTGAGCTATTACTACCTGATGAGCCAGGGACACCTTACTTGGAGGCTATTCGCGATCGTCTTAGCCATCTTGCTTACCATATCCGCACTTATTACTGGCTAGATTTAGACGGCTTAGACAAAATCTACCATTACCGAGTCGAAGAGTTTGGCGAATCAGTCGTCAACTGGCTTAATATTTATCCCGGCACAATTCCAGATTGGTTAGTAGAGTGGCTGCCAGAAAAAGGCGGTTATTTTGTTGGAAATTTAGGCCCTGCTCAAATGGATTTTCGCTTTTTTACCCAGGGTAATTTACTAGCGATCATTACCTCTCTAGCAACTCTGCAACAGTCCCACGCTATTCTGGATATGATTGAGCACCGATGGCAAGACTTAGTAGGGCACATGCCGATGAAGCTCTGTTTTCCAGCCGTTGAAGGGCAAGATTGGCGCTTGATTACAGGGTGTGATCCAAAAAATACTCCCTGGTCATACCATAATGGGGGAAGCTGGCCCGTTATGCTATGGCTGTTAGCTGCCGCCGCTCAAAAATGCGGAAGGCCTGAAATTGCTTGTAAAGCTCTAGCGATCGCTCAGAATCGGCTAGCGCGAGACCAGTGGCCCGAATACTATGATGGACGGCAAGGGCGCTTAGTAGGTAAGGAAGCTAGAAAATTCCAAACCTGGACGATCGCTGGATTTCTAGCAGCACAAACTTTGTTAGATAACCCCGATCATCTTGCACTTATTAGTTTTGAGCAAGAGCCAATACCTTTGTCTTGCAATACATTGCCAGGCTAATATTACCTTGGCAACTAAAACTCTAATAGGGAACTCTGGGTGTGGGTTTCGGCTCTGCTCAGCCCACGGAGCTATTGAGGGCTGAGCGCAGTCAAAGCCGACCTCCAAGCCGATCAGAACAAGCATTGCCAAAGTAAATATATTTAGCAACATCAGCGATCGCTACTCGCTATCGTCTGAGCGGCGCTGGCATTGGGGGCGGGGCCCAACTTCCAGCTTGCACAAATTTTGCTTGATCGCCTAACAAACTAACGTGATAAATCCAGGATGCCGACATACTAGGGCTAGGAGATTTACCACCCACAGCCATAACCGCCCAACCTGCCTGTATTTCGTTCCGACAGTCTGGGTTGGTTTGATCTGCGCTAGGCACATCCCAACAGCGATCGAAGTATTGCGGAGACACGCTCTGAATCTGTATCTCGGTGTCAGGAATATTTGCACGACGGGCAGCTTCCTGTTTCACGCGCATTAGCCCTGCCGGTGGAATGCTTTGCAGACCATCAGGGGCGATCGAGTTTTCATTGTCCGATCGCTGTACATAGTAGACATAGCGAACTCCACCCGACTGCACCCGCATTTGCCAGCCCGAATACTTCATCGTGTGGCATATGCCCATCAGGGGCGGAGTGGGACGATCGCCCCCGCCGCCGCAAAAACTCCAAGTGATAGGTTTTATCCCTAATACCAAGAGGTTTGGCGGAATCCCAACTAGGCGATCGATTACGTCCCGCATCACAGCAGACTTTAGCGGGAGAGGCAACCCGGCGCTGCTGGTGCGCTCTTGCCACTCATTTCGCCAACGGTTGCCCTGGGCATCAACGTTGAAAAGCTTTGGACTGTTAAAGGTCAGGATGCGCCATCCTAAAATATATCCCGGCAGACAGTTGGCATTAGACGGACATTCCCGCATTCGCGTGGTAAGCTGTGCGGCTTTAATGCGAAGATCGGGAACGGCGATGCCCAGACGCTTTGCCAATGCTGCTTTCACAATGGGAGGCATACTCTCAACTGGAGCAAAATTAATAGTTCCAGGTTGACTAGCAATATACACCCAAGACTGCCCTGCGGCTTGCACCGTGACTTGCCACTTTAGAGTAGGCGTAGTGGTAGGCTGGGAATTAGGATCAGCAAGCTTTGCCACGCGGGTAATTCTGACCTTAGAGACTGTCCTTTCTGGCAAACCGAGACGCAGGCGTAGATCTTCTAAAACTTTGGCTTCCAAAGCCTGTGGGAATGCGATCGCTTGCGCCGTATTAGTGGCTGGCACTGCGCCCCCGATCGTAGCACTAGCTAAGGGAGGGACAACGATCGCACCTACACTCAGCAAAAGACCAAAACTAGCTGCAATAAATTTGGGAGTCGTGATCATATCAGGTGGATTATTGAATCATCGATAGAACGTAAAAGCGTTTAATGCTCCTAAAATCTTAATTGCAATCTCCTACATTCCAGGTTTGGTTACAAAAATGGATACTTGAAGTTTCTTCACTCATACCCTTTTGGATTTTAGATGAGCAATTTTAGAACCTAAAACCCTGGTGGCAAGAAGGGCCCGAAGATGTATCGACCTCATTCATTCATTCATTCATTCATTCTTTCTTTCTTTCTTTCAAGCTAGAACCTGCCTGTCTTCTAGCAGTGTTGATAGTTTAGGTGATAGACCTAGCGCATTCGTGCAAACTATTGAGAATGGTGCAAAATTTGGACTAACCACACTACTAAAATTTAAGCCTGGGTAACTATCTCTCTTTAACAATAGTTCGGACAAAATTAGAGAAGAAATAGACAAAAAAGCCAGCGATCGCTTAAGGTGCTGATTAATGAAATCGAGTACCAGGTCGATAGCCCTATTATGGAAGCTGTACCGAGCTTGCTGAGAAAAATGGGAATTGTCAGCCGACCTCAGAGGAAAGTGTTGACGATGCTATTTGCCACGACCCTTGCGGGTAACTCGAAGAAATCGTGATCGCCCGTGGCAAGGTGAACTTCAGGAATTTGAACCGCTACAGCCCGATGAGTGAGAAAACAAACCGACGATCGTTCGCGAAGCCCTTTGACGATGCTTTGTTCAACGCGGGCGTGATTCAAGCGGCGACATCGAAGGCATCGACTCTGATAGCAGTGATGCTCTCTTTGATGTGAGAGCAGATCACCCTATGCCCTGGGGCTTCTATTTGGCAGAAGCATAGACCAAAACAGGAACTCGCTTGAAGGCGGGTGTACCCGATCGATGCTCTATTTTTGCACTAAAAATCACATTTACTTCTGGGTAAAACATCAATGCGGCCCCAGGACGTACTGCGCCATAGATGACTTCCACATTCTCTAACTTGCCTACATTTCCTTGGACGGTGACGCGCTGATGTTCGCTCAGTCCGGCCTGTTCAGCGTCCGATCGATGCATCAAAATACAATTGCGGTGAGGCATTCCGCGATATTTGTCTTCGACCTGGTAAACCACTGTATTGTGCTGAGCATAGCTGCGTCCGGTCATCAGCGCGACCACCACCCCACGAATTGCATCCGGAGCATCGAAGGATTGTGCGTCGGGTAAAGTCAGCGTTGGCAGGGGGGGGACGAACATCACAGCCTTGCCAGAGGGAGTTGAAAATTTAGGTTCCATAACAATGCGACCGCCGATCGTAAACTCTTCTTGGGTCTCGTCGATCGTCGCCATTTTTTCAAATCCTGGCACAGTTTCGGCAATGAGATGGCGAATGAATTTAGGATCGCGAAGTTTGCGCCAATCTACAGGATATTCTCCATGAATACGATGGGCGAGTTCTGTCAAAAATTCAACTTCGGGCCTCAGATCGCCATGTTTGAGGTGAGTTGTCCCTTCGTCGCTGAGGCGGACAAAATTGCTGCCTGATTCGGTGGTTGTTTTGTAGGGGTTCTCGAAACGATTGAGCACAGGGAGGATGATCGTCGTGTGTTTGGCCAATCCGTTGAAGTGGCCGATGTTGGGCTTGGTGGACAGGTAGACGATCGTGCTCACTTTGCTCAGCGCTCGTTTTGCTTGAGCCGAGTCAGGATTTGCCCCATATAAGTTCCCACCGAGACAAATTAAAGTATCTACTTTTTCCTTGTCTGCGGCTTCGATCAGAGCGCGGGTGTCATACCCTTTGACATCGTTTAGAGGGCGGCCCAGGAGCCGTTCTAGTGCCGTTTGCAATCCTTTTTTGAGTTCCTGCGTCGTGACCCCCATGGAGCCAAATCCTTGCACATTAGAGTGCCCTCGGACAGGCATCACCCCTGCGCCTTCTCTGCCTATGTTGCCACTAATGAGCGCCGTGTTGATAATGCTAAATACATTGTCTACACCATTGTCGTGCTGTGTAATTCCCATTGCCCAGCCAAAGACTACACCCTTAGCGCTGCCAATTATTTCTGCGGCAGCTTCAATTTCTGTTTGCGATACGCCGCAGGTTTCACTAAGGATTGCCCAGGGAGTCGATCGGGCCGTTTCAACCACTGCCTCCCAGTTTTCTGTGTAGGCTTGCAGAAAGTCTATTTTACTCAATCCTTTTTCGATCAGTGCTTTTTGGATGCCTGTAAATAGTGCAACATCACTACCGGGAATCGGCTGAAGATAGAGCGAAGAAATATCGGAACCTGGAATTAAAGATTTAATAGGGAACGCTGGAGAACCAAACTTTACTAATCCAGTCTCCATCATAGGATTGATGACAATCACTTTACCGCCACGCTCGTCCCTTAGTTTGATTAATTCATTCATCAGACGCGGATGGTTGTAGGCAGAATTTGCACCTGCCAGAACGACACAATCGGCTTTCTTTAAGCTTTCTAGGCTGACGATCGAGGTTCTGGTTCCCAGCATTTTTTGCAGGGCAAAAGTCGAAGGGCTATGGCACAAATCAGAACAGTCTGCCAGATTGTTTGAGCCGAGCGATCGCATCATTAATTGCAACAAAAAAGCGGCTTCATTAGATGATCGACCAGAGCTATAAGACGCAACTCGTTCGGGTGCTTTGCGAAACTCTTCTACAATCATCTCGTACACCTCTGACCAGGAAATTCGCTCGTAGTGATCGCGACCCGATCGCAAAATCATTGGAAAACTCAAACGACCTAAGCGATCGGCTTCTCGCGAAGTCAGTTGCTGCAATTCTCGAATGCTGCGTTGCTCAAATACCTCCGGCGGCACGGCTGGTTTAATTTCTGCCGAAATTGCTTCTACACTTTTCATGCAGCGCTGGAGCTTTTCACCATCTTCGTTGGTAAATCCTCCTTTTTGTCCACCTGTTCCCCAAGAGCAAGACAGGCAAGCACTGTGATGCAGTAATGTTTTCCAAAGCTTTGGGCCTTCCGGTGATAGCGTATGTTTTGCCCAATATTGAATGATAGGTAAGCCACCGCCAATGTCAGGTGTGTCTTCGTTTTTGTCATGGAAAGGAGGAATCGGTTGGAGGTTCGATTCTGGGTTGCCGCTCATATTGCTCCCTTTGTCTTGTTGCACGACTCAAATCAATTGATTAATACTCTAAATTTTAGAGTGAAGCTAGTCATCGAGGGAGATATTTTTGCAGCGCGAAGCTTCGAGCGAATGAGTATATTTATATTAGAATTTCCTAGCCCGCTCCCCTAGCAGAGGAAGAGAAAACAAGGCTGATAGCTTCCTTCTCCCTGGGGAGAAAGGTTGACAAAGTTCGTGAGGAGGGCTGTCCAGGATTCACGCAGGAGGTTTATTAGAGCAGACTAAAAGCAAGATCCCAGCTATCAATAGTCCGGACAATTTTCTGAGCAAACGCTGAAACCCTTGATTTTTCGTTGGTTTAGCTACTGTCGAAGAGGACTGAAACCCTCATTCTGTCGTTGCCTATCAAAAACTGTCCGGAGTGTTGAGCTATGGAATCTGGTTAATAAAGGACGATCGTCCACAATTCCATCTTCCTACTTAAAGATAGATAAAACTTAAAGATATACTGCGTCAGCCTATAGATTTTGGTTTAGAAGGGGTGTGGGGGCTGCGCCCCCAGCCAGGGGTTCCACCCCTGC
>JAAUOZ010000114.1 GCA_012034655.1 Leptolyngbyaceae cyanobacterium CSU_1_3 | reverse complement strand
AAATCTTTAATTTTATGCCCTGACAAAGTATAGCAGGACTTACGAAATCAAAGACATCCCCAACCCTTCTCTAAGTCCCATACTTCATTCTTCTTCCCTCAATTCCGTCCAAGGGTACGGCAAGATAGAGAAGTCGCAGCAGAACTTGAGTCATGATGGTTATTCAGAACTATATCAACGGCGAATGGTGCACGGTGAACGGCTCAGAATATTTGGATGTGCTCAATCCTGCGACGATCGAGGTTCTAGCCAAAGTGCCGCTTTCTCCTACGGGGGAAGTCGATCGAGCGGCCGAGTCTGCCTGCACTGCCTTCAAAACCTGGCGACGAGTGCCTGCGGGCGATCGGGTGCAATATCTTTTCAAGCTCAAAGCCTTACTCGAAGCGCACTTTGAAGAGATCGCCCAGACCATCACCTTAGAGTGTGGTAAGACAATTGCCGAGTCGAAGGGCGAAATGCGCCGGGCGATCGAAAACGTGGAAGTTGCGTGTGGCGCTCCAATTTTGATGCAGGGCTATAACTCTGAAGACATCGCGAAAGGGATTGATGAAATGATGGTTCGTCAACCGCTCGGTGTCACAGCGATGATTACTCCCTTCAACTTTCCGGGGATGATTCCGTTTTGGTTTGTGCCCTACGCGATCGCCTGTGGCAACACCTGCATCGTCAAGCCATCAGAACGGGTTCCATTGACGATGCAAAAGATTTTTCAGCTATTTGAGCAAACCAACCTACCCCCAGGTGTGGTGAATTTGGTCAACGGTGCTAAAGAAGTTGTCGATGCAATTTTGGATCATCCTGAGGTGCGATCGGTCAGCTTTGTTGGCTCTACTCCTGTTGCCAAATATATCTATCGGCGCGCTGCCGAAAATGGCAAACGGGCCCAATGTCAGGGTGGGGCAAAAAAATCCGGTGATCGTTCTCCCAGATGCAGACATGACCCTGACCACTCGCATCCTGGCAGATAGTGCCTTTGGGTGTGCGGGGCAACGATGTTTGGCGGCTTCGGTGGCCATTACGATCGGTTCAGCACGAGACACCTTTACGGAGGCGATCGCAGACACCGCACGATCTCGCAACGTCGGTTTTGGGCTGCAAGCAGAGACGCAAATGGGCCCCGTGATCACTGCCCAAAGCAAAAATAGAATCGAAACTTTGATCCAAAAGGGTGCAGACGAAGGAGCCACTGTGTTGGTCGATGGACGGCAACCGACGATCGCAGGTTACGAGCAGGGTTATTTTGTCCGGCCGACAATTTTGCAGAATGTCGATCCGGCTGGAGAAATCGCCCGCACTGAGATTTTTGGCCCCGTCTTGAGTCTGATTCACCTTGAAACAATTGACCAGGCGATCGCGCTGATCAACCAGGGGCAATATGGCAACATGGCGTGTTTGTTTACAGCCAGTGGGGCGGCGGCACGCAAGTTTCGCTACGAAGCCGAAGCCGGAAACATTGGCATCAACATCGGCGTAGCGGCTCCTATGGCATTCTTTCCGTTTAGCGGCTGGAAGGAGAGCTTTTTTGGTGACTTACATGGGCAAGGGCATCAAGCGATCGAGTTCTTCACCCAAACCAAAGTTGTGATCGAACGCTGGCAAGATTGGACGAGGCAATTTTAGGTAAGTAGACAGACCTAATTAAATGTCAGATGCCTGCCATTAGCCCTCACCCCAGCCCTCTCCCAACTTTGGGAGAGGGAGCAAGAGTCCGGTTCCCCTGCTCCCAACTTGGGAGAAGAAGGGTTAGGGGATGAGGGCGAAAATCTCGGCATTCATCAATCCACATTCCTTAGCACTGATTTCAAGGGTTTCCAGAGAAATCGATCGCCCCTATCCATCAGGCTGAACCAGCTTAAACTAGAAACCTTGTGGCTCTCACTGGTTGTCTTTCATGCCGATCGACTTTCGCAACTCCAACACGCTCTGGTCTTCCGTTCTCGTCGAAACCTTATATCGCCTTGGCACACAAACGGCGATCGTCTGTCCGGGGTCTCGTTCTGCACCGTTGGCGGTCGCCTTTGCCCAACATCCCCACATTGAAGCGATTCCAATTTTGGATGAACGATCGGCCGCATTCTTTGCCCTGGGGTTAGCCCGCAAGTCCCATCAGCCCACGGTGTTGGTCTGCACCTCCGGCACGGCTGGGGCAAATTTTTATCCGGCAATTATCGAGGCGCGAGAAAGCCGAGTACCGCTATTGGTGCTGACGGCCGATCGCCCGCCTGAGCTACGAAATTGCAATGCAGGGCAGGCGATCGATCAACAAAAACTGTTTGGTTCTTACCCCAACTTTTATGCCGAAGTTGCTCTGCCATCCAGCGAATTGCCCATGCTGAGCTACCTACGGCAAACCGTCCTACAAGCCTGGCAACAAACCCAATATCCCATTCCAGGGGTCGTCCATTTAAACCTGCCCTTCCGCGAACCCCCTCGCCCCGATCGCCCATCCCGACACCCAAACGCTAGCAACCCACTTCCCAAGCAGCTTCTTCAATCACATCCGCCCTTCTTCACCCCCTCATTCCTGGACTCCTCCCTCCTCCCTCCTCCCCCATCCCTCCAGTGGTCGCGCAGTGATCATCGCAGGCTGCGCCCAACCCCAGTTTCCAGAAGCCTACTGCCAAGCGATCGCTCGCCTCTCCAAGTCTTGGGGCATTCCCGTTTTGGCAGAAGGATTGTCGCCCCTCCGCAACTACGCCAGCCTGAATCCTTATTTGATCTCGACCTACGACGCGATTTTGAGAAACCCAGACCTAGCCGAAAAACTGATGCCCGACGTGGTAATTCGCATCGGAGAAATGCCCACCAGTAAGACCTTGCGCCAATGGTTAGCTGCTACTCAGCCTCAACAATGGGTCATCGATGCCAGCGATCGCAGCCTTGACCCCCTCCACGGCAACACGATTCACCTGCCTATGGCGATCTCCGCCCTGAAGTTTGCAGACCTACCCGAACCTAGCGCCCCCAGTTTCTACACAAAACTCTGGTGTGAGACCGAGTCTACTGTTAGACGATCGATCGATCAGAAGCTAGCCAGCGAGACGAATTTATTTGAAGGCAAAGCAGCCTGGCTGCTCTCGCAGCATTTGCCTCACAAAACCCCTCTATTTATCTCTAGCAGTATGCCCGTCCGCGATGTGGAATGGTTTTGGAAGCCCAGCGATTCAGCGGTTCAGCCATTTTTCAACCGTGGCACAAACGGTATTGATGGCATTCTCTCCACCGCTTTGGGCATCGCCCACTGCAACCATCCCAGCGTTTTACTAACCGGAGATCTAGCGCTCTTGCATGACACAAACGGCTTTTTGAGCCGCGATCGCCTCGTCGGTAGCTTAACGATCGTCCTGATCAACAACAACGGCGGCGGCATTTTTAGCATGTTGCCGATCGCTCAATTCGACCCACCCTTCGAGGAATTTTTCGCCACCCCCCAACACATCGACTTCGCCCAACTCTGCCAAACCTACGCCATTCCCCACGTACCCATCCACACCTGGGAGCAATTCATCCACCATCTCACCGCTCAACCCACCCCTGGCATCCGAGTCTTAGAAATCAAAACCGATCGCACATTCGACACCCAATGGCGACAAAATAACTTAAGCAACTTCATATAAGGGTGCAAATTCCTGACACTCCCGATCGGGCTTCGATTGCGTTGAGCGCTGAGGGCTGAGCGAAGCCGAAGCCCTCAACCAACCAGTGGGCCGAGCGAAGCCGAAGCCCTCAACCAACCAGTGGGCCGAGCGAAGCCGAAGCCCTCAAACTACGCACCGAGGAATCCTATCTTCCCGTCAGCCCCTAATTCATCCCTCTTCCCTAATTCATCCCCATGACCCCCAACTGGCACACTGTCAATCCTACGAAGACATCCTCTACCACAAAACCGATGGCATCGCCAAAATCACGATCAATCGTCCCCACAAGCGCAATGCCTTCCGCCCTAAAACCGTAGTCGAACTCTACGACGCTTTTTGCAACGCCCGCGAAGACAGTCGGATTGGTGTAATTTTGCTCACCGGAGCCGGGCCCCACACCGATGGCAAATATGCGTTTTGTGCAGGTGGCGACCAGAGCGTGCGAGGGAACGGGGGATATGTGGATGACGAAGGCATCCCCCGGCTGAATGTGTTGGATCTGCAACGCCTGATCCGATCGCTGCCTAAAGTAGTGATTGCTCTGGTCGCTGGGTATGCGATCGGCGGGGGGCATGTCCTGCATTTGCTGTGCGATTTGACGATCGCTGCCGACAACGCAATTTTTGGGCAAACGGGTCCCAAGGTCGGCAGTTTTGATGGCGGATTTGGAGCCAGCTACATGGCCCGCATTGTGGGACAAAAAAAAGCGCGAGAAATCTGGTATTTGTGCCGTCAATATGATGCTGCCCAGGCACTGGAAATGGGACTAGTCAACTGTGTCGTGCCGATCGATCAACTCGAAGGTGAGGGCATCCAGTGGGCGCAAGAAATTTTGGAAAAAAGCCCGATCGCCATTCGCTGTCTCAAAGCGGCTTTCAATGCTGACTGCGACGGCCAAGCCGGGCTTCAAGAACTCGCCGGAAATGCCACCCTTCTGTATTACATGACCGAAGAAGGGTCAGAGGGCAAACAAGCCTTCCTAGAAAAGCGCCCCCCCGACTTCCGTAAATATCCCTGGTTGCCCTAAGAGGAAAAAAACAATAGAAAACTTCACCTCACCAAAGACGTAAGGGTGATGGTGAAGCTTCAAAAAAGAAGATTGAGATCGCGGTTGGGCTAGGCGGTGAGCTTTTCACTCGAAGCTGCAACGGCTTCTAAACGGGTGGGTGCTGCTTCCTGTAGGCTCGACGGGCTAAACTCGCCTGCGATCGGCTGAGGGTATGTCTCCAAGTCTTCTTTCCAAATCCTAATTTTTGCAAAATCCCAAGTGAGGGCAAACACAGGAAGGGCTAAAGAACAGGCCCTCCAACTGCCGCGCACTGGCACGCTCAACTGATTACAATGCCCTCCACGTCTTCCTTGTGGGACGTAGTGCCGACAGTGCCGACAAGCAGAAGCTAGGGAATCAGGGCTTTTCATAAGGTTGGGTATCTAGAAATGATTTTTGACTTGAAAAACTGCGCGAAATTGCCTAGAAAAGATTCATTGCTATGGGTCAAACTTACGTAAAAGTCGCGAAGAATTAATAATTAATTTCAACTTTTTAGTGTCAGCCTTTACCAAAAGCGATCGTTCAGAACCTACGTTATTTATTGTGAATGAATGTCGTTTTGCACCAAATTGTTGAGATGGCTCAAATCCATCACTCCGTCAAGGTTTCGAGACTTCTTGGATAAAACCGAGGTTTATGATCTTTTTAGATTTGATCCCCAGACAAGCAAAATAAAAAATAATTCTTTTAACAAGCAGAAGAATGCATCGCTTATCCATTCAAACAAGGTGGGGATCAAGCAGAATCTAAAAAGCTTGACCCTTATTTTAATTTTTGACAGCAATATCAAAAATTCCAAACCATAAAGAAAACATTAAATAAGTTACATCAGCCTGACAAAATATGAACTGTAGATGACGACTTCTGTTCTACGTAAAAATTGTAAATTTATAAGGCATTCAACGAAGATAAATTAATCCACTCAATAACCTACTCAAAATCACTGGTTACAAAACAATGCAATTTGAGTATCAAATTCCACAGAAGTTAACAAAATGTTCGATCGCAGCATTTTCTAAATAGCAGGCTAATACCAGTAGCCCGTCAGTTTGCGCTTGAGGAACCTAAAGCAACCTTGAGCATTGCCCCTCTCTCTAAACAAGTTTGCCCAGGGCAACCCTTCTCTTCTCAAAGCTTTGGCAATTTTTCTAAATTTAGGGCGATGTGCAACTACATTTCTCTCGTCATCCGTCAGACCCTTTTGACCGTCGGAGGAGAAGGGAAGCTAAACGGCCCTGAGCCGATCGCCCGCTCTGGGAGAGGGGTTGAGGTGAGGGCGGTTCTCGAAAGCTGCACATCGCGTAAATTTAAGAATTACTGATTCATTTTTCAAACCTTGAACTAAACTGATAGCGCAGATTAGGGCTGCCAGATTCCTTGCAAAATCAGGCCTTTTGCCCTTAAAACTTTGCAATCAGCGCTGACTGCAAAGTTTTAGGTCGCTATCTCAACTGATAGGAGTCACATTTAGGAGTCACCCATAGGAGTTACCCATAGGAGTCACACAATGCGCCACAGTCCGCCGATCGAGTCGCCCACCCCCAATCAGTCTCAGTCACTCAACCCCAAGCTACAACGGGCCCTTGGCTGCCTCGACATTCAACTAGAAGAAGAACTGACGCGCTATCGACGGCAACGGGCGGGCCGCTCCGTGACTCCTACTAACGGACTCAAGCGCCAGTCAGCGCCTCGAATCGAACTGATGACGATCGCCCAAAAACAACCTGACACCCCCCCCGCTTCTCTGCCCCTGCTCCGCCTCAAATTCCGATCAGTCTGATGGCTCAACACGGCCTCCCCGTTGACTCAGAGGCAGATGAGTCTTCGCAGTTGACGATCGCTCCGCCAGAAGGGGGGGCAGATTCTTCTAGCGAGATGCTGTTTTCTGCGCCAGAGGCGGCTCACAGTCTGGCTTCAGACGCTATGCCTCCCGACGACTACCTACAATCTTCAGAAGAACTGTTGCGGAGTTTGGCCCAAGAAGAGTCTCAAGTCCAAGTCGATCGTGGCTTCCTAGAAAGCCTGGCTACGCCCCTGGGAGTCGGCTCCATGCTGATGTTGCTGCTCTCTAGCGCCATGTTTGGCTATGTGATCATGAATCCTTCAAGCTTGAGTTTTGTGGCAGGGTTGTTCGATCGCTCCCAGTCGCCCGCCCCCCAAGCGTCGATCGCTGCCCCCACCCATTCTGATGGTTCCTTTGCGCCCATTCCCAATTCGCCACCTTTAGATCAGCAAGAATTTGTCGATTTAGGGTTAGACAATCTGACCACCCTCAAGTCTCGGAGCAGCCTCTCCTCCACCCAGGTAAAGCCTTCTCCTAAGGCAACCGCTTCTCCGTCCGCCTCCCCGGCCGCATCCACTCAACCCGACTCCTCGGTTCAGCCTGTGGTTGTCTCTCCCCCTACCCCGCCCCAGAGCGCTCCAGCCCCAGCTAGAAACTCTAGCTCTACCTACACCCCAAGCTACAGTGCGCCGCCCGTGAGAAGCTATAGCCCGCCGCCCCTCAGAAGCGATCCGCCGCCTGTGCAATCCTATGAGCCGCCGCCCTTGCCTGCCGCTCCTTTGCCGCCTGTGTCAGTGCCACGATCGTATACGCCGCCCGTCAGCGAACCCGCGCCTGCCCAGGGGGGTGACTACTCCTACAAAGTCGAGATTCCCTATACGGGCGATCGTTCCCTTGAAGATGCCCGCAAAGTTTCTCCTGATGCCTACCTCCGCCCCGACGGCAAAATTCAATTGGGTGCAACGGGCAACGAAGCCGACGCAAAAGCCAGGGCCCAGGAATTGCAAAATCAGGGCATTCCTGCGGAAGTCAACCAGCGATAGAAGCAGCCTCACCGAAAAGTTACGGTACTATTGGGGGTAGTCACGCTGTCTGACTGACCCCTAATATTTTTGCCTTGATCATCGGAGAGTCGCTATGGGCATTCTTGACCGAGTCTGGAGAGCAATCCGCGCTAATATCAACCATCTGGTGGGTCAGGCAGAAGATCCAGAGAAGATTCTGGAGCAGGCGGTGTTGGATATGCAAGAGGATCTGATCCAGTTGCGGCAGGCGGTGGCCCAGGCGATCGCGACTCAAAAACGCACTGAGCGGCAATGTTCTCAAGCGCAATCTATGTCAGAAGAATGGTATCGTCGGGCCCAGCTCGCGCTGCAAAAGGGTGACGAAAATCTGGCACGGGAAGCACTGACTCGCCGCAAATCTTATCAGGAGACGGCGGAGGCGATGCAGTCGCAGCTAGGGCAGCAAGCGTCGGTTGTGACCCAGCTTAAGCAAAATATGATGAAGCTAGAGAGCAAGATCTCTGAGGCTAAAACCAAAAAAAGATCTCTACATCGCTCGTGCCCGTTCTGCCAAAGCGTCTCAGCAGTTAAATGAGATGCTGGGCGGTGTGGGAGCCGGAAGTGCGATGAATGCCTTTGAGCGCATGGAGGAGAAGGTGATGCAATTGGAAGCGCAGTCTGAGGCGATCGCTGAACTGGGCACAGACCAACTCGAAAAGCGCTTTGAAGCATTGGGCGAATCTGACGAAATTGATGATGAACTGGCACTGATGAAAAATCAGCTTGCGGGTGGCAATTCGGCTCCGTTACCTCCGGGTGCTGCCACGCCTGAGATTGACCCAGAATTAGAGAAGCTACGATCGCAAATTCGAGGTAGTTAAGTCGGCGTTGCTTCATTTCAGATGTGAATTGCTAAATTTATTTGCCCTCACCTTCACCGCTCCTTCTGGGAGAGACGATCAGAATGGTTCTGTTGCTCCAGTGTGCTAACCGGGTGACGGTCTGGTTGCGATCGACCTGGGAGGATGGCTGCTCTATTAACTTGGCAACCCAAAATCCGACAGGAGCATCTTGTCATTACCAACATCTTTTTCTACGAAAAAGATAGCAGCGATTTAACTCTCTAGAACACTGATTTTTCGTAACCCGTTCTCAATAGTCAGAGATTATTGAGAACGGAGTACTTGCTGAAACCCTCTTCTAGTGGCGCTTTCAAGACTTTTTGGTAATGACAAGCAGGAGCACTCGGACTGGCTTTCGGTTCGTTCAACTTACTGAGCCGTTTACTGAGCCGTTTACTGAGCCGTTGAAGGCTGAGCGAAGTCGAAGCACGACTTCCAAACTGGTCAGCCAACCAGGGTGGGAATCCTATGCTCATCCGTTTCCTATAATTTGAATGTTTATAAAAAATATAATCAAGAATCGTCACTGTATAATCATTCTCTAATCCAATAGATATTTATGACCCAGCCTTCTATATTGATCACAATTCCAGTCTTCAATGATTGGAAATCTCTCAATCGCTTGATGATTCAACTGAATGAAACTTTGATGTTTGAGCAACTTGAGGCTGATGTCTTGATCCTGAATGATGGGTCGTCGATCGCCTATCAAGAAGAGATTAGTTTGCCTAAACTTACTAACATTGATCAAGTCCACCTTGTAGATCTCAAGCGAAATCTGGGACATCAACGAGCGATCGTAGTTGGGTTGGCTTATATCGAAGAAAGACTCGATCACGAAATAACGGTAGTGATGGATAGCGATGGAGAAGATAGTCCAACGGATATTCCAAAGCTGGTAAATGAATGCCTAAATCAACAGGGTAAGAAAATAATTTTTGCTAGAAGAACTCAACGCTCAGAAACATGGTTATTCAGATTATTTTATAAGATTTACCAGTCCCTCTTTAAATCTCTGACAGGCGAGAATATTGCAGTAGGTAATTTTAGTGTTATTCCTCGCCAGCTTCTACCACGAGTCGTTATTCTTTCAGAAATTTGGAACCACTATGCAGCAGGAATTTTAAAGGCAAAGCTTCCCTTTGCAACGATCCCCTGTAAACGTGGTACTCGCCTTGTGGGTCGATCTCACATGAATTTTGTCTCACTAGTAATGCATGGCTTGAGTGCAATTTCTGTTTATGGAGATGTGATTGGCATCAAAGCTCTACTGGCAGCAATTCTGCTGATGTTGGGGTGTGTTTTGCTGATTACCCTTGTGGTCAGTGTCAGAATTGCTGTTCCCAATTGGGCCCCCTATGTAGCTGGGCTTTCTTTTATTATTTTCCTGCAATGCATGACGGTCTCCCTGGCCTTTGTGTTTTTAACTCTAAGTGGGAGGAATAACTTTAGTTTTCTGCCAACTCGTGATTATCAATACTTTATTCTTGAAGTTAAACAAATCTTTTCTCTAAATCAAATTAATCAGTCTCTTAACAGTTCAACCTACACAGATATGGAATGAAAGATGAGCAGAAAGACACAAGCTATCTGGAGAAAACAGTTAAACGCTGAGTTTAATTTGATTCCATTTTATGTCGCAATTCTCGCCATTTGTGCGATCGCGCTCAGCAGCTTTGTGATTCAAGATTTTTCTGGTTCACTCACCGGCTCAGGTGATGAAGAGCAATGGGAATATGCAGGTTTTTATGTGTTCAAAAATCTAAGATTTACCCCATTTCCTCAACTTGATCTCGTGAATAATCAAGTTTTTTATCCCTACGGGACAAATAGTATATTTCAGCCTTGGAGTTTAGAAAGAGATTTTTTCTATGGAGCTTTCTCCTCTCTTTTCGGTATTCGAGGTTGGCTACAAAGCTATTATCTAGCTACCGTTTTAGCGACCGCTCTAGGAACTTTTGCATTTCTCCTACGAGACTACGGCATAATTCGCGCTGGCGGCGCAAGCTTATTAGTTTCATTCTTTAACTTCTATGCAATTCATAAATATCCAGCCCATCTTAGCTATGCAGTCCTTCATTGGACAGTGCTAAGCTTGGTCGCTGACTTTTTGATGGTCAAACGAGTTGCCTTTAAGCAGAAACTATCCTTAAGATTTATTTTACTTAGAGTTCTTTTGCTAATTCTTTCTATTAGCCAAGAACTAGGATACATTGCTGGGTTCGCTCTCATGTCTTTTACAGTTTCTATTTTGTATGTGTTTGTAATTCTGCTTTATCAGCAATTAAGGTCAAAAGCCAACCTAAAAAAAATAATTCAAACCCTAACTCAAGAATACAAAAGTGAGTTTTTAACTCATCTTAAGACGTGCTTATTATTAGTTTCTTGCTGCTTAATCGCAGCCTACTTTTACATACCGCTTGTTTTCCAAATTGTCAGAGAAGCAAAAGGCTTTAATTTTCTTTCAGTCAGAGACTTTTATTGGACAAATCTATATCGATTGTTTATTCCTTACTTTCCAGATCTGAACCCTGGACTGTCATTTGAGAAGATTTTAGGCGATGAACCCGAAGGGTTTGGGGCTGGAAGTCCTGGATGGTTTTTGTTGATTATTGGGACGATCGGGCTGTGGCAATCTCGAAAAAAGATTCTGATCTTTGCCCCCCTAATCACTATTTTTCTACTCTGCCTATTCTATTTTCCTGCTACTTTCCCGACTCTAAAGATATTTCCCTGGTTTGCTTTCAATCGAGTTCCTGGTCGAGTTACAGTTCTCTACCCAGTTATTTTGACACTTTTTTCTCTAGAGCTAAATTTCAATTACATTGATCACTGGAAAAGAAAATTTGCTGTAGCCTCTCTAGTCGGTTTAGCTTGTGTCGAAATTCATACTGCTTATTCCTTAAAGTTAAATGAATACCAACCTTATCTTTTTGATACTAATTTTTTTAGCTATATGAATATTGTTAAAAATCAGCCCGGCGAGGCTGTTTTAGACTGGCCTTTTTGCATCGCTGGAGGAAATGGAAAAGGCGTTTCTGATGGCATGTGTCCCTATTATCAACTCATCAACTCGACTCATGCATTGAGAAGGTTTCATCGCAAAAAAGTTGTAGGTCAATATTTTGGACGGCTACATTTTTCTCAAATTCAGCCGCAACTCAAAGCTGGATGGCAAAATCTATTTTTTTCTAACGGCTCAGAATCTTTTTCAGCGACCCAACAAGCTCGCTGCTTTAATGATGATGAATGGTCTTTTTTTACAGATTTTTACCTAAAAAATGACTTTGCAGGCATTAACTTATATACAAGCTTGCTTCCAGAAACGTGCGTAGAAGAGTTCCATACTCGATTTGGTTCCCCGATCGCCCAGACGACAATTCCTAGCGGTGTTAGGCTAGAGTTTATTGCAAAGCCGCCAAAACTACGAACGGAAGTTAATCTCGATCTAGGTAAAAAATTGCGGTTTAGACTGCCCCCCTCCCTTCAAGGTTTCTCCTACGAGATTAAGATATTTGAGCCTCCCATCTCCTTGAGAGCAGGGGAGAAAGCAAGCAATCTACCGATCGTTGTCAAAAATACTGGAGATATCGCTTGGCTTGCCACGGGAAATAACCCCACGCAGATCTCTTATCGCTGGATCGTGAAAGATAAAGGAGTCGAGACCTTCTCTGGAGAGAATGCTGTGTTTTTGGCGGAAAACGTTGCGCCTCAAGGTGCGATTGCCCTCAATCTGTCGATTCGCGCACCCATGCAAGCCGGAAATTACACGCTACAGCTTAGGATAGTTCAAGGAAAGCAAGGCCGATCTGAAAGTAAAATCGTCAAGCCAATCGCGATTCCGGTCAAAATTATTTCATAGGCATGATGGTGCGAACATGGCACATTCCCCCGATCGCAGACCCATTCTTTTGGATTTTGAGAAGCCCCTCGCCGAATTAGAGTCACGAATTATTCAGATTCGAGAACTTGCGGAAGAAAACGAAGTCGATGTGTCTGGTGAGATCCGTCAACTTGAGGAAAGGGCATTGCAGCTTCGGCAAGAAATTTTTAGCAGTCTGTCACCTTTGCAGAGAATGCAGGTGGCTCGGCATCCCCGTCGCCCCAGCACTCTCGATTACATTCAAGCTATCTGCGACGAATGGATGGAATTGCACGGCGATCGCGGCGGGCACGACGATCCGGCAGTAGTCGGCGGTGTCGCCAGCATCAATGGCCGAGCCGTATTAATGTTGGGTCAGCAAAAGGGGCGCGACACCAAAGACAACATCACCCGCAACTTCGGCATGGCTTCTCCTGGTGGCTATCGTAAAGCCATGCGACTGATGGAACACGCCGATCGCTTCCACATGCCGATTCTCACCTTTATTGATACCCCTGGGGCTTATCCTGGCATGAGTGCCGAAGAATTGGGACAGGGAGAAGCGATCGCCTACAACCTGCGGGAAATGTTTCGGCTGGATGTACCGATCATTTGCACTGTGGTTGGAGAGGGCGGTTCGGGTGGCGCATTGGGCATTGGGGTGGGCGATCGGCTGCTCATGTTTGAACATTCCGTTTACACGGTTGCCACCCCAGAGGCCTGTGCTGCCATTTTGTGGAAAGACTCAGCCAAAGCCAATCAAGCGGCCGAAGCGCTAAAAATTACGGCAGCAGACTTAAAAAATCTCGGCATCTTAGATGAAATTTTGGCAGAACCGATCGGCGGTGCTCATTCTGACCCTCTCAAAGCGGCGGAAACTTTGAAAGAAGCCATTCTCAGAAATCTTGCCGAACTGGATCAATTGACCAATCAGCAGCGTCGAGAATTGCGCTATCAGAAGTTCCGCAGCATCGGCGTGTTCGCTGAAACGACTGTTTAACCCACGGGTTTTGTTGGGGAGGCTTGATTGATTTTCGCCCAGTGATATAATCAGAGCGTAACAAAAGTTTACGTTCTTCTCATTTGGGGGTACTACTGGCAGCTAACCTTCCGTTTGATTGCGGACTATGATCGGTGAGAGCGATCGATACGCCTGATCGCCAAGACTCTGCCTTTCGCGGATGCGGAGTTTTTTGATGATTTGTCCTGTCCCTTCTGCCTTTCCTACTGGAGTTAGACGACTGAGCACTTCAGGGGCGCAGATTTGGTAAAGTCGAAGACTGACTGATGGGTAGGGGCACAAGACCCTGCACCCTGACAGAAAAGCATCGGTTGTATTAAATCCTTGTTCCTTCAATGCGATGCTCAAGTCGTTTAGAGTCCACCGCTGGCTGACTGAAAAAACTCAGAAGACCCTCACCCCAAACCCTCTCCCAGAGTGGGAGAGAGGCTGTGAACCCAACGTTACTTGTCTGGTTTCCCTTCTCCCACCAGGGGAGAAGAGACTGAGGGATGAGGGGGGCAAGGTTTTGTCAGTCAACCCAGAGTCCACAGCCTCCGATTAACGATCTGCCCACTGCTGCGCTGCTTGAGCAGATTGGCGATCGCCAGAATGCCTACCTCCCGTTTGACTTACTACGAGTATTTCATGACCCTCAATCTAGAACGACGTGCGCTCATCACTGGAGCCAGCAGTGGCATTGGCAAAGCCACTGCTCTGGCTTTTGCAAAAGCTGGGATTCACCTAGCGCTGGTGAGTCGATCGCAGTCTCGCTTAGAAGCCGTGGCCGAGCAAGCCAAAGAATTTGGCGTAAAGGTGCAGGTCTACCCGATGGACTTGGCCCAGGTCGGGCAGGTGCGATCGCAGATCGAAGCCATCGCTTCGGATGCCCCGATCGATTTGCTGATTAACAATGCTGGCATGGGCTACACAGGTATGTTGATAGACATGCCCCTAGCCGACTGGCAACGGGTTCTTGACCTAAACGTCACCAGCGTCTTGCAATGTATTCAGGGTGTTTTGCCAGGGATGCGATCGCGGGGTCAAGGCACGATCATTAATGTCGCCTCGATCGCGGCTCATCAAACTTTCCCCCAGTGGGGGCCTATTGTGTCAGCAAGTTTGGGTTGCTTGCGCTTTCTAGAACTCTGGCTGCCGAAGAACGCACCCACGGCATTCGAGTGGGTGACGGTTTCTCCGGGTTCTGTGAACACCTCCATTTGGGACACAGACACCGTGCAGGCTGACTTCGATCGCACCCTGATGCTAATGCCAGAGGTGGTGGCTCAGTCGATTCTTCACGCAGCAACAATTCCCCTAGAAGCGGTGATTGAAGAATTGATTTTGATGCCCAACACTGGCACGTTTTGAGCAAACAGCAGCTTCTAGCGGATTGTCGTTACGCTATTTTTCTCACACTCACAAAATTACTTGGACTTCCTATGACTATTGCTTCCCCGAATGGCTTTAACGCTTCAGATGCCTCTGCCTCCAAAAGTCCCAAAACCTTGGAAGCAAGACCCGATCGCAACACACTCAATGGGCAAGAAGCCAAATTGCATCCCCCGACTGATGTCAGCAATGACGAGATGATGGGAGCAGTCCGGACGATGCTATTGGGAGTGGGCGAAGATCCAGAGCGCGAAGGATTGCTGAAAACCCCAAAACGGGTGGCTGAGGCAATGCGCTTTTTGACCAGTGGCTACGATCAGTCGCTCGAAGAATTGGTCAACGGTGCAATTTTTGATGAAGGGCACAACGAAATGGTGCTGGTGCGCGACATCAACTTCTTTAGCTTGTGTGAGCACCACATGTTGCCGTTTATGGGCAAGGCGCACGTAGCCTACATTCCTAACCAAAAAGTCGTGGGCTTGAGCAAGCTCGCCCGAATTGTCGAAATGTATTCTCGCCGCTTACAGGTGCAGGAACGTTTGACCCGTCAAGTTGCGGAAGCGATCCAAGAAATTTTGGAGCCGCGAGGCGTTGCTGTGGTGATGGAAGCGACTCACATGTGTATGGTAATGCGCGGGGTGCAAAAGCCCGGATCTTGGACTGTCACCAGTGCAATGGTTGGGGCGTTTCAGGATGATCAAAAAACTCGCGAAGAGTATCTAAATCTGATTCGACACCAGCCTTCTTTCTGGTAACAACCAAACACGGAAATAAAAGACTCGCTCGCACCTATTGCAGACTCTAGGGGTGAATTTTGGTAAGGGTATGGCCGTGTCGTGCCCTTACAATTAGTCCTGCTGCGTAAACCCGGACAGGCCTCCTCATGGAGTGGGGCGAGAGCTTTGCTAACCCGTCTCAGGGAGCTATCAGTCTTGTTTTCTCTGGTTTCTTCTCGTGGGGGAGAGGGCTAGGGTGAGGGTAGCTTAGATCTTGCACCAAGCGACTCACCGCGATTCAATTAGAAGCGATCGACAGTGCCAAATTCTGCGGACATTGATTTTGCCGCCTCTCCACAGGTGCGCGGCGTTGGAAAAATCTTACCCGGATTGGCGATACCCTTGGGGTCGAAGGACTTTCGGACATACTGCATCGTTTCTAAATCTGCTGCCGAAAACATCTCTGGCATATAGCAACGTTTGTCTGCGCCGATTCCATGTTCGCCAGAAATGCTGCCCCCCACCTGCACACACAGCTTGAGAATTGCGCCTCCCAGTTCTTCAACCTGCTCTAGCGCACCAGGAACGGCATTATCGTACAAAATCAGGGGATGCAGGTTGCCGTCTCCCGCATGGAAAACGTTGGCCACATAGTAGCCATACTGCTCGCCCAGGGTCGCAATTTCTCGCAACACATACTCTAGCTTGGTACGCGGAATCACCCCGTCTTGCACGTAATAGTCAGGGCTAAGTTTACCCATCGCTGCAAAGGCAGCCTTTCGCCCTTTCCAAAGTTTCAGCCGATCGTCAGCGTCGGTGGCTACGGTGACGTTTCGCGCTCCATTTTGCTTGCAAATGGCCGCCACACGCTGACTGTTTGCCTCGGCTTCGACTTCTAGCCCATCTACTTCGACGAGCAAAATTGCTTCGGCATCGCGGGGGTAGCAGCCCGTCGCGACGACATCTTCGACGGCATTGATGCTGAGATTGTCCATCATCTCCATGCCACCGGGGATGATGCCCGCGCTGATGATGTCAGAAACGGCCGCTCCGGCGGCTTCAACGTTGGTAAAGTCTGCGAGCAGAACGCGGATCGATTCGGGAGTTTTGAGAATTTTGAGAGTGATTTCTGTAGCGATGCCCAACGTGCCTTCAGAACCGACGAATACGCCAGTGAGGTCGTATCCTGGCATTTCTGGAATTTCGCCCCCCACATCGACGATCGTGCCATCGGGCAAAACCAGCTTCAATCCTAAAACGTGATTGGTCGTCACGCCATACTTTAGACAGTGAACTCCGCCGGAGTTTTCTGCCACATTGCCCCCCACCGAGCAGATGATTTGGCTAGAGGGATCGGGCGCATAATAGAAGCCTGCCCCGCTCACGGTTTGCGTCACCCAGTTATTGATCACCCCCGGCTGGACGACGACGCGCTGATTTTCGAGATCTACCTTCAAGATGCGGTTCATCTTGGCGGTGACGATCAACACGCAGCCTGCGATCGGTAGTGCCCCACCTGACAGCCCCGTCCCCGACCCTCTAGCGACAAAAGGAACCTGGAAGCGATCGCAGATCTGCACCACTTGGGCCACATCTGCGGTGGTACGCGGAAAAACTACTAGCTCAGGGCGTTGACGGTAGCTAGTCAACCCATCACATTCGTAGACCAGCAATTCCTCTCTTTTGCGAACTACGCTATTTTTGCCCAGCACAGCTTCAAAGGCTTGGGCGACTCGTTGCCAGTCTCGATCGGTGTCTTGAGCAATCATGGTGATCTGCAATAGAGGAAAAACTGCGGCAGAACAGCAAAGCATTTCCGCGCTGGAATACTCTCATTTTAATGTATGGCTTACGACCTAGCTTTGTGACCTAAGGGGGTTTGCATAAAAATAAAATACCCGTGCATCGGGTTTCGACTTTGCTCAACCCTCGACTTTGCTCAACCCTCGACGGTTGAAAGTTGAGCAAAGTCGAAACCTGGCGGGTGGGACATGATTATACTGCGTCAGCCTATAGATTTTGGTTTAGAAGGGGTGTGGGGGCTGCGCCCCCAGCAGCTCCCACCTGCACCCCGTCCAAAATCTTTAATTTTATGCCCTGTCAAAGTATAACTCGC
>JAAUOZ010000113.1 GCA_012034655.1 Leptolyngbyaceae cyanobacterium CSU_1_3 | reverse complement strand
TTTTGTGGTAATCGCCCGTACCAACCAGAGCAACGGCTTCGGGAAGCTCCTCTAACAATTCCTCCTGAAAGTGCTGCGCCATGCAGCCCGTAATCACAATTTTTTGTTAGATTCTGCCAACTCGACCAACGTGCGAACCGATTCTTCGCGGGCTGCCTGAATAAAGCTGCAAGTATTGACAATAACATAATCTGCCATCTCTTCGTCTGCATCGACCCCATATCCTGCCTGCACAAGCAAACCTAGCATGTGCTCTGTGTCGATCCGATTTTTTTCGCAGCCTAAATGAGAGATGGCAATAGTTGGCTTGTTGCCCATGAAATACCTGAGTAGAGAAATACGAAAGGTGTGCTGTGGTCTAAAACCGTAGCGATCGCGGCTGCGACGGTTTATCCCCTCGCTTCACAATCCATGCGGCAAATGCTCGTTGGATACAGATATTGCAATCGCTCTGCTGTACTGAAAGATATGATAACGCAGTTTTGTAAATATTACGTTCTGTTAAACAATAATCTTTTTTTAAAGTTTGTAGGGCTGGGAAGAATCTGAGGGTTTATTTTAGCGCCTTCTTGGGACGAATTTCAGATTTTTTGGCCAGACTGAGGCTTAGAAAGCAGAATTCCCTCCCTGGGGTTGTGCCCTGACCTTTAAGCAGTCCGATGGGTTGGCTCAAGTCTGACCGAGAAGATCGGGAGGGGACAGCACTGATTTTTTGCCTGCAAGTGTTTTGACTGATCAGCGATCGTAACCTCTAAGGCGCGATCGCGTGACCTCACGCTCTCTATCTCACAGAGAATGCTTCACTGAACCGTCGCGTGACAGGCTCCACAATGAAGGTCAGAATTGACCGTTTGCGAGTGACGATATCTGCCGAAGCCGCCATACCCGGAGTCAGTTCAACCTTACGGTCGCGCACCTCGATCGCATTCTTGCTTAATCGCACTCTGGTCGGAAAAACCGGGCCCATGTCTCGCCCATTCTCATCTTTTTCAACCACCGCATCAGGGCTAACCTGAATAACTTCGCCTTCTACCACCCCAAACTCCTGGTAAGGGAAGGTTGCCAGCTTTACTTTTGCCTTCATACCTGGATGGATAAAGCCAATGTCTCGATTCAAAACCTTAACTTCCAGCACCAAGTCCTGATTTTCAGGCAAAATCGATAGCAGTTCTTCACCTTGCTGGACGGGGCCGTTGGTCACTTTGACGTTGTAGACCTTGCCATCGAAGGGGGCTTTGACGGACTCGCGATCGCTCTGTTGCTGTTTAGCGACCGCGATTTCACCAAGTTTCTTGGTCAGTTCTTCTTGGCGCTGGTTGAGTTGGGTGAGAATTTCTGTCTGGCGTTGAGGACTTAGCCCCTGGGCATTATTTTTTGCAGCTTCAAAAGCCTGCTGAGTTTGCTGAACCTGTCCCTGCTGAGCCTGTACTTTATTTCTGAGAGAACTGATTCGATCTTCAGCCTCCGCAATTTGATTATCTGCACTGATTAACTGCTGGGTAGCCTGGGTCACTTCTTGATCGGCTCTAATTAGCTCTTGATTGGGGATTGCACCCGATCCTTCAAGCGGTGTCAACATTTTTCGCCGTTTTTGAGCGAGTTCCAGCGATCGTTCTGCCTGAATTCTGTTGGCAGTGGCATTATTTAGAGTCGTTTCGGCGGCAACTAGGTTCTCCTGAAATCTTTGTAGCTCAGACTGAGACTCTTGATAGGCCCCTTCTCTGCTGCTGGCTTCGGCGATCGCGCTTGCTTGTTTGCTGGCAAATTCTTGTTGGCGGTTGGCGATCAGTTCGTCTTGAAGAGGAGTGCCGCCATCGCCCTGGTTGTTTCGCTCGGCTTCTAGTCGGGCGATCACTTCGCGAATTCTGGCTGCATCTTTCTCCAAACTGTCTACGCTAGTTTCAGCAACCCCCGGATCGATTTCGAGCAGGACATCTCCTTTTTTGACGAATGCACCCACCTCAACTTTGGTTTCGGTGACACTACCAGCGCTGAGGGCGCGCACCGGGCGAACTTCGGTAGAGGGAATGAGTTTGCCGCCAGCGATCGCGACTTCTTCGACTTGGCTGAGATGGGCCCAGGTAATGGTTCCAAAAACCAGAGCCGTAATGCTACCAGCCAGGATGCGGGTGTAGAGGGGGGGTAGCTCTTGGACGGCTTTTCCCAGTTCAAAAGACAGCGATTCGTCGGGTTGGGCAAGCTGTTGTTTGACTTGCTGAGACTGAGCAGGGGAGTTAGAGAGAGAAACTCGCATGGCAAGGTGAGGGGTGTCAGGGGTGGGCGTGCGCTAGCTAAACGATAGCCGATCGTGCAAAAAAACAGGAAACTTAGGTAACAAAATGTGTTGGCGATTGAATAAGCCTTAAGTTGAAGGGCAAACACGGGGCAGATGACTATGATCAACCTCATGATGGCTAAATTTGATGGCTAAATTTTAGTATCCAAATTTTAGTATCCAAATTTTGTTGTTAACCAAACTTGTGGTGGAATTTACCCTGTGCTTCACATCTTCTATTGGCTGATGCATACCATCCAGCCGTTTTTAGTGCCGATTTGTTTTGTCTTAGCCTGGGCTTTTACCCTGCTAACGGTTTGGAGTATTGGCTCTCTGGTTTTTTCGGGCGTAAGCCGAGCGCGGCAAATGCATCGCATCCCCTGTGCTGACTGTCAATATTTCACGGGAGACTACACGTTGAAGTGTACGGTTCACCCCTCGATCGCTCTGTCTGAGGAGGCGATCGATTGCTCAGACTATGCACCGACTGCTCGTTTCTTCTAAGATTCTCCTGAAATCTTCCTAAAATTTTCTTGCTAGCCTCAAAAGACTCAAAAAACAAAGCACGATCGACTTTTCTCGGATGAGAGTCGATCGTGCTTTAGTTTTAGAAAACCTTAGTGCTGCAAATCTTGATTAGTCTGGGTTTGACTCTGGATAGTGGTGCTTGGGAATCTGTTCGGCTTCGGGGCAGTCATCAGACACTATCGGTTCAACATTGCCTTTGGGTACAGAAGCTAGCTTTTGAGTTACTGCACCAATGCTCTCTAACCGAACCATCTCCTCCCAAGAACAGTTTTCGTCGTCTTCTTCGGTTTCGTAGCGGAGAGTTACCAAATCTCCTTCGATATCTAGAATTTTGGCTCGTTCGATCCAACGTTGTTGATCCCGCAAGAAAATCCAGACTTCACGACCATCACTACAGATTTGATAGATCTTGCGGTGTAGCATAAAGTGCTTCTCCTAAGCAAAATAACTTCTTAAATGCATAGCAATGGAGCAACTCTATCACTAGAGCGCCTCCTTGTTGCCAAACCAGCGAAGGGGAATAAGGCGATCGCCACCCTGCTGAATGCGCTATGTCTTTTGGTTCATCGTCTTTTGACGCACCACAGGAAAAGTCGGCTTTTGGGGAGAGTCTTCTATCCATAGAGTTTAGACTAACCTCAAACCTGCGGGCAAAGATGCCAGAAAATCTTCAGATGTCGGCAGAGCTAGGGCAGGGCTGCCAAGGATGGATTGCTGCGGTCTGGTAGGCGTTTTGGTCATTATTTCGGAACATAAAGCTTGAACCAAAGCTGGAACCGTGGGGAGGAGCACTGGGCTACATGGCTTAGGGGCGTTGCTATGCCTGCCTGTCAGCCTAGCTTTAGGTCTGTCCGTCACGCTCATTGTTCCCATTCTGTAAACGAACCTGTTCAAATGAACTGCTGAGGAGCTTGCTGAGTCAAGCTGCTTTTGGGTTGTCAATTCTACTTACCATTCTATCGATTGTTCGAGGAAGTGGTAAAGAAATTGATCGATTATTGCAAAAAATGTTGCCAAAAGAATTCTGGAAGGGAAAGGATAGGGAGCAGTAGGCTAGGGAAGCCAACGGGGGTGAAAACCAGGTAAGGGGAGGGATTCGGGTTGAGATTTGACGGCGAGATCGCCAGTGAGTGGGAGAAGCCAGAGACGGCTGTTGGCGATCGCTTTTTCGGCGGCTCCTTGGGCGCTAGAGTCAGTTTGGTCAAAGAGAAGGGCTAAACCATCGGGGGCGAGGCTGACCTGAATATCGCGTTGTGGGGGCAACAGAACCAGGGGGTGCAGGGCTTTGTTGAGATCGGTAGCTGTGAGAGCGGTTTTGAGGTCGATCGCTGCCAGGTAGGGCTGTTCTTGGTAGGTTGGGCCTGGGATCAAGTTAGTCAGGAGGGTATAGAGAATTTGCTTGGTAGGGTCAAATTGAGCGCTGATGATCGAGCCAGTGGTCTTAAAAATTTCTTTCTGCGTCCCCTGGTTGCTGACGAGGTAGAGCGATCGGGTGTAGTCAGAGTTAAATTTCACCATGGCGGCGGCGGAACCGTCTCGTGCAAACCCTAGCACTGTCCCAAATTTGGGCAAAAAATCCAGGGGATCAGCTTGGGGCTGAAGGGGGAGAAGGGCGAGGCCTTGTCCTTGGGTGATGGCCAGGGAGGAACTATCTGGGGTGATTAAAAATTCGCCGCCAGGTTGCTTGTTGTTTAGGGGCTGGGGGGCTGTGTCTTTTCTCAGAACCCAGGGCCCGAAATCGTTTGTGTTTTTGCGATTGACTCGCTGCACCACGATGACTTCTCCATCGGCGGAAAGGTCAAATTTGAGAATCTGGTAGTCTCGGTTGTCAAGCAGCAAATCAACCTGGCTACTGGGTTGAGGGGCAGGGGGGGGGTGGTTCGGGTAGGAAGGGCACGAGGGAGGATTGAGTTCCCAAGGCGGCGGGGGGGCGGATGGCGATGCCTGTGGTGACGGTGTAGAGTTTTTGCTCGACGAGGCTTTGGGGCTGGTTGGTGCGATCGGTGGCGGCAAATAAAATCCGATCGCTGTTGGGGTAGGGTTTGAAGTCCATCACGGTCAGATTGGCGGGCGTGAGAACTTTTTTCTCTTGGCGGGTCAGGTTAAAGAGAATGAGCCGTCCTGCGTTTTCTCCCTCTACCCCAATGTAGGCAAAGGCGCGATCGTGGCTCTGAAACTGCCCTACAAAGGGCTGAATGCTGGCCTGATTGCTGCCTTCGTGGGTGAAGCGGTCTCTGGCGTTTTCTAATTTGACCTGAAAGGACGTGCCATAGGGGGCAGGTGTATTAAGCGTGTAGGCCATGCGTCGCCCTGACCAACTATATTTGCCTGGCAAAGGCGGATCAATTTTCAGATTTTGTTCAACGCTGGCCCGATCCATAGGGCGGCTAAAGGTGAGAACCAGAGCGCGATCGTCGGCTCCGACTTGGGTGTCTTGCCAGTTAAAATCACGAACCCGTGGGGCACTACGATCGCCGCTCAAAATCAATCCGCCAATGATGACGGCAAATAGAACGATGACCACAAGGGAGACTCGATCGAGCGGTTGCAGAAATCGCTGGGGGGGCATCGGCGGTTGCATTTGCATGGGAGCCACTCAGAGGACGAAGATCCAGGATTTTAGAAGATTTCTAGGAAACAAGTGAGCCGCTGTCTTCGACTTTGCTCTGCCAGCTTGCGCCCTGATGAGCGAAACCGAAGGGCAAAGGTGGGACGGTCATCTCTTTTGTAGAAATCGCCTTAGTATAGAGCGTGTTTGCTCTGATCGAGCTTTGGTAATTATTGTAGGTCGTTGAGCGGCAGGCTCAATCCCATTTTTTCTTGCAGGGCGGTGATCACTTCTTGGGCAGATGGTTTATCGAGAATTTCCAAATCTTCTTGGGTGTAATTCATCAGGTCTGCGATCGTGTGGATCTGAGTGCGTTTGAGGGAGCCAATAGCTTGGAGTGAGAGTTGCAGGGCTTCGATGGGGGTGCGATCGAGGGAGTCATGCATGGTCAAATGTCCACTTAGTGAAAAGTACCCATTGAAATAGTGTGTCTTAAGGATATTGTGGCTTGGGCTGGGGGGGAATGCTCTTCTGTGGGTGCTGTTAAATTTTGATTTTTAACCAGTTTTCTAGCACCCATTTCTAGCACCCATTTCTAGCGCCCAGGATCAATCACATTGATGTCAATAGATATCTGTTGTGTTTAGATAGCTTCACTATCATAGTCAGAACGTTGGTAGGCAAGCCAGGAAAGACTTTTCGGCAGGTATTCTTCTGAACTCACCAACTCAGGAAGGATGCGATAGACTAGCAACTCAAACAAATTTTGTAAGGGGAAAAGATGATGGGGGAACGCCCAACTACAACCAAGCCAGAGTCCGAAAAGTCTGCGAAGAAAGACCCAGAAAAATCGGTCAAAAAAGATCAGTCGATCGCGCCACCCGCACTTAATGGTGACGGAAAATCAGCCGCGATTGCCAATCCCCAGGCAGTCTGGACGATCGAAGACAGCGAAGAGCTTTATCGGATCAAGGGTTGGGGCGACCCCTATTTTTCAATCAATGCGGCGGGTCATGTGACGGTCTCTCCCAAGGGCGATCGGGGGGGATCGCTGGATCTATTTGAGTTGGTGCAGGCGCTGAAGCAGCGAAATTTAGGGTTGCCTCTGTTGATTCGCTTTTCTGACATTTTAGAAGATCGAATCGAGCGATTGAATGCAGCCTTTTCAAGGGCGATCGCGCGCTATAACTATGCCGGGGTTTATCGGGGAGTTTTTCCGACGAAGTGCAATCAGCAGCGACATTTGATCGAAGACCTAGTGCGGTTTGGGCAACCCCATCAGTTTGGTTTAGAAGCGGGATCTAAACCAGAGTTGATGATTGCCTTGGCATCACTCAAAACACCAGGTGCATTACTCGTATGTAATGGCTACAAAGATCAAGAGTATATAGAAACTGCAATGCTAGCGAGACGGCTAGGGCAGACACCCATCATAGTCTTAGAACAAGTCGAAGAAGTAGAACTCGCGATCGCAGCCAGTAAAAAACTGGGCATTCAACCTATTTTGGGCGTGCGGGCAAAACTGAGCGCCAAAGGCATTGGTCGCTGGGGCACTTCGGCTGGCGATCGGGCAAAATTTGGTCTGACCATTCCCGAAATTATTCACGCTGTCGAACAACTCCGCGATGCAAAGATGTTAGATTCGCTGCAACTGCTGCATTTCCACATTGGTTCACAAATCTCTGCCATTAGTGTGATCAAAGACGCACTGCGTGAGGCGGGTCAGATTTATGTCGAACTGGCAAAACTGGGTGCAAACATGCAGTACCTAGACTGTGGTGGCGGTTTGGGGGTCGATTATGACGGGTCGCAAACCAACTTTCACGCTTCCAAAAACTACAACACCCAAAACTACGCCAATGATGTGGTTGCGGCGATCAAAGATGCTTGTACCGGGGCAAAAATTCCCGTTCCAACCCTGGTGAGCGAAAGCGGACGAGCGATCGCCTCTCACCAGTCTGTGCTGGTATTTGATGTGTTGGGAACCAGTGAGGTTCCTTTTGGAAACCCCGAACCTTTGCAGGACAACGAACACCTGATTGTTCGCAATCTCTACGAGACCTACGAATCGGTGAGGCTAGAAAACTTTCAGGAGGCCTATCATGATGCAACTCAGTTCAAAGAAGAAGCGGTGAGTTTATTTGGCTTTGGTTATCTGAGCCTGCCAGAACGAGCCAGAGCAGAGCGATTATATTGGGCTTGCTGCCACAAAATTTTGGCGATCGTGCGTCAACTAGATTATGTCCCCGATGATCTAGAAGACCTGGAGAAAATCATGGCTTCGATGTATTACATGAATCTTTCGGTGTTTCAGTCTGCGCCAGATTCGTGGGCGATCGATCAACTCTTCCCAATTATGCCGATTCATCGACTGGATGAAGAGCCAACCAAACGAGCCACCCTCGCCGATCTCACCTGCGATAGCGACGGCAAGATCGATCAGTTTATCGATTTGCGAGATGTCAAATCGGTGTTAGAGTTGCATCCGCTCAAGTCGAGTGAATCCTATTACCTCGGTATGTTTCTCAATGGCGCATACCAGGAGATCATGGGCAACTTGCATAATTTGTTTGGCGACACCAACGCGGTGCATATTCAACTCACGCCAAAGGGCTACCAGATCGAGCATGTGGTGCGCGGCGACACCATGAAGGAAGTATTGGGCTATGTGCAATATGACCCGGAGGATATGATCGAGAGCATTCGCCGTCAGACCGAGCAAGCCCTAGAAGAGCATCGCATTACCCTAGAAGAGTCTCAGCTTTTGTTGCAAAATTATGAACGCAGTTTAAGCGGGTATACTTATCTGTCTTAAGGTCTGTCTTAAGGATTGGCTTTAGATTTCCTGAAAATGTATCGATCGCAACTCTTGGGGGCATTGCCCTAACAGTGCCCCAAGAGACTCATACCTTCCACTAGAGCACTAATTTCTCAAGCTTCGACGAGTTGATTCTCTTGACGCAGACACGCCTCAATCAAGAAATCTAACTCGCCATTCATCACATCTTGAATAGCCGTCGTTTCGACGTTCGTTCGCAAATCTTTCACCAACTGATAGGGGTGAAACACATAATTACGAATCTGGTTGCCCCAAGCCGCTTCTACAATATCACCGCGAATGTCTGCAATCTCCTTGGCGCGTTGTTCTTGAGCAATGATTAGCAGTTTAGCCTTGAGAATTGCCAGGGCTTTCTCTTTGTTTTGCAGTTGCGATCGCTCCTCGGTACAGCGCACCGCAATCCCCGTCGGCAAATGAGTGATCCGCACGGCAGTCTCAACTTTGTTGACGTTTTGCCCACCCTTGCCACCAGCGCGAGACGTGGTGATCTCCAAATCTTTATCGGGAATGTCTAGATGCACAGACGTGTCGATCAGGGGCATCACCTCTACCCCGGCAAAGCTCGTCTGCCGCTTGTCGTTGGCGTTGAAAGGCGAAATTCTCACGAGGCGATGGGTTCCTTTCTCCATCTTGAGATAGCCATAGGCATAGCGCCCATCGATTTCTAGGGTGGCAGACTTGATGCCTGCTTCTTCTCCTTCTGAGCTTTCGAGGAGGTGAACTTTGTAGCCGTGCGCCTCAGCCCAGCGAGTATACATTCTCAGCAACATCTCTGCCCAGTCTTGGGCATCGGTTCCACCGGCCCCGGCGTTGAGGGTTAGCAGTGCGCCCTTGGCATCGTAGGGGCCCGACAGCATTTGTTGCAGTTCCCACTGGTCAAGTTCTCGCTGAAGCTGGGCGGTTTTAGCCTCTCCTTCTTCTAGCAGTGCTTGATCCATTTCGAGTTCTAGCAGTTCTAGGGTGGCTTGTGCGTCGCCCAGGTAGGTTTGCCACTGCTCAAATTGTTGCAGGTGAGATTTGTAGTCGTTGAGTTCTTGGAGGGTTTTTTGGGCGGTTGTTTGATTGTCCCAAAACTCTTGCTGGGAGGCGATTTGTTCTAGATCTTGAATTTTAGCGGTCAGAGCAGGAACGTCAAAGATAGTCCTGAGTTTTACCCAGGCGCTCAGATAGCAATTCGACGTTACGCTTTAGTTCTACGGTGTCCATGTCGATCGGTAGATTTTTCAGACAGTACAGTTTATTTTAGCGAGTCTGGTGCAATTCTCATGCATAAGTTCTGTAGAAGACCGCCTGCCGGCCGTCAGGTCAGATTCTCAGCACTGCCTGCCTGTCTACTGATTTGAAAAATGGGGCATTTTTGTGCTGTAGCTGTTTTGTGCTGTAGCTGTGGAGCGATCGCCATGCCCGATGACTCACCCTCCTCTCAAGAACCCGATCTGATCGAATCATTGCCAGCGATGACGCTTGACGAGTGGCTAGAGAAACTCAGACGCGCCGATCGCTCCTTTTACAACATCATGGCCATGGAAGTGTGGTCGATCGCTAAAACGATGGATGACATGATCCCCGGTTTCTGGAACCGCTTTATGATCAACCGTCGCTTGGCGATGAAGCAATTTGTTGAGAAAAAGCACCTTCAGTCACTTGAGGAAGAGAAATAAGAATGTCAGCTAACTCGGATCGGGCAGCCGTCGCAATATCCGCCCTGCAACCCATTGGGGGCTAATTGCTGAAGTCCGTTTCAACGGACTCAATCTCCAGTAGATCAAGCTTTTAACCCATTTCTATGGGTTGCAGTTAGCCCCGAAATTGATTTGAGAGCGGACGATTGGAAAAGGTGCAAAATCGGAGTTAGCGCGACGTGCGATTGTTTCCCCTTATTCCTCCCCCCTCCTTTCCACTCAGTATTCTGAGACCCTCAAATGTAGCCTGTACTGCTTGTAGTCTCTTCTTTCGTACAGTAGGATTGCGGCAGCCCTCAAAAGCGATCCATTCATCACCCAGTCTCGTATTGCTGTTGTCCCCGTTCTAGGAAGATCATGAAAGCCTCTAATTCTTCGTTCTCTGTTTGGCAACAACT
The DNA here is from genome assembly GCA_012034655.1 of Leptolyngbyaceae cyanobacterium CSU_1_3. Lineage (GTDB taxonomy): Bacteria > Cyanobacteriota > Cyanobacteriia > Leptolyngbyales > Leptolyngbyaceae > JAAUOZ01. The sequence continues at coordinate 7,230 of JAAUOZ010000113.1, read as the reverse complement.
CAAGAATCGTGAAATTAGCTGCGAACAAGCGCTTCACCTGCTGATCGACACAGAGGGCAACGTGACTCTGGAACTGTTGGATCGAGAAGTAAGCCATCGGTTCTTGAGAGAATTCCCCGATCGCAACTCTCTTCCTCCGCTCATCCCCTTGCTGTTGTGGCGCAACTGTTTTTATTTGGGCAGTCCGGTTGCTCTGTCTGAGGCGCAAGTCAAACAACTCAGCGATCGCACCTTCACCAACGTCAAAATTATTCCTGTAACTGACAAAAGTTACCGTGCCTGGTATCACACCTCCAACATCGACCACAACCAAATTAGCTCCACGCCCCTGATCAACCCCCTCACTGGAGAGGTAGAACAGGAAGACATCGGCGAAGTCACAGAGCTTTATCTCTCGAAAGCGGCTGACCAAATTGGTCGAATAAGAACCATTATGTCGGGCGCACTGCGAAATCGAGCCAGCGACATTCACCTAGAGCCAACTCCGTCAGGGTTACGAGTCCGCTATCGGATCGACGGCATTCTGCGCGATATTACGACGCTGCCTCCGGAGGTGAGTCGGCGGGCGATCGTCGCTCTCAAGGTCATGTCAAACATGGACATTGCCGAAAGTCGTCGCCCCCAAGATGCCCGCATCGGCGAAAGCTACGCCTCTGGCCAAGATACCGATTTGGGGTTGGATATGCGCGTCAGCACCTTACCCTGCGTCGGCGGAGAAAAGGCCGTAATTCGGCTCTTGCCCAGGCAGAACCCGTTCACCGAAATGGAAGAATTGGGCTTTTCTGAAAAGACGTTGGAAATCTACAAACGCTGGCTGCATCAGCCTCAGGGAATGGTGATCTTCACCGGGCCGACGGGTTCTGGCAAAACCAGCACCTTATATACAAGCTTGCAGGCGATCGCGACAGAGTTTGTCAACGTCGTCACCGTCGAAGACCCTGTTGAATATATTTTGCCTCGCATCACTCAAACCCAGGTTCACGAAGCGGCAGGCATGACCTTTGCCGCCGGGCTGAGGGCTATTCTCCGCCAAGACCCCGACATTATTATGCTAGGGGAAATTCGCGACCACGAAACCGCCGAAACAGCGATCAGAGCCGCCCTGACTGGGCATCTAGTGTTGACGACCTTGCACACCAACGATGCTATGAGTGCCATTCCCCGTCTTAAGGATATTGGCCCCGATCCAGGCTTGATCAGCGATGCCCTGCTGGGAGTAGTGGCGCAGCGACTTGTTAGAAAAAATTGCCCTCACTGCACCGAACCCTACCAACCCATCGAGAAAGATCTGAAGGCATTGGGCATCGATCGCGACCACGCCCACCTGCACGAATGGCGCAAGGGCAAAGGCTGTTCTCGCTGCTTTAACTCTGGCTATTTTGGTCGCGAAGCCATTATCGAACTGCTCAACGTCGATGACACCATTCGCCAGATTATCTACGAAGGCACAATGACTCAATTGCAGCGCTATCTATTGGATGGGGGAAATTTTGACTCGTTTCGGGTGTCGGCGATCGAAAAAATCACCCAGGGCATTACCACCGTCGAAGAAGTGTTGCGGGTGTTGCCCCACAGTTCTCTTTACCGCAAGTCTACGGTCAGCGAAGTCCGCCCAACTCATACCAAAAAGAAACTCATGAATGCATCCGGAAGTTGAGCGGTGAGAACTTGCGGATCAGTCATGCGCCAATCTTGAGGGTGCAGCAGTGCCCTGCCCCTACCAGAATTCAATTTTTGCACCTGTGTTAATTTTGAGGATGCGCCAGTGCTGCGTCCCTATCAAAATTCATTTTTTGCAAAGCCATGATGTTTGACTCACCCCTTCCTCAAGTCACCGTCGAAGAACTTGCTCACAAAATCGCTGCTTGCGAAGATCTGCAACTCGTCGATGTGCGAGAAGTTTGGGAAGTCGAGACAGCAGGCTTACCCGGATTCATCGTTCTGCCCATGAGCGACTACGCCCAATGGTCAGGTGAGATTCACGATCGATTGGATGCCGCCAAAGAAACCCTAGTTCTGTGCCACCACGGAATGAGATCAGCGCAAATGTGCCGATGGCTGACTCAACAGGGTTTTACACAGGTGAAAAATATTGCTGGAGGTATTGATGCCTACGCGATCGCCGTCGATCGCTCTATGCCGCGCTACTAAGGACTGGACTGAGTCACAGAAATTGAGTCACAGAAGTTGAGTCACAGAAGTTGAGTCACAGAAGTTGAGCCACAGAAGTTGAGTGACTGCCATATTTACTACTGTAGCGATCCCGAATAAAAGCTAAAATTAGCAATCTGCTATCTTAAGTTCAATCGGTGTGTCTGACTGAATTTTGAGAAACCATAGGATCTAATAAGCTTTTCAAAACTTCTGACTCCCATGAACTTGACGAATCGACAACAGCAGGTGCTTTGGGCAACGGTGCGTCACTACATCGCCACCGCAGAACCCGTAGGTTCGGGGGCACTGGTTAAAGAATATAACCTGAGTGTTAGCTCGGCTACTATTCGCAATGCAATGGGCTACCTAGAAAAAGCTGGACTGCTCTATCAGCCCCATACCTCGGCGGGTCGAGTCCCTTCCGATTCGGGCTATCGCATTTACGTGGATCAACTCATCACCCCCTCGACCGAATTGACCCATCAGGTAGAGCAATTACTCACAGGGCGGCTAAATTGGGACGAATGGAGTTTTGAAGCGCTGCTCAAAGGGGCGGCTCAGATTCTGGCGACATTGAGCGGATATATCACCCTGATCACCCTGCCCTTTAGCTGCACCACCGAGCTAAGGCACTTGCAACTGGTGCAGATTGATCCACAGCGCGTCATGCTGATCGTAGTGACAGACACCTACGAAACGCAGTCTGTGCTGATGGAACTGCCCGAAACAGAAGAGTCTGACACCGAGATAATCACACGAGAATTGCAGATTCTGTCTAATTTCTTGAATAAGGAATTGATAGGACGATCGCCCACCGAAATCGCCACCTTAGACTGGAGTGAGCTAGGGCGAGAGTTCGATCGTTACAGCAAATTTCTTGCCTCGCTGGTTACAGATCTGTCTCGTCGGCTCTCCAAATCTTCTGCCCCTACACAGATCATGGTAAGCGGTGTGTCAGAGGTGCTCAGACAGCCAGAATTTGCAGAACTGCATCAGATCAAGATGATTATGCACCTCCTAGAAGAAGAACAGCATCAGCTTGTGCCTTTGATCTTCGAGCAGCCGGAGGTAGAAGGCTTGGGCAAACGGGTGACGGTTCGCATCGGTGCTGAGAACCCTTTGGAGCCAATTCGCACCTGTGCTCTGGTGTCTTCTACCTACAGTCGTGGCGCTGTCCCCGTTGGTAGTGTGTGTGTGTTGGGGCCAACTCGCATGGTTTATGAAGATACGATCGCCCTGGTCGAAGCCACCGCCGACTACATCACAGAAGCGCTAAGTTAGCAATTCTCACGTTGGCAATAATTGTAGTGGGGTGAAATTAAAGCAGGCTAGATGCAGGGTTGAGCGAAGCCGAAACCCTCCAGGGGAGATTTTGAGCCTTGAGCGCAGTCGAAATGTGTCTGATCGGTCATTCCGCCTTCCTACTGACTAAAAACTTGGAGCCTCTAGACCGTTTAGCTGAGTCGTCAATTTGATTCTTGTAAGGGCGATCGCGGGCTGAGTTGCTGCCGGATTAATTCAGCCGATCGCTCGGCGCTATCCATCACAGCGAGAGAAGCGGCTTGGCGAGACATGGTTTGCAGGCGATCGCTCGAATTCAACAAGCTTAATACTTCTGCTGCCAAAATTTCTGGGGTCAATTCACTTTGGCGAAACATCAGAGCCGCCCCCGCTTGCACAAACACATCCGCATTAAACGCCTGATGATCTTCGGCGGCAAACGGATAAGGAATCAGCAGCGAAGGCGTGTGGGTTACGGCTAATTCGGTCAGGGTTCCTGCGCCCGATCGACTAATTGCCAGACTCGCTCTCTGAAACAATCTGGCCATGTGGTTGTAGAAGGGCAACGCGAGATAGTGGGGATGCTGAAGGCTGGCTGCCTCTGGATCGTTCTCGCCCGTCAAATGAACGACCCAGGCTCCCGCAGAAAACCAAGTTTCCGCTGCTTTTCGTACCATCTGATTGAGCGCAACGGCTCCCTGGCTGCCCCCAGCCACCACAATGAGGGGCACATCCGGAGGAATGGGCAAATTCTCTAAAGCCGAGTCAGAGAGGGCGGCGCGAAACTGCGATCGTACCGGAGTCCCTACGCAAACGGTTTTGGCACGAGGCAGGCGATCTGCCGCCGCCGCAAACCCGATCGCCACGACGCTACACCAGGGCGCAAACCAGCGCGTCACCTTGCCCGGCAGGGCATTAGATTCATGCAAAATCACGGGTAAACCCAGCGATCGAGCTGCCAAAATTGCCGGAGCCGCAATATACCCGCCCGTAGTAAACACGCCATCAAATTTGCCACGCTGCAAAATTTGCCGCACCTGATGCACCGAGGACACCAATCGCCAAACCACTTTCAACGTTGCCAACCCCAACTTCTGCTGAAACCCAGCCACCGAAATCGTGTGTAATGGGTAGCGATCTCCCACCAGTTGCGCCTCTAAGCGATCGGGTGTTCCCAGCCATTCGATCTGATATTCGGCAAGTTGTTCGGCGGTGGCGATCGCAGGAAACACATGCCCTCCCGTCCCACTGGCGGCAACCAACAAACGACTAGGAAATTGAGTGGTAGGCACGTTTTTTCTGAGGGTACTAAAGATGGCACAGGTGGCTGTGAGCCTCAACAGATTTTACCGCTATTTTCGATCGCGAATGAGTAACATCCAAAATTCTACGAATCAAAAAATGTATTAAAAGTTACTTGCTAGAGATCTGCGAGTTAATGCATGTCCCACCCGCCGAAACCCGATGCACTGGTATTTTATTTTTATGCAAACCCCTGGGCACTGCCTGTTCCTCGCCCGATCGATTTGAGTCCGACAAGGCCTGCCTCAGTGGGGCTTTTATTTTGCCAAACTTTTAACTTGCCAAAATGTTGAAGGAACTACCCTGCAATTTTGTAAATTGAAGAGTATATTGTCTGAAAGTGGCAAGCCCTCACCCCCACGATTCGTTGATTTCATTACCTCGTTGAGCGACTTCCTATGCGCCATGTTCTTTTGCGATCGCTTTTGACCTCCTCCCTTTCATTCGCCCTCGCGAGTGGTGGCGGGTTGGGTCATCTCGCGATCGCTGCTACGCCAGAGACGGCTCCTCCTCAGCTTAAAGAAGCGCTGACCAAAATCGACGCAGCCAGCAACCGCAAGAACGTGCAGGAAGTTCTCCAATTCTACAGTCCCAATTTTTCGCACTCAGACGGGCTGACTCGCCAAACCCTAGAGCAGTCGCTGGCGCAGCTTTGGAAGCAGTACCCCAACATCAACTATCGAACAGAGTTGAAGTCTTGGCAAACCGACAGTCGTGGGCTTCAGGCAGAAACCGTGACCTACATTACGGGTACACAGACGGTCAATGGGCAGCCCTCAAAGCTGACCTCTACCTTGCAGGCTCGTCAGCGTTTTGAAGGTCAAAAAATCGTTCAGCAAGAAATATTAGCAGAACGCAGCCAAATTACGTCGGGCGAAAATCCGCCGCAGGTGCAGATTAGCTTACCAGCGCAGGTGCGTGTGGGGCAGGAGTTTAGCTTTGATGCGATCGTTCAAGAACCGCTTGGCCGAGATCTGCTCTTGGGCAGTGTGCTCGAAGAACCTGTAAAACCGACGGGATATTTGAACCCGACTACGATCGACCTAGAATTGCTGACATCGGGTGGCATCTTTAAGGTGGGTCGCGCCCCCAACACACCCAACAATCACTGGATTTCTGCGGTCTTGGTGCGGCACGGCGGCATGACAATGGTGACACAGCGCCTGCGCGTTGTTGGCAATACGGGTAATATTCGTGGCTCGCTAAAGTGAAGGATAGAACGCAGCCTAAAGAATGTGGATTGATGAATGCCGAGATCTTCGCCCTCATCCCCTAACCCTATCCCCTAACCCTTGTATCTTGTTTTCTCTGGTTCCCTCTCCTTGGGGAGAGGATTAGGGCGAGGGTGAATTTAGCATTTCATATCGCAATTCAGTAACGCCCATAGAATAGGGGGCATCTCTCAACCCGAAAGGAATGCGGTTTCGAGATTAGATTGCTTGCAGGATGCCGAAAACTTCTCCTAGAGATAAAAACATGCCTCTTGCTCACTATGGGCTAATTGACCGCTTCGCTTAGTGAAGTTTGACGCGATCGTTCTGCATTTACCGATAACTCGGCTGGCGCAGCTTGCACCGCTCCCCACTGGTTAGTCAGACGATCGAGAAGATTTTCTTGACTCGATCGAAACCCTTCTAAATTTGAGCCGCCGCCATTCATCACCACAAACCAGACCGTTCCCTGTTTTTGGGTCGGCAATGCACCCGCTAAAGCGCTCACCTGATCCAGGCTGCCCGATTTCGTCACTGCCAACGCTGGAAGCTTTCGCTCATCGAGGATTCCAGTATCTTGACCCACCACTGTAAACACATCTGCAACCGTCAACTTCATCGGTTGTAGAATGCGATCGATCGCTAAAACATCGCACACACCGCACGGGGAGAAATGCGATTTTCAACGGCTAAACCAGACCCATTGACCAACAAAATTTCAGATTGAGGAACGCCTGCTGCTTGAGCCACCTGATAGGACACAGCCTTCGGGCCGCCCACCGAGTTGGCAATAATTTCTGCCATCAAGTTATTGCTGTAGCGATTCATTTTTTTCAGCAATTCTGCCAGGGGCAGCGATTGATGGCGGACAAGCGCCTTAGTATTGGCAGGAGCCGCCGCCGCCACACGCACAGAACCCGCGATCGCAACCTGGGGGCGAGGCGTTCCGGGAGGTAAAGTTTGGTGCTGCGTACTCGCTTCCTGTGACCAACTTTGAGCATTCAAGCCCTGCTTGAGCAGCGCCCCAGACTTTTGCGGATCTAGCTCATAGTTCATATAAAATCTGCCGACGATCACCACATCACCCGTCACTTGACGAATTTGCAGCTTGTTGAGCAAATTGCCCACGGCGATCGCTTCTTCCCAGACAAAAAAACGGATCTTGCCCGCCCTGAATGATCAAGTCACCCTTCAGAACGCCCTGCTCGATCGCGCCCGTTGTGCCAATTTTTGTCTCATATCGATAGTCAGCCCCCAGCGTTTGCAGGGCGGCGAGAGAAGT
>JAAUOZ010000112.1 GCA_012034655.1 Leptolyngbyaceae cyanobacterium CSU_1_3 | reverse complement strand
AATATAGTTCTGCAATATATACTTTGTCAGGGCATAAAATTAAAGATTTTTGGACGGGGTGCAGGGGTGGAACCCCTGGCTGGGGCGCAGCCCCCACACCCCTTCTAAACCAAAATCTATAGGCTGACGCAGTATAGTTTGGAACCGTCTTGGCTGTTCTGCTGCTAGATTAGCGTAGGCGCAAAAAGTTCCCGGTTGAATTGTTAGCTTAAAATTGGCTAATAAAGCGGCAAAATTCTGATTAATTTCTAGAATTTTTCACCCAAGATCCTGATTTCGGTAGAATGCTTCTGGATGTTGAGACCACTGGATGTTGAACCTGGATGTTGAAAGATAGACAGACAGAAATCCCCTTTCTCGCAACCGGAACCTTAAGGATGGAACCCAAATCCACACCTAATTTCCTTCGATTTCCGACCGCCATCAACAGACCCCTCTCGCAATTGGAATGAGTGTTTCCGTGAGCGTAATGCAGTTGAATAGTCCACCCGCCCCGACCACGCCGCTAATTCTCGACAGCTTGCCCGATCCTCCCGTCTTAGAGGGGGTTTGCCCCCGTCGGACTCGGTTGCAGATTGATTTGCTGCTGCTGGCGATCGAGGCTTTAGATCTCGGCGGTTCTGAAGCGATTCTCTCGATCGCTACCGATCTAGAGCTTCGGAGCGTGATCAAAAATCGGGTGGGTCTGTGGCGGCTACGCAGCACCAACCCCTTCCGCCGCTATAGCCAGCGCCGCCCCCTGTCTCTGCTCGAAGCCAAAGCCCTCGTAGTGATTGCTTGCTACCTATCTCGACGGCTGACTGTGGTGATTCGGCAATTGCTCCTGGCTTACCAGCAACTCAACGATAAACAGTTGTCTCCAGACCATCATTTTCGCCTAGCGGAATATCTAGAGCGATTTCGTGCCCATTTCCGCAGCCGAATGAATCCGCGTCGCGCTGGGGTCATGGCCTACAGTTCTGACGAAAAGCTGAACGAACTGGCCCTAGAACTACTCGGACAGTTGCTCTTTTGCACGGGCACGTCTGGAATGCAGCGCCTGTGGATCAGTTTGTTTGATGGAGAAGTGTCATGACCATTCAACGCCAGTACAGTTTGCCCAATTGCACCCTGGTTTTGGAGGGTTTAGCCGATCCGGCGGCGGCGGCTCAGGTGGAGATGCGCCCGGTGATGTCGCTGTTGATCAATGCAGAATGCCACTTGCCTGGGCAAGAAAAGCCCCTAAGTGGTGGACGTGAGTTTTTTGAGAGTCTGGTGACGGCGGTAAGCTTGTATGCTCAAGAATTTCTGAGTGGAATTCATTTGCCCCGCCACACCTACAGCGATAAACCGTCGTTTGTGAAGCTAGAACGCCTCGATCGTACCCATCACCGTCTGAGTGTGGAGCCGAGCGCCGACCACAAAACCACCGTCGCCCAAGCGGTTGATCTCAATACGGTGCAGCTATTTGATCTGGTAGAAGCGATCGACCAATTTGTGGCTGATACCCAGACTTTGCCGTTCTGGTCACTCAACCTTGCCCCCGTACCCAAACGGTATGCAGGGACTCGTGAGGCGATATCTAAGCGGGCAGTTCCGGCGGCGATCGGGGTGTCGAGTTTTGCCCTGGCAGCGATCGCGCTCTTTATGCTTCCGGTTCCCAAGGTCAACAAGCCTGCCTGTCTGACAGCGGGGGAATGCCCCACGACGACGGCTAGCCCTGGAGTGTCGCCCAGCCCTGGGGCCAGCCCTAGAGTGTCACCTAGCCCCAGCCCTATTGCCAGCCCTTCGGCGAGTCCGACGGCGATCGCGTCTCCTACGGCTAGCCCCAGCCCTGCCGCTCCAGATTTAGCCCAGCTAGAAACGACCTTAAACGCTGCACCTGCGATTACCGATCCGCAGCAGTTGGAGAATTTGAGACAAAAGCTCAGCGATCAGATCGGTGGTAGGTTGCAGGCAAAGCCAACCTTTACAGAGAATCTGGAATATCGGGTAGGAGTGGGCAAGGATGGTGCGATCGTCGGCTATAAGCCCGAAAACCAAGCCGCCCTCGACCAGGTAAAGCAAACACCCCTGTTAGACCTGCTTTATTTGCCCGCCGGGGGCAGTACGCCTTCTCAAGACCCGATCGGGCAATTTAAAGTCGTCTTCACCCCGCAGGGCAAAGTAGAAGTTGCTCCTTGGGCATCCCCTGCCCCCATTTCCCCCGACCCGGCTCCAACGGCATCTCCCAGCCCTCAATCCTCTGCTCCGGCTCCGGCGGTGAGCCCATCGCCTAGCTCTGAGGCAGCCAATAGTGCGGTTCCAGGGTCGCCAGCCGTAGAAATTACTGAGAAGTCGCAGCTTGAAAGCTTGCAGCCTAAACTTTATGATCTAATCGACCAAAACTGGCAAGGAAACCCGCCCTTTGACAAAGATTTGGTGTATCGAGTCAGAGTCAAAGCTGACGGCTCGATCGCTGATTTTGAGCCAGATAGCCCGATCGCTAGCGACAACGCCAGGGCTACGCCTCTGCCACAATTGAGCAAACTAGCCGATCCCAATACTGTGCCTACCGAGTCGTTGGCCTCCTTCAAGGTCGTCTTTAAGCCGAGTGGCGTGTTGCAGGTCAACCCGTGGCACGGGAGCAGGTAACACCGATTCTGTGCAGAATCTAAAGCCAAAGAATGATCGATCGTGGGTGAGATACCATCAGAAAATCTCAAAAAAGCTGATGTAAGCCGCAACACAATTTTTCATGGAGCAACCTCCCCTGCCTACAGAGTTGATTTTGACTCACCCGCAGCGCACGATCGGCACTCTGCAACTCGATTGGTCGCCTCAGCCTGGGGCCTATCTAGATGTTGCAGGGCAAACCTACGCAGTTTTAGAGCGCCATCACCGCTACCAACTCAAATCGGGGCGCTATCGTCTGCACAAGGTTGCGTTATACGTCCAACAGGTGGAACGTCCGAGTGAGCGATCGTACTTCGAGGGGCGTTGGGTCTTGGGCGATGCAACCTGCCGATTTAATGCCCATTCTGAACTGATTCGCTGTGCGGTCAATCCGGGGGGGCTGTGTGGGCAATGTCGATCGTATGAGTCGGCCTTGTAAAAGTAGAGACTTGGTTTGGCTTACGCGCCCAGGCTTTCGCCGATTTCCAATCGCGTCCCGTTGGCAAAATCCCAACCCGATCGAGGGGGTTTACCTGCCAGTTGAACGTCTCTCAGCAGCAGCAACCCTGCGCCAGTCTGCACCACAAATCCAACATTTTTGAGCACCGCCACGACTGCGCCAGGCCGATAGTTGGCCGCCGGTAGATCTGGGCAAAGCTGGGCCAATTCTGGTGGAAGCTCGACCTGAGAGGTGAGGGGTGCAGAGGTGATGATCTTGAGGATCGTCCCTCGAAAAGAGGTGACGCAATTGGGGAAGAAGCCCCGAATTTGGTTGTGCAGATCGATCGCGGACCGTGTCCAATTCAGCGCATAGTCTGGCTTTTTGATCAAGGGTGCATAGGTCGCTTGCGAATCATTCTGAGCGATCGCTTGAATTTCGCCTCGCTTGAGCAGCGTTTCGATCAGCAAGTCTGCTCCGATCGTCGCTAGCTTGGCGGCTACATCATGGGCATTGTCGAGGAGGGCGATCGGCAATACCGCTTTTAGCAACATCGCACCCGTATCCATTCCGGCATCCATTTGCATCGTGGTGATGCCCGTTTCGGTTTCGCCGTGGTAGAGACACCACTGAATCGGAGCCGCGCCTCGATATTTGGGCAACAGCGAACCGTGGACATTCACACATCCCAGCTTTGGCATTTCTAGAATGGCTTGAGACAGGATTTGCCCATAAGCGACTACGACAAAGCTATCGGCTTGAGCAGACTGTAATTTTTCTAGGGTTTCGGCATCTTTCTTGATGCTCTTGGGCTGCCAAACGGGAAGGCGATGGGTCAGCGCCACTGATTTGATAGGCGAAGCAGACAACTCACCGCCCCGCCCACGGCGCTTGTCAGGCTGGGTCACGATCGCCACCACCTCACAGTCTGGATGCGCGAGCAACGCCTCCAGGGTGGGCACTGCAAACTGAGGCGTACCAAAGAAGACAATTTTCACGGGATCGCCCCTGCGTTAAACCACTTCTCCATCTTGCCAGCAGAGCGATCGAATACAAAATCGGCCTCAAGACCACTCCTGACAGCAACCGTGAAAATTGTCTCATCGATCGTCAAAGAACTTTTGTAAAGTGCTCTTTTCAGATTTTGTTTTGCATCCATAATATGAGGCTCAAGCTGGGCAGGCAGTCCATGGCAGACTCGAAAAAACCATCCAACTTCACAGCGGGGGTGTTTTATGAATTTCCAATCGACGCAGCATGATCCGCTCAACAGTCCTCATCCGATTCCGTGGAGTTGGGTGATGGCGCACCTGAATGATTCTAGTCAGCCGCAGCACTATTATCGCAGCCATTCTCTCCTGTCTCCCGACGGACAGTACAAGGCATACAGCCGGATTCAGCTATACGTAGAGCCAGAGTTTTACCGCAGTCGAGTTAGCAGCGTCTTGTTTCTAGAGAACCTGAAAACAGGCGACCTGCAAGCGATTACAGCAACTTCGCCGTTTGCTGAGAATCCGTTTATTGGCAACAGTTCTGAGCTAGAAGGGACGATTTCGATCGTGCTGCCGATTTCCTGGTCAGAGGCAGGCGATCGCCTGCTGGCACGAGAATTTGAGTCGGTTTTCTGTTCTGACATCGCCTCAGACTATGCCTTGATCTGGCATCGATCTTCAAATTCTGCCAGCACTGTCGCCCCCACGGGCATTCAATTTACAAATGCGATTTTGCTGGGTTGGAGTCAAGAATGGTGCGATCGGGTGCTATTTCGGGCTGGCATGATGGGCGAAGAAACCTGGCCCCTCTGGGTGGTGGATGCCGAAGGAGAAACCTGGGCAACGGAGGACGATCGACCCAGCACCCACGGCCAGGTGCTCAACAGCATTTGGGCAGGCGCTCAACCGCAGCGATAGGGTTGCCGTAATCCTCCCAGGTTACAGGTTCGGGCTTTGCAGCAATTTGATATTCTGTAAAGTATGAAACCGAAATTTGCAGACATCGAGGCATGGCGACAGGCGGAATTGTTGATGCAGCCCGCCTTCATTCGTGTGATTGACAACCTTCGCAAGCAGCTAGAACAAACCTCCTGGAAGGGTTCCTATCGAGACGTGCCCATCTGGGCAGACGACACGCCAGAGGATGTTAAAGCGACCGTGGCTCGACTGCAAGAACAACTCAAAACTGCTTCACCTCAGCAGACTGAAGAGATTCAAAATGCTCTGTCTCATTTGCCCTCACCTCACCCTGGCTATGAATTGTGTTTGCAGCAAGCCGATCGTCAGGTGACGATCGATCTGTGGGAGTTGTGTTATCGCGTCTGCTTTGCCAACGACATTCACGAACCTGTGCGAGTAGACACCAGCCTCATTGACGAAACAGGAGCGGTAGACTGGGATCGGCTCGACGAAAAAACCAAGGCACTGGTTGAGCAAATTTTCGAGAACCTGCCCGATTAAATTTGTTAGATTGGCCCAATTTTAGAGAGAATGACTATGAATTTTTGACGCGCAGGTCTACGATCGCGCTGCCTGGGGCGTGATCGAGGTTTCAGACAGCGATCGGCTTCAGTTTCTCCACAACCAGAGCACCAATGATTTCAAGAGTCTCAAGCCGGGTCAGGGTTGCGATACGGTTTTTCTCACCTCCACAGCGCGAACGATCGATCTGGCAACGGCCTATGTTTTAGAAGATTCCATCCTGTTGTTGGTGTCGCCCAACACCCAAGAGAAAGTGATTAAGTTTCTCGATCGCTACATTTTCTTTGCCGACAGGGTAAAGCTTTCGGATGTCACGGCCCAAATTGCGACCTTGAGCTTGATCGGAGAAGGGAGTCGCGCCGTTCTCCAGAAGTTGGGTGCAGCAGAAATCAGCGATCGACCTTACGCCAGTCATCATTATTTGACTTAGCAGGGTTAGCGGTGCGAGTGGCGGTTGGAAGCGGGCTAGCTTTAGGGGGCTATACCTTGATCACTCAGGCTGACCAGTCCGCAGAACTCAAGAAAGCCCTCTTGGAAACGGGCGCTGAATGGATGGACGATCGCGCCTGGGAGAAATTGAGAATTCAACAAGGGCGGCCGATGCCCGATCGTGAACTCACGGACGACTACAATCCTTTAGAAGCGGGACTTTGGCACACTATTTCTTTTAATAAAGGGTGCTATATCGGGCAAGAAACGATCGCGCGACTCGACACTTATAAAGGAGTCAAACAGCAACTTTGGGGCGTAAAGCTCAGCGCCCTGGCGGAACTCGGAACGGCTGTGATGATGGGCACAGAAAAAGTGGGGACACTGACTAGCATCATGGCTACAGAAGACGGTGCGATCGGGCTGGCTTACATCCGCACCAAAGCCAAGGGCGAAGCGGGTACTCAAGTAACAGTGAATGAGCAGGTCGGCGAGTTGGTCGATTTGCCCTTTGTGACGCGAGAAAAGCAAGGCTAGAACCCGATCGGCATCCCTGACTTCTGGGCTGAGCCTCCAAAAATTGCACCCGTAAATTTTTAGCTGGCGTTGATAGAAGCCGGGAATTTTTTCAACTGCGTTGCTGCTGATAGGCGAGATAAATGGCTTCTAGAAATAAGTCGGCAGTCATCTGAAAGGGCAAATCTTGCAGCCCGATTAACTGTCTGGCTTGACGGGCGAGTTGGAGGCTTAAGTTCGATCGTGCTTTTGATTCCATGAGCGTTCGTCGCTGCAAGTATTCTCGAATCACTGAGAAATCGTCGGGTAATAATTTACCAATCTCCGCAGTGTTGAGCAATTCATCTGCTAGGGGTTGTGCTTTTGGCGATAGCTGAAACGTTGCAGCAACGACAGGGCTTTCGTTTTGCACGACGATCGTACCTGCTGCCCAGTCGCCCAATCGCTTTTCACGCTTGCCCAAAATAATGCACAACATGCCCAAAAAGAACAGGTCATCGATCGGGCGCAGTAGTGCCCTGAGAATCGCTTGAGACAATCCGGCGGGTTGTCCGTCATCTCGAATAACGCGAATTTTGGCGTAGCGTTTGCCGATCGTTTGTCCGCGCCAGAGGGTTTCCAAAAACACGAAATAGCCGACATAGATAGCAAAGCTAGTCAGCAGGGCGATCGCCGTGAGCCAGAGTTGCAGATTGCGAGAATTAATATAGTTGGGCAGTTGGCTGGCAACAATGCCCCACACCAGCAAAAACACCAGCAAGATAGCACTCCAGACAACGGAGTCGATCAGAAGGGCCAGGGTTCGGTTGCCGATTCCTGCCAGGGTAAATTCAAGTTCGACGCTTTCAGGGGTTTGAACGGTGACTCGATTAAAGAGGCTCATATAACTAGTGGGGTGAAATGAAAGCAAACTAGATGCCGGGTTTCGACTCTGCTCAACCCTTCTCTAGGGGAAATTTTGAGCATTGAGCGGAGTCGAAATGCTTCTGATCAATAATTAATTCCGCTTTTCTACTTAGGGGTTTGCATGAAAATAAAGTATCAGTGAATCGGGTTTCAACTTTGCTCAACGTTCAACGTTCAACCTTCAACTGTCGAGGGTTGAGCGGAGTCAAAACCTGTCGGGTGGTACATGATTAACTCGCCGATCCCTTAACACTATATTTCTCATTATTTGGAGTGGATTGTTATTTCGGGTGAATTGTTGAGGGGAATTATTTGAGCGTGAATTTTACTAGTTCCAATTACACAGTTCCAACGATCGCCCATTAAACCTTAGATCGAGCTTTTAGATTGAGTCGTTGAAGCTCTGGATCGCCGAAACTTTTTTGTAGTTCGCTAATTTGGAGTTTTACACCTGAAACATTGACGCGACAGCCTCTAGCGCGAATATGAGGTCATAATAGTCAAAGCTGCCTTCATCTATTGCCATACATGGACGCTTTCGAGCCAACTCCTCCCCCGTGGACTAAATCAGCCGTTCATGCCCATGTGTTTAGCTGTCCCAAGTGTCATCAAGCCAGCACTGAGGCAGAACGAGTCTGGATCAACCGACGATCGCCCGTCTTTTTGGAGGACTACCGCAAAAAGTGGCAAGAATTCTATCAATGTTCCTGTGAAACGGTTTGGTGGGCTTGGAGCAACGATCGCCCTCCTTCAGAATTAGCTGATGGCGATCGAGTCAGACGCGATTTTCTGAACCCCTTCGACGATCTGTAACGTTTTTTTAATTAGTTTGCGGTCGAAAAGCCGCGTCGATCGCGCTTTTCTGGGGCAACCCCAACCTGAAAGCTGACCCGATCGATCTGGTTGCCCTGCCGAGCTTGCACCGTCCAGTCGCCCGGACGCAGCGGCCAAAAAAGAGACGCTGACGATTGAGTTGCTAAGGTTTGACCGTTGATCGACCATTCGACAGGCTGTTTGGGCGTTTCGGAGAGCTTAAATTCGAGGCGAGGGCTGCGATCGTGGGCTGAAGTTAAAAAATAGTCGCCTGTACGGGGTGAGACAATTCTGAGCCTGCCCGACGCGATCGCGGGTTGCGGTTGCAGGGCCAGCCATTCGTTATATTCTGGCGGCAAATTGAGCCGATAGGCAGACCTTCCATCTGCTGCCGCTTGATAGAACGTATCAGACTGCTGCTCGTAAGCCCGCAGGTCTTGGGGATAAAAATATTCCTGGACAACCGTAGGGCACAGAGCCGTAGGACGCATCCCCGACAGTGCACAGATCGGACGCTGCACCAACCCTTGTGGACGCGGCAACGCGATCGGTTCGCGAGGTTCGTGGAGATGCAGCATGATACGATTCCAGAGCGGTGCGGCTCCCGTCACTCCGGACACCTGACGCATGGGTTCTCCATTGAAGTTTCCGACCCAGGTGGCAACGGTGTAGTCTGTGGTGAAGCCTACCGTCCAGGTGTCGCGAAAGTCTGACGAAGTGCCAGTTTTGACCGCCGCCGAAAACGGCAAACTGAGCACCGAATCTACCCCAAAAGCCTTTGCCCGCGCATGACGATCGCTCAACATATCCCCAATCAAGGCCCAAGTTGCAGCCTGAGACTTTGAGTGCTGGAATCCTGAGTTGCTGAATTTTGGGCTTTGAGCCGAGTTTTGAGTCGATCGAGGGGGCAAAACCTCTAGCTCAATGGGCTGTCCCTGATGCACCATCACCCCATAGGCTTGGGCCAACTCCCAAAGGCTAACTTCACCACTGCCCAAAGTCAGCCCTAATCCGTAGTGCTCAGGGGGATGGGTGAGATGCCGAAACCCAAGCTGTCGCAAGCGATCGAGGAAAGCTGATACCCCAACTTTTTCTAGCACCCGCACGGCTGGGATATTTAACGAATTCGCCAGGGCAATTCTCACCCGCACCGGCCCCTGATAGGTTTCGCTGTAGTCGATCGGACTGTAGAGCTTTGCCCCCGGAATTGCGTAGTAGGTTGGCACATCCGCCAAAACTGTGCTGGGCTGAATGATCTGTTTTTCTAAGGCCAATTCATAGAGAAACGGCTTTAGCGTTGAACCTGGCTGCCGCAACGCCTGAACGCCATCATTGCGACCGATCTGCGAATCGGCAAAGTAATCGATCGACCCCACATAGGACAACACCTCCCCCCGAATGATTGTCGATCACCAACGCCGCCGCCTGCTGCACATTTTGAGCCGCCAGCGTGGAAATGATCTGCCGCACCTGTGACTCGACAAATTGCTGAAGGGGCAAGTCTAACGTCGTCCGAATCTGGGCGGGATGGTCGTTTGGCAGCCGACTTGCCACCCAAAACAGAAAATGCGGAGCCGCCATAATGCCCTGCTGGCGAGGTTGAAGGGTGACGGCTGCGGTCTGGGCCCGATCGCTCTGCCCCTGGGTGATATACCCATCCTGCACCATCTGACTCAACACATACCTCTGACGCTGCCTGAGATGATCCCAATGGTCGTAGGGGTTAAAGTAATTGGGATCATTGGGTAAACCTGCCAGCAGCGTAGCTTGAGCTAAGTTCAAATCTTGAGCAGAAATGCCAAAATATACTCGTGCAGCCGCTTCTAGCCCATAGATATTTCCCCCCATTGGCAAGCGATTGATATAAGCCTGAAGAATCTCAGTTTTGCTCATGCCTGCTGCCAATCGCCATGACAGCCAGACCTCCTGGACTTTGCCCCAGAGCGATCGTGGGGTTGGGTCGAGCATCCGAGCAAGCTGCATGGTAATCGTCGAAGCGCCACTGACCACGCGCCGCGCCTGAATGGTTTCGATCGCCGCCCGCACTATCGCCTTGAGATCCAGCGCGCCATGACTATAAAATCCGCCATCCTCCGCCGCGATGATAGCCTGAATAAAATGGGGTGACACCTGTTCGAGGGGCACGACTGCGGTATGGTCTTGGTCGCGGGTGAGCAATGTTCCTAGGGGCAACCCATTACGATCGCGAAACTCAACGGCTTGATCGTCCTGTACCAGGCTCGCTGCACGAATAGGGGCAAAATAGGGCAGCGATCGCACCAGCAAGCCAAGCGCCAGCAATATGATTACGACTCTTAGAAGCAAGTGTTTGGGCGATCGTGGGGCCATCAGACTTTGCCACACTTTACCGAGCCACACTTTACCGAGCCGTAATTTATTGAGAGTCAGCGATCGCCACCTATGATTCTTCATGATCAAAAGATCTGATGATTTGTAATTTGTAATAATTACCCGTCTATTTTTGGATGGAGTTGTCACCGCTCTTAGAAGGCTGCTTGGGCTTGCCCTGTGCCAGCCAAGAACCGATTGCAATGCCAATAAAGCTGGCAATCAGATCCAAAGCATCTAAGCTGCGATTGGGAGAAAATGCTTGTGCAAGTTCTTCTCCTAGGGTAAACAGTGCAAACAGCAAAGGAAACAGGGGCAGACCGTAGCCTATTAGACGAACATGACGACGGTTGCACGATCGATGTCCCAAAAAAGCGCCAGTGCCATACAAAACGAAATGGGCGAGTTTATCGTTTTGAGTCAGAATTGCAGGCAGATTGCCATTGTAAGCAAAAAATAAAATGACAAACAAAATGCCTACAAAACCTACCGTGGCAAGAATCCAAAGCGATTGAGAAGCTATGGGCGGATACTTTTTCATGGGTTTATCGATCGTTATTGTGTTGTAACCACATCACCAGGTTGCCTAAATCCCAATAATTTGCACTAGTTTGCGCCAAAATCCTAAATCAGGCTAGACAATTCTGTATTCTGAAAGAACCATCAGCATCACCTCTATTCAGCCGCTATGTATCCTCGCCGCCAAATTATTGAGATGTTTTCTACCTTTGCTCGGCTAGAGGGCGATCGCTTTCAGCAGTGGATCACTGACCCCAGGCTGCGACGGAGTATTCAGCGATGTTCACCTCACCTATCTGATTTGCAGTCAGACAAAGCTTGGTCATTATATTGGTATCAACAGTGGTCTGAACAGAGACAAAATGTAAGTCAAAGTGCAGGTCAAAATATAAATCAAAGTGCAAGTCATTTGTTAGCAGAATCACATCTGAGTGCCTATCTGCAAGAATCCTGCTATTGGGTGGCGCAACAGATTTCGCAACGATTTCAAACAAATCAGTATACATTGACCGATTGTTTTCAACTTGCCAGCAGCGAGGTTCGACGGGTCTTAAAAAGATATGTGCCCGATCGAGGCAGTAGTCTTAAATCTTTTGCAGCGATCGTGCTCACGAGTGCGCTCAAAGATATGCTGCGCCAGCGTCAAGTTGCAGACATTTGCAGCGATTGGTCATTGTTGCGACGCATCAGCAAAAAACGTATTGGTGAAGTGCTAGAACAAGCAGGACTTGTAGAATCAGACATTCTGCAATATCGCTGGGCATGGCTCTGCTTTCAAACGGTGTATGTCCCCACGCAACTTCGCGGCAGTGAACAACTGCCCAAACCTGATTTATCTTTTTGGCATTCGATCGCCCATTTATATAACAGCAAGCGACAGGCACAATTGGCTACACCAGGGCCAGCCCTCACGCCCGAACAAATTGAAATACGACTGACTAAACTCGCACGATGGATTCGTACTTATTTATATCCCGCGATCGATTCT
This sequence comes from Leptolyngbyaceae cyanobacterium CSU_1_3, assembly GCA_012034655.1. Classification (GTDB taxonomy): domain Bacteria; phylum Cyanobacteriota; class Cyanobacteriia; order Leptolyngbyales; family Leptolyngbyaceae; genus JAAUOZ01. Next base: position 5,457 of record JAAUOZ010000112.1, on the reverse strand, counting down.
CTCAACAAAACCAAAACTGGGCAGGATGGAGAATTTCAAGACGATCTGACCGCTGATCTGGCTCCATCTCTACTAGACGCTGCCATTCAGCAGGAGGAAATTGAGCAACGGCACGCCCAACGATCGCGGCTTCAGAGCGTTCTCAACCAATCTCTAGAACATCTTGAGGCAGACTTGCAAGAGATTCTGCGGCTCTTCTATCAGCAGGGTTTGTCACAACAAGAACTAGCTGCTGATCTCAAAACCAGTCAGCCAACGGTTTCTCGTAGACTCAAAAAAGCCGAAGAGTGCCTATTGGCAGCCCTAATTCACTGGGTGCAGGCTGACTTGAATCAATTTCCAAACCCAGACGAATTAAAGACTATCAACATGACATAAAAGAATGGTTGAAAGAGCACTATGACAATTCCACAATCAACCCATTGCGCTGAGGAGGCATCTATCCATGTTTTCGACCTTTGTAGAACCAAATGACTGGTGGCTAGAAGTGGACTCTAATTTGCAGACTTCTGCCTGGCAGTGGAGTCGATCGTTGCCTACCGAATGGGGACGCTGGAATGCCTATCTCAATCAACTTTGTTTGCAGGGGGTTTGTCGTGGCTCAGAGGGGAAGGGTTTGCCGAAGCGAGAGCCTGGGTCGATAGCTCCGAGTTGCCGAGCGTTTGGGAAGTGGTGAATGGGTCGATCGTGACGATCGGTTCCGTCCGCCTGGCGATCATTCTCAGCGAGGCGATCGACCAAACCGAGTTAACCGTGCCGCAAGAATGGGTTGATATTCCCAGTTGGGTGGCTGACTATTATTTAGCGCTGCAAGTAGCGGCCGATGGGCAAGAAATTTTAATATATGGATATACTACCCATCGGCAACTCAAGACCCAGGGCAGATATGATGTAGACGATCGTACCTATAGTTTAGAGGTCGATGAGTTAACCACCGACTTAAACACGCTCTGGCTTTCATATTCTCATTACACGCCGACACAAACAAGATCTGAACTTGCTCAACTTCAGTCGTTGTCTGAAGTTCAGGTTGATCGGTTAATTGAACAATTGGGCAATCCGGCGGAGTGGCTGCCTCGGTTAGAAGTGCCGTTTGCTCTGTGGGCAGCGTTGTTAGAAAATCCGCAATGGCGACGGCGGCTCTATCAACAGCGTCAGGGTCGATCGGCTTCAGCAACGACTCATTTGCGAGCTTGGCTACAGGGGCAGTTTGATGAAACCTGGCGATCGATTGAGGATGTGTTTTCGTTTCAGCAAATGGCAGTGCGCGGGGTCGATCGTTCCTTGGCATTGGTGCAATCTGAATCGATGCAATCTGATATATATCGAGTCAAAATTCTCAGCATTGGTGACGGTCAGATTGCTCTATTGGTCAGCATTTCACCGATCAGTGATCTAGAAACTAGAATTAGTTTACAGATTCATCCCCTAGCAGAAACGGCCCACCTACCGGGTGAAACTCAACTGCGCCTATTAACCGCGACGGGCGAGGAAATTGGACAAGCTCAGAGTCATGCGACAGAAACGATTCAACTTCAATTTCGAGTCAACGATCGAGAACCATTTGCCATTGAAATCACCTGCAACAATCAGACTGTGATAGAGAGGTTTGAAGGATGAGTAAGCGGGCAGTTTTGCGGTGTGAAGGGTCACTAGAGAAGGGATTGAACATCACTTTAGAGATCAGCGATCGCAATGCTCCTGTGTTCACCGAAGCCAGCGGATTTTTGCCACCCGCGATCGAGTTACTGCAAACGTTAGAACAGTGGCAACAACACTATCGTCAAAGCTTGAGCATCACTCGCATTGCTCTAGAAAATGTCACCGTAAAGCTGGGAGCATTGGCTCAATTAGAAGCCTGTCGCAACACCTCAAAACTGCTAGAGCGATCGCTCAAAATCTGGTTAGCCTCACCCTCCTTTCAACCAATTGAGCAACGCTTACGCGAAAACCTGAGAACCACCGAGCCAATCGAAATATTACTCAGAACTCGTGACTCACGATTGCATCGATTACCCTGGCATCTGTGGGATTTTATCGAGCGCTATCCTTACGCAGAGCTAGTTTTGAGCAGCCCGCCAGAACGATTGCAGGCTCTCACTCATCCTCATTCTAAGGTGAGAATTCTAGCAATTTAGCGATCGTCGGGGCATAGATACCGAAGCCGATCGCCGTTTGTTAGCAGCGCTATCTAATGCAACTGTGCTGTTTTTAGTAGAACCCTCTCGCCAAGAACTGTATCGCCACCTATGGGAACAAGAATGGCACATCTTGTTTTTTGCCGGACATAGCCAAACCGAAGCCCACCAGGGACGCATTCACCTCAACCCTACAGACAGCCTGACCCTAGAAGAAGTGCGCTACGGGTTACGCCGCGCGATCGCGCAGGGCTTGCAACTCGCAATTTTCAATTCCTGCGATGGGCTGGGGTTGGCCGTTGAATTGGAATCGTTGCACATTCCCCAGTTGATTGTGATGCGAGAACCTGTGCCCGATCGTGTGGCTCAGGAGTTTTTGAAGCAATTTCTGACTGCATTTGCTGCTAATGAGCCGTTGGGGGTGGCAATTCGACAGGCGCGAGAATGGTTGCAAGGGTTGGAAGGCGATTTTCCTTGTGCAAGCTGGTTGCCCATCTTGTTTCAAAATCCCGCTGTGGAATCTCTGACCTGGCAACAACTTACACCACAACTTACACCACAACTTACACCACAACTTGCATCACAACTTGCATCACAACTTGAACCCTCTAAACGTCCCACTTCATCTGCATCCTCAAAACATAAAGTGCTAACCCGGCGATCGCAGGCTTTGATCTCCTTCGTCGTGGCAGGGTTGGTCATCGGAATGCAAGTGCTAGGCGTATTGGAACCAGCAGAACTGTGGGCTTACGATCGCATGGTGCAAGTGCAAACCAATGCTGGTCTTGATTCACGGTTGTTGTTAGTGGTTGCCAATGATCAAGACATCAAAAAATATGGTGATCCCCTCAGCGATCGGGCTATTTATCAAGTCCTCAAAAAGATTGAACACTATCAACCACGGGTGATTGGTTTAGATATTTTTCGCGACAGCCCAACTGGGGAAGGCTGGCAGATGCTAGTGCAACACCTGCAAACGAGCGATCGCACCATAGTCGCCTGCGTGACAGGTGAAGTCGCCGGAGTTATCGATCCATTGCTGGCGGTCAATCCGCCGCCTGGTTTGTCTGGTGACAAGCTGGGCTATGTAGATGCGGTGCTAGATGACCCCGATGATGTGGCTCGACGTTATGTATTGCAGATGGAAAGGCGCAAAGGTTCACCCTGCAATACATCTTCTGCCTTAGGGCTGCAATTGATACAACGCTATTTGCCCGTGCCAGGCTGGGATCAAAAACACCTGACTTATCAAGGAAAATCGTTCCTGATTCCAACTCTCTCGCCGCGATTAGGAGGATATCATCGCGATGCTGAAGAGATGGCAGGCAATCAAATTTTGATTCGATATACCGCTTCCCAAGTTCAAAGTGTATCAATGGGAGAATTGTTTGCTGCGAGTGATGTAGATTTGCAAGAATTGATTCGCGATCGCATCATTTTGGTGGGCTATGCCACTGGAGATCAAGACCAACACCTGACACCCCAGGGCAATAAAATATATGGTGTAAAAATTCATGCTCAAGTGGTTAGCCAACTTCTCGATTTTTTGACCTCAAAACACACTCCGATCGCCGCTCTACCCGATGGCGTAGAAATTCTTCTGATTGCTCTCTGGGCAGGCATTGGAAGCTGGGTTGGGCAGTTTCGCCCTTTGAGGAGAGCCGTCAGTATTGGAATCGGACTGTTGACGATCGCAACTCTCAGCGTTCTTAGTTTTTCATACTCAGTTTGGCTGCCGATTGTGTCATTTCTATCCGCATTTTGCCTCACGATCGGTGTGGTTAGTCTAGTCAAACTTGGGTTCCTCCAGCAGCAACGAGTTGTATTACCACGAGACGATCGGAGTGATTGAATTATGAAATGGACCCCTATCATCGCTGCACTCGTCTGGGCTTTGTCTACGCCGATGTTGGATTGGGTTACACCATCAAGTCAAATATCTGATGTTTCAGTTGCTCAGGGTCGTCCCAAAAGGCGTAAACCTGCGGGCAGAAAAGGAGCCTGTGCAGGCGATCGCTCCCTCGGCGAACTCACGGCCGTTGTCACCGCAACGGGAAACGATCTCACCATTAGCGACACGCCCAGCTTTTTGTTTTTCATTCCCGATTTGCCCCAACGATCGCTCAAAGCTATTTTTCGCCTCCAGGCAAACCGCCGCAACATCATCCCCCCTGTACAACTCTCCCTGACGGGAACGCCCGGAATTATCAAAGTTCAGCTACCCAAGGCGATCGCCAAAGATCAACCATTTCAGTGGTCGCTTGATGTCAGTTGTGGAGTTGAAAGCAGATTTAGTCTGCAAGGAACGGTGATTTCAAAAGCGATCAATCTTGAATTAGTTAAACAACTTAGTCAACTCACCTCTCCCCGCGATCGGGCCGCGCTATATCAAAAAGAAGGCTTATTGTTAGATGCAGTCGCGACGCTAGCAGAGGCTCAATCTCAAGACTCAACAGCCAAACAAGATTGGCAACAGCTTCTAACACAAAGGGGTAGCTAGTTTGCTATTCTGGAGGTTATGTCTTTCGCGCCATGCTCGTGGATAGAGGGTAGGAGCGGGTTTTGTCCGCGCTCGCCACGGGCAACGCTATATAAAATAACCATAAAATAAAAATGACAGAGATCGGTCAAGAACCACTATTATTACGTGCGGCTAAAGGTGCCACACTCGATCGTCCGCCAGTCTGGATGATGCGCCAAGCGGGACGCTATATGAAAGTCTATCGGGATTTACGCGATAAATATCCCTCATTCCGCGATCGATCCGAAAAACCCGAACTCGCGATCGAAATTTCGCTCCAACCCTGGCGCGTATTCGAGCCGGATGGAGTAATTATGTTCTCCGACATCCTCACGCCCCTTCCGGGCGTCGGCATCCCCTTCGACATCATTGAGACGTCGGGGGCCGATTATCGAGCCAGCAATTCGCTCTCAGGCGCAAATTGACGCCCTCCACCCCCTCAACCCAGAAGAGTCGCTGCCCTTTATCAAAGAAATTCTGGGCACCTTACGCCGCGAAGTTGGTAATAAATCTACAGTCCTCGGTTTCGTCGGCGCACCCTGGACACTAGCAGCATACGCGATCGAAGGTAAAAGCTCCAAAGACTATGCCAACATCAAAGGGATGGCATTCCGCGAACCCCAGATGCTCCACAGTCTACTCGCAAAAATCGCCGATGCGATCGCCGTCTACGTCCGCTATCAAATCGATTGTGGTGCTCAAGTCGTCCAAATGTTTGACTCCTGGGCGGACAACTCAGCCCCAAGACTACGAAACCTTCGCCCTACCCTATCAGCAACGCGTCGTTCGCCAAGTCAA